>JARXAJ010000137.1 GCA_029865965.1 Aquabacterium sp.
CCGGCGCGAGCACAAGAACGGCCAGCCGCTGATCGACGACCCGCGCTTTCGCGACAAGCTGTCGCGGGTGGAGATCGAGCTGGACGCGCTGGAAGTCACGTCGATGCGCTTCCTCGACAAGATGCGCCGCACCGGCCAGCCGCCGGGTGCCGATGTCAGCATGTTGAAGATTCGCGGCACCGAGGTGCAGCAGATGATCACCGAGCTGATGATGCAGGCCGCCGGGCCGATGGCTGCGCCCTTCAAGGCCGTGGACAACGGCAGCATCGACTTCTTCACCAGCCGCCTGGCGCCGCGTTACTTCAACTACCGCAAGGCCAGCATCTACGCCGGGTCCAATGAGATCCAGCGCAACATCATCGCCAAGGCGTCCCTGGGACTGTGAGGACGACAGCATGAACTTCGACTACAGCGA
This sequence comes from Aquabacterium sp., assembly GCA_029865965.1. GTDB lineage: Bacteria > Pseudomonadota > Gammaproteobacteria > Burkholderiales > Burkholderiaceae_C > Pseudaquabacterium. The sequence goes on from JARXAJ010000137.1 coordinate 416, forward strand.
CGAGCAACAGCAACTGGCCGACAGCCTGCAAAAGTACCTGGCATCGCACTACAGCTTTGAGCAGCGCAAGGCGATCCTGAATTCCGCCACCGGCATCAGCGGCCCCGTGTGGACCACCTTCGCCGAGATGGGCCTGACATCCATCGCCCTGCCCGAGGCCGATGGCGGCTTCGGCGGCGGCGCGGTCGATCTGATGGCAGCGATGGAAGCCTGCGGCGAGGCCCTGGTGGTCGAGCCCCTGCTTGACAACATCGGCCTGGCCGGCCGGCTGCTGGCACGTTGCGGCTCGGCCGCACAGCGCGGCGCGTGGATGCCCGGGCTGATCGACGGGTCGGTGCAGCTGGCGTTTGCCGGCTACGAGCCTGGCCGCCGCTACGAGCTGGCGCCTTCAGCCACCACCGCCACGCCCGAGGGCAGCGGCTGGGTGCTGCAAGGCAGCAAGTGCGTGGTGGTGGGTGCGCCGTCGGCCACCCGGCTGATCGTGTCGGCGGCTGCACCACAGGGCGCCAGCCTGTTCCTCATCGACCCGGCGGCGTCTGGCGTGGTGCTGAACCCCAGCCGCACGGTGGACGGCCTGCGGGTGGCCGATGTGCAGTTCACCAACCTGCTGGTGGGCGCCGATGCGCTGCTGGGCACGGCCGGTGGCGCGCAGGCGGCCATCGACGAGGCGCATGACTTCGCCACCGCGTTGCTGTGCGCCGACGCCATCGGCGCGATGAAGGGCGCCTGTGATGCGACGCTGGATTATCTGAAGCAGCGCAAGCAATTCGGCGTGGCCATCGGCAGCTTCCAGGTGCTGCAGCACCGCATGGTCGAGATGGTGATCTGCACCGAGCAGGCCCGCTCGCTGGCCATCAAGGCCGCCAGCACGGTCGACCATGCCACCGATGCGGCCGAGCGTGCGCGGGTGGTGTCGGCGGCCAAGGTGAAGGTGGCCGACGCGGCCCGCCAGGTCAGCCAGGAGGCGGTGCAATTGCATGGCGGCATGGGCATGACCGAGGAGCTGAAGGTGTCGCACACCTTCCGCCGCCTGACGATGGCCCAGCAGCGCTTCGGCGATGCCGACCACCATCTCGAGCGTTACGCATCGCTGACCTGACCGGGGCCCGCCATGGCTGACAGACTGCAAGGCAAGGTGGCCATCATCACCGGGGCCGGCTCGGGCATCGGCCGGGCGTCGGCGCTGCTGTTTGCCGCCGAAGGCGCGAAGCTGGTGCTGGGTGACAAGACCGAGGCGGTGCGCGATCTCGCCAAGGCCATCGTGGAAGCCGGTGGCCAGGCCACCGCGTTCCAGATGGACGCTGGGGTGGAGGCCGATGTGGCCAATCTGGTGGCCGCCGCGCTGACCGCCTACGGCCGGCTGGACGTGGCCTTCGCCAATGCCGGCATCGCCGGTGGCATGGCCAGCATCTTCGACGCCACGCCCGAGCTGTGGACCGAGGTGCTGCGCGTCAACCTGATCGGCCCCTGGCTGATGGTCAAGCATGCCGGCAAGGCCATGGCCGAGGCGGGCAACGGCGGCAGCATCATCTGCACCGCCAGCGTGGCGGGCATCCGCTCAGGCGCGGGCGGGCCGGCCTATTCGGCCAGCAAGGCCGGTGTGATCAACCTGGCCATGGTGTCGGCCCAGCAGCTGTGTGAAACCGGCGTGCGCGTCAACGCGATCTGCCCGGGCCTGACCGAGACCGGCATGACCAAGCCGACCTTCAATTACGCCAAGGACAAGGGCGTGACCCACAAGCTGGGCCGCCTGAACCCGCTGCGCCGCGCGGCGCAGCCTGAAGAACTGGCCAATGTGGCGCTGTTTCTGGCCAGCGACCAGAGCAGCTATGTCAACGGCCAGGCGATTGCTGTGGACGGCGGGCTGAGCAGCTCGCACCCCGTCACCCGGCAGTTGCCGGGGCAGACAGCGGTCTGAAGACTTTTCAAAAAAGCACGACAGCAGGAGACGCACCATGTACCAACCCTTTGACCTGACCGGCCGCGGCGTGGTTGTCACCGGCGGCAACGGTGGCATCGGCCTGGGCATGGCCCGGGCGCTGCTGGCGTCGGGCGCCAAGGTGTCGATCTGGGGCAACCGCGCCGAGAAGACCGAGGCCGCCCGCGCGCAATTGGCAGCCGAGGTGGTGGCGCAGGGCGGCGACGCCAGCCGCGTGCATGCCCTGGTGTGCGACGTGGGCGACGAAGCCCAGGTCGACATCGCGTTTGCGCAATCGGTGGCGGCGCTGGGCACGGTACATGCCTGCTTTGCCAATGCCGGCGTGTCGGGCAAGGGCAACATGGTGATGGACATGTCGCTCGACGAGTTCCGCCGGGTGCAGCGCATCAATGTGGAAGGCGTGTTCCTGACCTTCCGCGCCGCTGCGCGCCACATGGCTGCGCACGGCCAGGGTGGATCGCTGGTGGCCACCGCCAGCACGGCGGCGGTGGAAGGCGCGGCACGCAACAGCCACTATGGCGCCAGCAAGGGCGCGGTCACTGCCTTCGTGCGGGCGCTGGCGGTGGAGTTGGCGCGCCACAAGATCCGCGTCAACAGCATCCTGCCGGGCTGGATCGTCACCGAGATGACCGAGAAGTCGGTGGGCAACGACAAGTTTGCAGGGGCGGTGATGCCGCGCATTCCGGCGCGCCGCTGGGGCGAGATCGATGACTTCGGCGGCATCGCCGTTTACCTGGCCAGCAGCGCGGCAGGCTACACCACCGGTGAGCAGTTCATCATCGACGGCGGCTACACCAAGTTCTGACGGGCCCACTCCGGCCTTTGGCGCGCACCGGCAGGGCCGTTTTCGCGGTGCAGAATCCAACGACGTGACCCTGGCTGGCCCAGGGAAGCGGACGGCATGCGGCCCGCCGCTCCAGGGCTGGCGTTGGATCGAGGAGAAGGCAATGTCTGGATGGAAGACCGCAGCGGCGCTGTCGCTTTGCTTGGGCCTTGGCCTGTCAGCCCATGCTGCCGCCACCTGGGACAGCATCAAGGACTTCTCCCTCAAGGAGAAGGAGAAGGCCGTGGCCGCCGGCAAGAAGCTGATCGCCGAGACCGACAAGAAGATCGATGCGCTGGCCAAGGACACCAGGAACGCCACCGCCGAGACCAAGGCGGCGCATGCGGCGAACATGTCGGAGCTGAAGGAGAAGAAGAAGGCTGCACAGGCCGAGCTCGACAAGATGGGCAAGGCCAGCGGTGAGGTCTGGGACGCCACCAAGACCGGCCTCTCCGATGCGGGCAAGGCGCTGGGCGCGGCCTATGACAAGGCTGCTGCCGCAGTGAAGAAGTAAGGGCACGGCCACACCCGGTCGCCCGGGTGACTGTCCAACGAAGCCCCGGGCTGCAGAGTCCGGGGCTTCGTCACTTCTGCAGATTCACACCATGGGCATCCAACTCGGCAAGTCGTCGATCGACCTGGGCATCGTCACCACCAACGGCGAGGCCATGCTGGCCTTTTACCGCGACGTGATCGGGCTGAAGGTGCAAGGCCAGATGGCCATGCCCGGCGGCGGCACGATGCACCGCCTGCTCAGCGGCGACAGCCTGATCAAGCTGGTGGTGGTGCCCAGTTCACCTGCGGCGGCGGCGCCCGGCGGCATCCAGGGCGGTGCAGGCTACCGCTACTGGACCATCACCGTCACCAACCTGACCGAGATGGTCAAGACCTGCGCCGACGCCGGCGCCAGCGTGGTCTGGACCGAGCGCGAAATCCGCCCGGGCGTGCGCATCGCGATGGTGGCCGACCCGGATGGCAACTGGGTGGAGTTTCTGCAGCTGGGCTGAGCGCCGGGCCGGTTTTGCCACTGCCCCGCTGCGTTGCCGGGGTCGAGGCGTCACGCCAGCTGTGGCGCAGCGTGGCGCGTGATGGGTGGCAGCCCGCTGACCATGCGCAGCAGGTGGCCGATGCTGCGGGCGCCGGTCTTGTTGCGCACGGCGCTGATCTGCGAGCGCACGGTGCAGACCGCCACCTTGCCGGCCGAGGCGATCTGCGCTGGTTTGAGACCTTCGCACAAGGCGTCCAGGACCGCCGCCTCGGCGGGCGTCAGGCCATGGTTCTGCTTGAAGAACTGCAGCGCCAGGCGGCTGGGCCGGCCGTCTCCACCCATCAACAGCGCCACAGCCGGAGCCCGATCGGCCGACAGGCCCAACAGCGGCACCACGGCCACTGCGCAGGGCTGCTCGGGTGGCGTCGGCGCCAGCATTGCCCACTGGCCCCGCAGCGCACCACGCACCAGGGCTTCCAGCTTGTCGCGTGTTGCAGGCCCCAGCTGCAGGCGCCCGTTGTGGAACTTCAGCGCTCCGCCACCCTGGTTGGCCGCCAACGCGGCGGCGTTGGCATGTTGCACTTCGCAGTGGGCATCGACGATCAGCACGCCGATGTCCAGCAGGTCCAGAACCTGCAGCCAGGGTTGCCCAGTCAGCGTGCCGGCCAATGGCAGCTGGGCGACAGCGCGGCCCGCAGGCCAGACGGGTGCGGTGCGTTGCACGCGTTCGGCAAGTGTGGTGTGCATGGTGTTCTCCTTCATCTCCAGCGATCAGACGGATCATGAAGCCAGCGCCTGTGATGCTGTACTACGCGCACATGTGGGAGTGCCTGCGTTCAAGCCAGCCCGCCGGTGGCGCAGCGGGCGGCCGATTCCGCCGCTACTGCGCTTAACATGGGCATTAGGAGAAGCTTACCGGCCAGGGTTGTCCACAACCCTGGCGTATCTTGACACCATGGCAATGACGGACGCAGATCTGCCAGCCCTTCCTAGCGCCACGCGCCGACGGCTGACGCTGCTGTACAGCGACCTGTCAGGCTCGACAGCGCTGAGCGCAGCCATGGAGCCCGAGGATTACCGGGCTTTGCTCGAGATGCTGCGGCGCATCTGGCATACCGCCGCGCAGGCATGCCAGGGGCGGGTGGTGCTGACCCAGGGCGATGGCGCGCTGCTGGTCTTCGGCCTTCCGCTGGCGGGCGAACAGGATGGCCGCCAGGCCGTCGAGGCAGCGCTGCAGGTGCATGGCCATGTCAGCGCATTGCGGCCAGCCGGCGTGCCGGCCGCCTGGTTGCCGCTGCGCATGCATTCCGGCATCCATGCGGGCACGCTGTTGCTCAGTGATGGCGACATCGAGCGCGGTGTCTATGACCTCTCAGGCGATGTCTTCAACGCCACCGTCATGGCCGCACGCGCTGCAGGCCCTGGTGTGGTGGTGGCATCGCTGGCGTCGCTGGGGCCGAGCGCGGCGTTTTTCGACCTGGAAGGGCTGCCGGAGCAGGACGGGCTGTCCGGCAGGCCAGGCTGGCAGGCACAGCTGCGCAAGGTGCTGGGCCGAAGCGACGTCAAGCACCGCCTCGACGCAGCCACGCTGCAGGGCCTGACGCCGTTCATCGGCCGCGCATCCATGCTGTCGCGTCTGCAGGCCTTTGTCGCAGGTGGCGATGGTGAACCGGCGCGCTGCGCCGTGCTGCAAGGCGGGCCCGGGCTGGGCAAGACAAGGCTGCTGGCGCAGTTGCTCGGCGTTGCCGTTCCACCTGGTGTGCTGGTGCTGCATGGTGCTTGCGAGAACGACTTGCATGCCGAGGTGCTGCAACCGTTTCTGCAAATCCTGCGCGGCTGGCTGCGCCAGCAGACACCAGTGCCGGACGCGCTGCCCGCCGCGTTGCAAGACCTGGCCGATGCGCTGGCGGTGCTGGCGAAGCCCGGCGCAACGGCGGCTGCCGCCGCCGATGCGCCCCATGCGCCCGGTCGCATCCTCGAGCAATTGTTCGCCTTCTTCACGGTGCTGGCGCGCCACCGCAGCTGTCTGCTGGTGATCGACGACTGGCAGTGGGCCGACGATGCCAGCCGGCAGCTGCTTGCGCAGCTGCAGTCCGATGCCACTGGGCTGCGGCTGTTGCTGGCCAGCCGCCCGCGCGATGCAGGAGGGAAACAGGTGGCCGACGCCCTCTTGCTGACGCTGGAAGCGTTCACGCCCGACGAGACGGCGCAGGCGGTGCATCGACTGCTCCAGCGGCCCGATCCGTTCCTGGTCGCCCGCATCCACGACTACGCCGGCGGCGTGCCGCTGTTCATCGAGGAACTCTGCCATTCGGTGACGGCCGAGCAGGTGTTGCGGGCGCTGGACGGGCGCACCGCGAGCCAGGGCTGGATGGCCACCCTGGTGGTGGCGCGGCTGCAGCGCCTGCCGCCCGCACAGGCGGCTGTGGTGCGCGCCGCTGCGGTGGTGGGCAACCGCGTGCCCTTGCGCTGGCTTGCTGCCTCCTGCGGCGAGACACCCGATCCGCAACTGCTGCAGGCATTGGCCGACGCCGACTTCCTGCGCCGCGAGCCCGACGGTGATGCTGTGCGCTTCAAGCACGGCATCACGCGGGATGCGGTGTACGAGTCCATCGGGCTGTCCGAGCGCATGGCCTTGCACCGCAGGCTGGAGGCGGCCCTGCGGGACGAGGCGGCCGGCGATCAACCGGTGGAATCGCTGGAAGCCCTGGCCTACCACTGCCGTGGTGCGGGCAGCTGGGCTGCGGCAACCGAGCATGCCGAACGCGCCGGCGACCGGGCGATGGCGATGTTCGCGCTGGACCGTGCCCGTGCGCACTACCTGGCCGCCAGCCAGGCCTTGGAGCGCCAGGGGCCCTTGGAGGGCGATGCGGCGCGCCGCTGGTGCTTGTTGGCCAACAAACTGGGCATGACCTGCATCTTCGACTTGTTGGCACTGCCCGATGCGTTGGAGCTCTTCCGGCGCGCCGTGGTGCTGGCAGACCGCTGGGGCGATGACGGTCTGCGCGCGCGCGCGCACTATTGGCTGGGCTACATCTTGTACGGGTACGGGTGGCTGCGGCAGGCCCAGCAGCATTGCAGGGTGTCGATCGCCCTGGCCGAGGCGCACGGGGATGGGCGGCTGGTGGGGCAGGTGCATGCGACCCTCGGCCACGTGCTGACCGGG
>JARXAJ010000191.1 GCA_029865965.1 Aquabacterium sp.
GCGCAGCCCCGGGCGCCGGTGCGGCCCGGGGGCCGGGTGGCCCGGCGGCGGTGGAGGTGGGCAAGGTGCTGCGCATGCGCCTGGAAGACGACGCCCAGGCGGTGGGCACGCTGCGGTCGAACCAGAGCGTGGTGCTGCGCCCTGAGGTCAGCGGCCGCATCGTGCAGCTGGCCTTCACCGACGGCCAGCGGGTGCGTCGCGGCCAGCTGCTGCTGCAGCTCGACGATGCGCTGCAGCAGGCCCAGCTCAAGCAGGCCGAGGCCCAGGCCGGCATTGCCCGCACCAACCTGCAGCGCAGCCGCGAGCTGGTGGCGCAGAACTTCGTCAGCCAGAGCGCGGTCGATCAGAACAGCGCGGCGCTGGACGTGGCCCTGGCCCAGGTGGCGCTGGCCCAGGCCCAGACCGCGCGCATGAAGGTGCTGGCGCCGTTCGACAGCATGGCCGGCATCCGCCAGGTGAACCTGGGCGACTACGTGAAGGACGGCGCCGACATCGTCAAGCTCGATGATGTGTCGTCGGTGTGGGTGGACTTCCGCCTGCCCGAGCGTTTTCTCAGCCGCATCAAGCCCGGCCAGGGCGTGGAAATCACGCTGGATGCACTGCCCGGCCGCCAGCTGAAGGCGGTGGTGGGCGCACTGGATTCTCAGGTCGACGCCGACGGCCGGTCGGTGCTGGTGCGGGCCCGCCTGGCCAACCCCGATGGCGTGCTGCGCAGCGGCATGTTCGCCCGTGCCCGGGTGGTGTTCTCGGTGCGCGAAGACGCGCTGGTGGTGCCCGAGGAAGCGCTGGTGCCGCAGGGCGACAAGCAGTTTGTGGTGTTGGTGGTGCCGGGCGACAAGGGCCCGGTGTCCAAGCGGGTGGAAGCCCGCGTCGGTCAGCGCCTGGCCGGCAAGGCCGAGTTGCTGGCCGGCGTGCGCGATGGTGACACCGTGGTGCTGGCCGGCCAGGCGCGCCTGATGCGTGCAGACGGCCAACCGCTGCGGGTGGTCGATATCAGCAAGCCCGGCGGCGGCCGGCCGGCCGGCAAGCCAGGGTCGGCGGCATCGGGCGCTGCGCCCTCCGCCTCTTCTGCTGCACCTTCCGCCGCACCTTCCGCTGCACCTCCCACCGCACCAGCGGCCACCCCGGCGCGCGCGGCATCGGCCGCCTGACCGGCATCCGCAGGAGCGGCGCATGAAACTGTCTGAAATCTCGATTCGCCGGCCCGTGCTGGCCACGGTGCTGTCGCTGCTGATCGTGCTGGTCGGCCTGGTGGCCTTCGACCGGCTGTCGGTGCGCGAGTACCCCCGCATCGACGAGCCGGTGGTCACTGTCAACACCCGCTTGCTGGGCGCATCGTCCGAGGTGATCGAGTCGCAGGTGACCAAGCCGCTGGAAGACTCGATCGCCGGCATCGAGGGCGTGGACATCCTGACCTCGATCTCGCGCGCCGAGCAGAGCCAGATCACGGTGCGCTTCAAGCTGGAGAAGAACCCCGACAACGCCGCAGCCGACGTGCGCGACCGTGTCTCACGCGTGCGCGGGCGCCTGCCGATTGCGGTGGACGAGCCGGTCATCGCCAAGGTCGAGGCCGATGCCACGCCCACCATCTGGCTGGCCTACACCAGCGACACCATGTCGCCGTTGCAGCTCACCGACCTGATCAACCGGGTGGTCAAGCCGCGGCTGCAGACCGTGCCTGGTGTGGCCGACATCCAGATGGGCGGTGACCGCGCCTATTCGATGCGGCTGTGGCTCGACCCCGAGAAGCTGGCCGCCCACCGCCTGACGGTGCAGGACGTGGAAGATGCGCTGCGCCGGCAGAACCTGGAAGTGCCGGCCGGCCGCATCGAAAGCCAGCAGCGTGAGTTCAACGTCACCGCGCGCACCGACCTCAACACCGTGGCGCAGTTTGCCGACATCGCGCTGCGCAACAACAACGGTTACACCGTACGCCTGCGTGACGTCGGCAGGGTGCAGGAAGCGGCGGCCAATGAACGGTCTCGCGTGCGGCTGAACGGCGTGCCCTCGGTCAGCACCGGCGTGATCCGCAATGCCACCGCCAACCCGCTGGACGTGGCTGCCGGCGTGCGCGCAGTGATGCCGCTGATCCAGCGCGACCTGCCGGCGTCGGTCACCGTGGTGCAGGCCAACGACAACTCGGTGTTCATCGACCGGTCGATCAAGTCGGTCTACGCCACCGTGTCTGAAGCCGTGGTGCTGGTGGCGCTGGTGGTGTTCGTTTTCCTGCGCACCGTCCGCGCATCGATCATCCCGCTGGTCACCATCCCGGTCAGCCTGATCGGGTCGTTCGCGCTGATCGCGCTGGCGGGCTTCACCATCAACACCCTGACCCTGCTGGCCCTGGTGCTGGCCATCGGCCTGGTGGTGGACGACGCCATCGTGGTGCTGGAGAACATCTTCCGCCACATCGAGGAAGGGCTGTCGCCCTTCCAGGCGGCGATCAAGGGCATCCGCGAGATCAGCTTCGCGGTGGTGGCGATGACGCTGACGCTGGCGGCAGTGTTCGCGCCGCTGGCCTTCACGCCAGGGCGCACCGGCCGGCTGTTCGGCGAGTTTGCGCTGACCCTGGCCGGCGCGGTGGTGGTCTCGGGCTTCGTGGCCCTGACCCTCACGCCGATGATGTGCAGCAAGCTGCTGCGCCACAACCCCACGCCCAACCGCTTCGACAGCGGCATGGAGCGCCTGCTGGTGGGCCTGACTGGCGGCTACCGCGGCGTCCTGGCCTGGGTGCTGGGCCAGCGCTGGATCGTGGTGCTGGTGATGGTGGCCTCGGGCGCCGCCACCTGGTGGCTCTACACCAACACCAAGTCGGAACTGGCGCCGCTGGAAGACCGCGGCGTGATCATCATGCCGGTGCGCGCCCCTGATGGGGCCACGCTGGATTTCACGGCCCGCTACCTCGACGCCATCGACGCCATCGGTGCGCAGTACCCCGAGTTCGACCGCCGCTTCATGTTCATGGGCAACAACCAGGTGTCGCAGGGCACGGCGCTGTTCCGCACCGTCGACTGGACCCAGCGCACCCGCACCACGCCCGAACTGGCGCGCGACCTGCTGCCCAAGATGAGCGCACTGCCCGGCGTCAGCGCCTTCCCGATCACGCCGCCCAGCCTGGGCCAGGGCTTCCGCTCGCGGCCGCTGGAATACGTGGTCCAGACCAGCGACAGCTATGCCGATCTGGCGCGGGTGTCGCAACAGATGCTGGCCGAAATGGCCAAGAACCCGGGCATCGTGCAGCCCGACATCGACCTGCAGCTCAACAAGCCCGAGATCTTCGTCGAGGTCGACCGCAACCGCGCTGCCGACATGGGCGTGAACGTCGATGCGGTGGCACGCACCGTGGAGACCATGCTCGGCGGGCGCGCCGTCACCCGCTACAAGCGTGATGCCGACCAGTACGACGTGATCGTGCAGACCGAGAGCCGCGGCCGCACCGCGCCCGAGGACATCGAGCGGCTGTTCGTGCGCGGCCGCAACGACACCATGGTGCCGCTGGCCTCGCTGGTGAAGGTGCGCGAGGCGGTGAGCCCGCGCGAGCTGAACCACTTCAACCAGCGCCGCTCGGTCACCATCACCGCCAACCTGGCGCCCAACTACTCGCTGGGCGAGGCGCTGGCCTTCATGGACCAGACGGCGGCCAAGCTGCTGCCCCAGGGCTATGTGACCGAGCTCAACGGCGTCAGCCGCGAGTTCCGCTCGTCATCGGGCGCGCTGGGCGTGGTGTTCGTGCTGGCGCTGCTGTTCATCTTCCTGGTGCTGGCCGCGCAGTTCGAAAGCTTCATCGACCCCTTCGTCATCCTGCTGGCGGTGCCGCTGTCGATGGTGGGTGCGCTGCTGGCCCTGAACCTGGCCGGTGGCACGCTGAACGTGTATTCGCAGATCGGGCTGATCACCCTGGTGGGCCTGATCAGCAAGCACGGCATCCTGATCGTCGAGTTCAGCAACCAGTTGCGCCAACAGGGCAAGGGCGTGACCGAGGCGGTGTTGGACGCCGCCAGCCAGCGCCTGCGCCCCATCCTGATGACCACCGGCGCGATGGTGCTGGGCGCCTTGCCCCTGGCCCTGGCCACGGGCGCCGGCGCCGAAAGCCGCCAGCAGATCGGCTGGGTGATCGTGGGCGGCATGAGCCTGGGCACGCTGCTGACGATCTTCGTCGTGCCCACGGTCTACACCCTGTTTGCGCGCCGCAAGGTGCCCGGTGAGATCACCACCCCCGATACCGACGGCACGCCGCCGGGCGGTGGCCATGGCCAGCCGGCTGCGGCCGGGGCCGACTGACGCCAGCTACACCAGGCCGTTGAACGGCACCACATCCACCAGGTCGCCTGCGGCCACATGGCCCTGGGCGTGGTGCAGCACCACCATGCCGTTGGCCTGGCTCATGCTGCGCAGAATGCCCGAGCCCTGGGCGCCGGTGATCTGCACCTGCCAGCGGCCGTCGTCGCCCTGGCTGACGATGCCGCGCTGGTATTCGGTGCGGCCCGGCTTCTTGCGCAGCGCCTCGGTGCTGACAGCGCGCAGCAACGGCAGCGGCTGCACCGTGGCGCCGCCCATGGCCAGCAGCGCATCACGCACGAAGGCATAGAACGTCACCATCACCGCCACCGGGTTGCCGGGCAGGCCGAACAGCATGGCCGGGCGGGCCTGGCCGGCAGGATGCAGCCGACCGATCGCCATCGGCCGGCCCGGGCGCATCGCGATCTTCCAGAACAGCACCTCGCCCAGGTCCCGCATCACCTGCTTGGTGTGGTCGGCCTCGCCGACGCTCACCCCGCCCGAGGTGATCACCGCGTCGGCGCTGGCCGCTGCCTGGGTGAAGGCCTCGCGCAGCGCGGCGGGGTCGTCGCGCACCACGCCCATGTCGATCAGCTCGACGCCCAGGCGCTGCAGCATGCCCCACAGCGTGTAACGGTTGCTGTCGTAGACGCAGCCGGCATCCAGCGGCTCGCCGATCGAGCGCAGCTCATCGCCTGTGGAAAAGAAGGCCACCCGCAGCCGGCGGAACACCGGTATCTCGGCCTGGCCCAGCGAGGCCAGCAACCCCAGGTCAGCCGGCGTGATGGTGCGGCCGGCCGTCAAGGCCACCTCGCCACGCGCCAGGTCTTCACCGGCCAAGCGGCGGTTGTCGCCGGCCGACACTGTGCCGGCCGGAATGCAGATGCGGCCATCAGGCGCGGCGCGGGTGAATTCCTGCGGCACCACCGTGTCCAGGCCGTCGGGCATCACCGCGCCGGTCATGATGTGCACGCCCTGGCCCGGGCCCACCCTGCCGCGGAACTGCGCGCCGGCCAGGGCGGTGCCGGCCACGCCGATCAGGGTGTCGCCATCGGCGGCCATGTCGGCAGCACGCAGCGCATAGCCGTCCATCGCCGAGTTGTCATGCGACGGCACCTGGATGGGCGAGACGATGTCACGCGCCAGCACCCGGCCCAACGCGCTGCGCAATGCCAGGCTTTCCACCGCCTGCACCCGCGGCACCAGCCGGCCGATGAACTCCTGCGCCTGTGCCACCGGCAAGGCATTGGGGTCGTAGCCGGCCACACAGGCGGCGATGTCGTCCAGGGATTGCATACTCACCCGCCGATGTAGTGCATCTCGACCCGCCGCGCGCCATCCGCTGGCGCAGCGGGCTGGGCTGCGCGCAATTCGGAATAGCGGTCGTCGCGCCCCGCCCACACGCCTGCCAGCGCGCTGGTGATGTCGGCATCGCTGGCGCCACTGCGCAGCAGGCTGCGCAGGTCGTGGCCGCGGGTGGCAAACAGGCAGAGGAACAACTTGCCCTCGGTGGACAGGCGGGCGCGGTTGCAATCGCGGCAGAAGGCCTGGGTGACGCTGCTGATCAGGCCGATCTCGCCGCTGCCGTCGGCCCAGCCCCAGCGCTCGGCGGTCTCGCCAGCCACGGTGGGGTCCAGTGGGCGCAGAGGTGTGTCAGCGAAGGCGTCCTGCAGCCGCTGCAGCACCTGGGCCGACGGCAGCACTTCGTGCATGCGCCAGCCGTTGCTGGCGCCCACGTCCATGTACTCGATGAAGCGCAGCACCACACTGCCGCCGAAGTGCTGCCTGAAGTAGCGCGCCATCGGCACGATCTCCTGGTCATTGGTGCCGCGCTTGACCACCATGTTCACCTTGATCGGCCCCAGGCCGGCGGCATGGGCGGCGGCAATGCCGGCCAGCACGTCGGCCACCGGGAAGTCGACATCGTTCATGCGGCGGAAGACGGCGTCGTCCAGCCCGTCCAGGCTGACGGTGATGCGCTGCAGGCCGGCCGCCTGCAGGGCGGTGGCCTTGCGCGCCAGCACCGAGGCGTTGGTCGTCAGCGTGATGTCGAGCCGGTTGCCGTCGGGCGTGCGCAGGTCGGCCAGCATCGTGATCAAGGTGTCCAGCCCCTTGCGCAGCAGCGGCTCGCCGCCGGTCAGGCGGATCTTCTGCACGCCGTGGGCCACAAAGATGCGCGCCAGCCGGGTGATTTCTTCGAAACTCAGCAGGCTGGTCTGCGGCAGGAACACATAGTCCCGGTCGAAGATGTCCTTGGGCATGCAGTAGCTGCAGCGGAAGTTGCAGCGGTCGGTGACCGAGATGCGCAGGTCGCGCAGCGGCCGGCCCAGTGCATCGGCCAGCAGGCCGGTGGCCGGGATGGCCTGTGCAGGAATGGCCGGCACTGGCGCGGTGTAGCGCAGGTCAGCCAGCGGAATGACGGTTTCGCCCATGGCCGTGGATTGTGCAGCGCGGCAGACAGCCCCTGCGTACCCAGGGCCGGCCAGCGTTCAGCGGGTGGTGGGCAATTGCTGGGTGGCCACGCTCAGGTCGGCGCGGCGGGCGCCGGTGAAGCGGCGCTCCCAATACGATTCACGCATGTTTTCGATGCGCACCGCGCCGCCGGCGCGCGGCGCGTGGATGAACTTGTCGTCACCCACGTAGATGCCCACATGCGAGAAAGTGCGCCGCATGGTGTTGAAAAACACCAGGTCGCCAGGCTTGAGCTCGGTGCGGTTGATCTTGAGCAGCCCGGCCGTGGTGGCCTGCTCGTCGGCACGGCGTGGCAGCACCAGGCCGATGCTGTTTTCGAAGATGTGGCGGGTGAAGCCGCTGCAGTCGAAGCCCGACTGCTCGCTGTTGCCACCCAGCCGGTAGGGCACGCCGAGGAAGTTCATCGCCGTCATGACCAGGTCGGACGCGGTGTCGCGCACCGAGTTGCGCACGGTCTCGACCATGGCTGCCGACCCCAGCGGCCGCAGCAGGCCACGCTCGCCCAGCAACTGCATGATCGGATCGGTCAGCGCATTGGCTGCAGGCACAGGCACAGCGGCTTCGGGCGCATCAGGCGCAGCCAGCACCAGATGGCTGCCCATGGCCAGCGCAGCAGCGGCCAGGATGGCGCGCAAGCAAGCTAGGGCACGTGCAACTGGTGTCATCATGGTGGAGGATAACACCCGATTTCTGGTGGTCTGGTAGAGCATCCGACAGTCAGTGTGCCGTCAGTGCCAAGCCTTGCAATCCTGTCCAAACCCAGACCCGCAACCGGCCGCCACAGGCCGCACCGCCAGCAGGAGACAACCCATGGCCAGCTACCCTGACTTCTACCGCCGATCCATCGACGACCGTGACGGCTTCTGGCGCGAGCAGGCCGGGCTGGTCGATTGGCAGACGCCATTCACCCAAGTCTGCGACGACAGCCGCCCGCCGTTCGTCAACTGGTTTGTCGGTGGCCGCACCAACCTGTGCCACAACGCGGTCGACCGCCATGCCGCCCAACGGCCCGACGCCCCCGCGCTGATCTGGGTGTCGACCGAAGTTGACAAGGAGGTGGTCTACAGCTTTGCCCAGCTGCGCGACGAGGTGCAGCGCATGGCCGCCATCCTGCTGGAACTGGGCGTGCAGCGCGGCGACCGGGTGCTGGTCTACATGCCGATGACCGCCGAGGCCGCATTCACCATGCTGGCCTGCACCCGCATCGGTGCGGTGCATTCGGTGGTGTTCGGCGGCTTTGCCAGCCACAGCCTGGCCACCCGCATCGACGATGCCGAGCCCACTGTCATCGTCAGCAGCGACGCCGGCAGCCGCGGCGGCAAGGTGGTGCCATACAAGCCGCTGCTCGACGAGGCCATCGCCCTGGCCAAGTACAAGCCCCGGGCGGTGCTGATGGTCGACCGTGGTCTGGCGCCGTTCACCCGCGTGGCCGGGCGCGACGCCGATTACGCCGAACTGCGTGCCAGGCACATCGACGCCCAGGTGCCTTGCGTCTGGCTGGAATCCAGCGCACCCAGCTACACGCTCTACACCAGCGGCACCACCGGCAAGCCCAAGGGCGTGCAGCGCGACACCGGCGGCTACTGCGTGGCCCTGGCAGCGTCGATGCAGCACATCTACATGGGCCAGCCGGGCGAGACCTACTTCAGCACCAGCGACATCGGCTGGGTGGTGGGCCACAGCTACATCATCTACGGCCCGCTGATCGCCGGCATGGCCACCATCCTGTACGAAGGCCTGCCCACCCGGCCCGACGCCGGCGTGTGGTGGAGCCTGGTGGAAAAGCACAAGGTCAGCGTGATGTTCAGCGCGCCCACCGCTGCACGGGTGTTGAAGAAGCAGGACCCGGCCTTTCTGACCAAGTACGACCTGTCCTCGTTGCGTGCGCTGTTCCTGGCCGGCGAGCCGCTGGACGAGCCCACTGCCAGCTGGATCTCGGCCGCGATCGGCAAGCCGATCATCGACAACTACTGGCAGACCGAGACCGGCTGGCCGATCCTGGCCATCTGCAACGGCGTGGAGGCCGCGCCCACCAAGTTCGGCTCGCCCGGCAAGGCGGTCTACGGCTTCGATGTGCGGCTGATCGACGAGAACACCGCCGAGGAAATCACCGAGCCCGGCAAGAAGGGCGTGATCGCGATCCAGGGCCCGTTGCCCCCCGGCTGCCTGCAGACCATCTGGCGCGACGACGACCGCTATGTCAAGACCTACTGGCAGAGCATCCACAACAGGACGATGTACAGCACCTTCGACTGGGGTGTGAAGGATGCCGACGGCTACTTCTACATCCTGGGCCGCACCGACGATGTGATCAACGTGGCGGGCCACCGCCTGGGCACGCGCGAGATCGAGGAGAGCATCTCCAGCCACGCCAACGTGGCCGAGGTGGCGGTGGTGGGCGTGGCCGACAGCCTCAAGGGCCAGGTGGCGATGGCCTTTGCGGTGCTGAAGGATCCGTCGCGCGCCGCGTCGCCGGGCGACGCGCTGGCGCTGGAGGGCGAGATCATGAAGCTGGTCGACAGCCAGCTGGGCGCGGTGGCGCGGCCGGCGCGGGTGCGTTTCGTCAGCGGCTTGCCCAAGACACGCTCGGGCAAGCTGCTGCGCCGCGCCATCCAGGCGGTGTGCGAATTGCGCGACCCGGGCGACCTGACGACCATGGAAGACCCGACCGTGCTGCAGCAGATCAAGGAGCTCGTCACCGCCGCATGAGCGGCAGGGCGCGGTTTCCGGCTGCCGGCGCCAGTCGTCGGCTGCATCCGGCGCTGTGTCACAAGGCGGCCCGCACCGTTGGGCCTGGCGCGCAGAATGGCTGCTTCCGCCATCCTGCGGCGCTTCTGCCCAGCCTGCTGCCCATGCCCCGACTTGCCCGATTTGCCAGCGCTGCCGCGCTGCTGTTCACCGTTGCAGCGGGTCTGCAGGCCCAACCAGCGGATGCGCTGTCGGGCCCCGGCC
>JARXAJ010000311.1 GCA_029865965.1 Aquabacterium sp.
CGCAACGTGGTGCGCGGGCTGCGCAGCGTGGCGACCACGCCGGTGATGGTCAGGTCCACCGACACGAACATGCTGCCTGCTGGCACCACGGGCGGCGCGCCATCGCGCAGCCAGAAGCGCGCGGTGACATTGTTGCGGCCGGAGTAAGCGTCCAGGGTCAGATCGCTGTCGGGCAGCAGGGTGCTGGCGCGGGTGTAGCTGGCCGACAGGCCGTTGAACTCATTGCTGGGCACCAGGCTGTACATCTCCACCGGCAGGCGGGCCATGTTGTGGGCCACGCCGATGTCCAGCGACTCGGAATACATGTACAGCGGCACCCGCATGCGCCCGCCACGCAGCAGCCACTCGTCATTGAGCCGCCAGCCCAGAAACGCCCAGGCCGGACGCAAGGCCCAGCGGTTGTCGGCACGGTCGGATGGCGCGGCCTTGAGCTGCACCGTGGCCGACCAGCTGGGGTCGAAGCGCGCATCCAGCTGCAGTGCCGCCACGCTGTCGGCATTGAAGGTGCCGTTGGAATCGATCCAGCGCAGGTAGCGGCCGGGCACATCGCCTGATCGGGCATGGCCCAGGGTGGCAAAGCCGGACCAGGCCAGGTCTTGGGCCAGCGCCGGCAGCGGTGCGGCCAGAGCGGCCAGGATGGCCAGCGCCAAAGCGCGGCGGCGGGGTCGGTTTGTCATCGCAGTTCAGCGGCGTCGAGGCCGTCGTCGGAGGGTTGGTCACACCACTGCTGCGCAATGCGCTGCAGTGTTTCCTGGTTGGCCACCAGCGCCTGCACCACGGCCGGGTCGAAGTGGCCGCCGCTGCCGGCCTGGATCAGGTCGATGGCTTCTGCATGGGGCATCGGCTCCTTGTAGGGCCGGCGGCTGATCAGCGCGTCGTACACGTCGGCCACCGCCATCAGCCGGGCCGACAGCGGGATCGCCGTGCCGGCCAGGCCGTCGGGGTAGCCCGCGCCGTCCCAGCGCTCATGGTGGTGGCGGGCGATCTCCATGCCGTACTGCAGGAACAGGCTGCCCTGGTCGCCCATGCGCTCGGCAGCGCGGCGCAGCATTTCCCAGCCCTGCATGGCGTGGGTCTTCATCACCGCCCATTCGTCGGGGGTCAGGCGGCCGGGCTTGAGCAGGATGCCGTCGGGGATGGCGACCTTGCCGATGTCGTGCAGCGGCGCCGACTTGGCGATGTGCTCGATGCGCGCGTCGTCGAGCGGCAGGCTGTTGCCGGGCTGGGCCGCCAGCCAGTGCGCCAGGGTGCGCACGTATTCCTGCGTGCGGCGCACATGGAAGCCGGTGTCCTCGTCGCGGAACTCGGCGAACGAGATCATCACATGCAGGGTGGCGTCGCGCAGCTGATCCACCTCGGCCAGGCGGGCCTGCAGCTCCTGCTGCAACCACTGGTTGCGCCGGTTCAACGCGTCGCGCCAGCTCTTGGCCTGCAGCTGCGTCTCCACGCGCGACAGCACCGTGGCCGGGTTGAACGGCTTGTGGATGAAATCGGCCCCACCGCAGTCGAAGCCGCGTGTCTCGTCTTCGGGCTGGCTCAGCGCTGTGAGAAACAGCACCGGGATGTCGCGGGTGGCGGGGTCGGCCTTGAGGCGGCGGCAGACCTCGTAGCCGTCGAGCTCGGGCATCATCACGTCCAGCACGATCAGGTCGGGCGCCTGGCGCCGCACCAGCTCCAGCGCCTTGGCGCCTGAGGGTGCCAGCCGCACCCGCCAGCGCGGGCTCAGCAGGCCCGACAGCAGGCTCAGGTTGGCGGGGGTGTCGTCGACCACCAGGATCGACGCCTGCTGCTCGGCATGGGCCAGCAGGTTGGGGTGCGGATGGCCCTGGATCATGGTGCTTTGTGGTCCCTGTGGGTGGTCGGGTCGGCCGGGCCGGGGCTGTGCTGGCCCTGGCGGATCTGCTGGCACAGGGCCAGGGCGGCGTCGAAGTCGAAGCGGGCGATCGCCCGCGACAGCCCGCGCACGGCCACCGGGTCAAGCTGGCCGGCCAGTGCCGGTTCATGGGTCTGCCACCAATCGACGGCACGGCTGTCGCTGTCGGCCAGCAAGGCGGTCAGCGCATCCAGGTCGCCCGCCAAGGCCGCCTGCTGCGGGGCGGGCTGGTCCGCAGCGTGGCCCGCAGCCGGGGCGGGCTGCGACGGGGTGGGGGCCGGCGTGGCCGGCGCATCGGTGATCTGCGCGCGCACCGCCTGCAGGGCGATCAGCAGACGCGCCAGATGGGCCTCGGTTTCGGGCAGGTGCCGGGCCGCCAGGGCGCCATCCTGGGCCACGGCAGCCTGCTCCAGTGCCTGGGCCGCGCCGCGCAAGGCACCGGCAGCCAACGTGCCGGCCAGGCCCTGCAGGGTGTGGGCCGCATGGCGCAGATCGCCCCAGGCGCCCTGCGCCACCCAGGCATGCCAGCTGGCCAGTCCGTCGGCATAGTCATGTGCCATGCCGCGCAGCAGGTGCCGCGCCAGCGCGGGGTTGTTGTCGCAATGGGCCAGCAGGCGGGCCATGTCCAGCCCGGGCACCTGGGGCAGCCCGCCGGGCAAAGGCGCCGGGGTGGGTGGCATCGGCGCAGCGCCCGAGGCCGGCGCGGGCAGGGGCTGCAGATCCCGCGCGCCCCACTTGGCCAGGGTGGCGAACAGCTGCGCCGGCACCAGCGGCTTGGTGATGTAGTCCTGCATGCCCAGGGCCAGGCAGCGCTCCTTCTCGCCGGCCATGGCGTGGGCCGTCATCGCCAGGATGGGCAGGCTGTTGAAGCGGCTGTCGCTGCGCAGGCGGCGCACCGTGTCATAGCCGTCGAGCACCGGCATCTGCAGGTCCATCAGCACCAGGTCGAAGGGCTGCGGGCCGTCGGCCTGCAGCCGCTCCATCGCTTCCAGGCCATGGTGGGCCACCTGCAGCAACACGCCCTGGTTGCCCAGCAGGCCCTGCGCCACTTCGCGGTTCAGCGCGTTGTCTTCCACCAGCAGCACCCGCAGGCCCTGCAACGGCAGGCTGGGCCGGGGCGCCGTGCGCACGGCGGCAGCGGGCGGGTTGGCGGGGCGGGCCAGCAGGCGGCGCAGGTCTTGCGGCATCACCGGCTTGTCGATCACATCCGCGCCGCTGGCGGCGGCGGCAGCCGACAACTCGTGCGAGCCATGCGCCGTCATCACCACCACCTGCAGCGCCGGCCAGCCCTGGCGCAGCTGCGCCAGCAGGCGGCCGCCGTCGGTGTCGGGCAGCACCCAGTCCAGCAGCACCATGTCGAACGGGTGGCCGTCGTCGCTGGCCGCCTGCAGCTGGGCCAGCGCGCTGCGGCCATCGATGGCCGCACACAGGCCGCCGGCCACACCGATGCCCAGGCGTTGCAGCATGGCCAGCAGGGTGGCCAGGGTGTCGGGCCGGTCTTCCACCACCAGCACCTTGCGCGCCGCGGCGGCGGGGTCCACCCACACGGTGCCGACCGGCTCCACCAGCAAGGGCACGCGCACGGTGAAGCAGGCGCCCGCGCCGGGCACGCTGTCGACCTGCACGTCGCCGTCCATCAGCGTGATCAGGCGCTGGGTGATGGCCAGGCCCAGGCCGGTGCCGCCATAGCGCCGGGTGATGGAAGCATCGGCCTGGCTGAATTCCCGGAACAGCTGGCCGCGCTGCTCGGCTGTCATGCCGATGCCGGTGTCGCGCACCCGCATCACCAGGGTCAGGCGCTGGTCGGTGTTGCCGGGGGTGGCCTCGGTGTCCAGGCTCAACATCACCTGGCCGGCCTCGGTGAACTTCACCGCATTGCCCAGCAGGTTGGTCAGCACCTGCTGCAGGCGCAGCGCATCGCCGCGCAGCATGGCGCGGTGGCCCAGCAGGGTGGCATCCTGCACATCGCACAGCAGCTCCAGACCTTTGTCCTGGGCCCGCTCGCGCACCAGGCTCAGCGCACGGGCGGCCAGTTCTTCCACCCGGAACGGGCTCTGCTCCAGCGACATGCCGCCGGCTTCGATCTTGGAGAAGTCGAGGATGTCGTTGATCAGCTGCAGCAGGTGCTCGCTGGCGGCCATGGCCTTGTCGAGGTAGCCGCGCGGTTGCGGCTGCAGCGGGGTCTGCAGGGCCAGCTGGGTCATGCCCATGATGGCGTTCATGGGCGTGCGGATCTCATGGCTCATGTTGGCCAGAAAGGCCGTCTTGGTGCGTGCGGCGGCTTCGGCTTCGTCACGCGCGGTAGCCAGGGCACGCTGGGTGACATCGCGGGCCTGCAGCTCGCTGTCGATGGCCTCGGCCATGCGGTCCAGGGTGTCGGCCAGGGTGGCCAGCTCGCTGACCTGGCCGTGCTGGTGGCGGGCGTCGGCCCGGTGCTGGTAGTGGCCGGCGGCAAAGTGCTGGGCAGTGTGCAGCAGCGATGCAATGGGCCGCAGCACGCTGCGGCGCATGCCCACCATGGCCAGGGCGGCCAGGGGCAGCATCAGCACATTGGCCAGCAGCGCCACCATCACCGCCAGGGTCAGGCCGCTGCGGGCCCGTTGCAGCTCGGCATCGGTGCGCCGGCTCACCTCGTCGGACAAGCGGCCCACGGCGCGGATCAACTCGGCACGCAGTGCCTCGTAACGCGGTGCATGCACCCGCTCCACCGCATAGGCGGTGTCGGGCTGGCCTTCGTCGACGAACAGGCCGGTCTTGCTGTCGTACAGGCCCTGGGTGGCGGCGAAGGCGATCTTCTCTTCCACCTGCAAGGCGCTGGTGGCGTCGATCACCGATTGGGCGGCGCGCAGCTCGGTGGCCGTGAAGTCGAGCGCGCGCAGGCGCTCGAGCATGCTGCGCCGCTCACCCGCCGGGGGCACCTGCACATGGTTGCCGCTGCCGATGCGCTGGCGCCAATGCGCCACCTGGCCGCGCTGCACCGGCATGGGCAACTCGCCCTGCCAGGTGCCGAGGATCTCGTAATACAGGTCCAGGTAGCGGGTGCGGCCGGTCGTGGTGTAGCTTTGCACCAGCGACGCCAGCAGCTCGGTGCCCTGCACCAGTTCATCCACTTCGGCATGGGCGGCCTCGCCCCGGTCCACCGCATCGGCAATGCTGTCCTGCGCGCTGCGGATGGACACCAACAGCCCGAGGTTGAGCAGCAGCACCAGGCTGACCAGGCCGAAGAACAGCCGCGAGACCTGCTGCAGCTTCATGCCTGTCGGCCCCCGGCCCAGTCGGACGGACGGTGCACCACAGGGGCGCGCACACGCAGCGGGGATTGATCGGGACAGGCCATGAAAAGCGCAGTGGGCAGAAGAATCTCGTGACCGATTCTTCCGCGCCGGCTGTCCGGCAATAAAGCAGCAACAGGGCTGAACGCGGCCCTGTTCGGCGTTTCAGTTCAGCTGGCCGGAGCCGACCGGGGCGTGGCGCCACCAGCTGTCAAGCGCACCGCACAGTACTTGAACCCGGGGATCTTGGCCGCCGGGTTCAGCGCCGGGTGGGTCAGCCGGTTGGCGGCTGCCTCGGCATAGGCAAACGGCATGAACACCGTGCCGGGTGGCGTGCCATCGTCGCGCCGGGCCTGCAGCACCACGCTGCCGCGCCGGCTTTCCACCGTCAGCACATCGCCGGGCTGCAGGCCCAGCGCGGCCAGGTCGCTGCCATGCAGGCTGGCGGTGGGCGCGGGTTCCAGGGCGTCCAGCACCTGGGCGCGACGGGTCATGCTGCCGGTGTGCCAATGCTCCAGCTGGCGGCCGGTGATCAGCACGAAGGGGTAGTCGGCATCGGGCGGCTCGGCACCGGCCGTCACGGCGGCCGGCACCAGGTGCAAGCGGCCGTCGGCTGTTGGGAAGTGGTCGGTGAAGACGATGGGTTGGCCCGGGTCGTCATCGGTCAGACAGGGGTAGGTGATGCTGCCGGCAGCGTCCAGCCGGTCCCAGCTGACGCCGGCGATCATGCCGTGCAGGGCCTGGCGCATCTCTTCATAGACGGCGGCCACACCGCTGTCGGGGCCGGGGTAGTGCCAGGCCAGGCCCAGGCGCCGGGCCAGTTGCTGCAGGATCCACAGGTCCTGCTTCGCCTCGCCGGGCGCGTCGAGCGCGCGGCGGCCCATCTGCAGCATGCGGTCGGTGTTGGTCACCGTGCCGGCCTTCTCGGGCCAGCCGCTGGCGGGCAGCACCACATCGGCCAGCCAGGCGGTCTCGGTCATGAACAGGTCTTGCACCACCAGGTGCTGCAGGTTGGCCAGCCCGGCGCGGGCGTGGTTCAAATCCGGGTCGCTCATCGCCGGGTTCTCGCCCATCACCAGCATGCCGCGCACCTTGCTGGGGTCGCTGTCGGGCGCGGCGGCCTTGTGCAGCACCTCCACCACCGTCAGGCCGGGCCGGGCGCTCAGCGGCTGGCCCCAGAAGGCCTCGAACCAGGCGTGCACCTGCGGGTTGTCCACCCGCTGGTAGTTGGGGAACATCATCGGGATCAGGCCCGCATCACTGGCGCCCTGCACATTGTTCTGGCCCCGCAGCGGGTGCAGGCCCGAGCCCGGCTTGCCGATCTGGCCGGTGATGGCCGACAGCGCGATCAGGCAGCGGGCGTTGTCTGTGCCGTGCACATGCTGGCTGACGCCCATGCCCCACAGGATCATCGATGCCTTGCTGGTGGCGAAGGCGCGTGCCACCTCGCGGATGGTGGCGGCCGGCACGCCGCACACGGCGGCCATGCGCTCGGGCGCGCAGGCGGCCACGCCTTGCTTCAATGCTTCGAAGTTGCTGGCGCGGTCGCGCAGGAAGGCGGGGTCGGTCAGGCCTTCATCGATCACGGTATGGATCAGCGCATTGAGCAGGGCCACGTCGGTGTCGGGCTTGAACTGCAGCGTGCGCCAGGCATGGCGGGCCAGGTCGGTGCGGCGCGGGTCGGCCAGCACGATCTTCGTGCCGCGGGCGGCGGCGTTCTTCATCCAGGTGGCAGCCACCGGGTGGTTGGCTGTGGGGTTGCTGCCGATCACCAGGATCAGCCCGGCATGCTGTACGTCGTTGACCGGGTTGCTGACCGCGCCCGAGCCCACGCCTTCGAGCAGCGCCGTCACGCTGCTGGCATGGCACAGCCGGGTGCAGTGGTCGACGTTGTTGCTGCCAAAGCCGGTGCGCACCAGCTTCTGGAACAGGTAGGCCTCTTCATTGCTGCCCTTGGCCGAGCCGAAGCCGGCCAGGGCCTGCGGGCCGTGGCGGTCGCGCAGGGCCTTCAGGCCGCCGGCCGCCAGGTCCAGTGCCTCGTCCCAGCTGGCTTCGCGGAACACGTCGCGCCAGTCGCCCGGGCGGGCGTCGATGGCGCCGT
>JARXAJ010000043.1 GCA_029865965.1 Aquabacterium sp.
CCGCTACGACAAGCTGTCGGCGCTTGACCCGGCGCGGGTGCAAGCCGCTGTGGACGAGGGCAGGGCGCGGGGCTTTGCCTTTCTGGACAGTGCGGTGGTGGCAGGCACGGCCGCTGTCGGCGTGGCCTGGCCTTCCGACAACCCGGTGGCGGCGGTCAGCGTGGCGGCGATCTCTTCCAGGCTGGATGTGGACCGGCGGGTGGAGGTGGCTGCTGTGCTGCAGCGGCAGGCTTTGCGGTTGACGCGGATGTTGGTTGGGTTGAACACGGCGGCGGGTGCGTAGTTTTTGCGTTGTTGTGGCTGTGTTGTTTCATGCCGTCAGCGGAGCGACCAGGCCGAGGCCGTGGAGTCGTTCATGACTCGTCACGCGAACACACGGACACGGTCGCCGCATGCACAAATCACCGCCGCGCCTCGCGTGCCAAGCCCTGCCCGACCCCACGACCCCGGCCTTGTGCGAGCGGGGGTGGACTGCGGCGAACGGCTCCTGCCTGCCCGACCGCTGCGAGGCGTGGCCCTGGCGGCCAGCGCCTGCCGGCAGTCTCCAACAGGTGGACTGCATGGCCGAGGTTGTGGGGCTGGGCAGGGCTTGGCACGCGAGGCGCGGCGGTAACCGCCCGCACAGCGCGGTCCCCCTCCGTGTGCTCGCGTGACGAGTCCTGAACGGCCCCGCAGCCTCGGCCTTGCCGCCACGGTCAGAGCAAGATGGCAACCTCCAGCAAACGGCAGTCAAAGTCGCATCAGCGAACCCAGAGCGCACTCGCCAAACCAACCGCCCCCAAAACAGCCAGCAACCACCACACCAACCGGCGCAGCTGCGCCTCGTCCAGCCGCAGAAACAGCCGCTGCCCCAGCCAGATGCCGGCCAGCGAGAACGGCAGCGCCACCAAGATCAACGGCCAGGCCGCAGCCGTCAGCAGCCCGGCGCCACCGGCCAGCGCCAGCGCCCACACATCGGTGAACAGGAAGTAGGCGATCAGCGTGGCCCGGCTGGTGGCCGCCGCCGTGGTGGCGAAGTAGAAGACGATGGCCGGCGGCCCGCTGATGCCCACCGCGCCGTTCAGCGCGCCCGACACCGCGCCCACCGCCAGCGCGCCCAGCGGGCCGGGCCTCTGCCTGGGCGTGAAGCGCTGTGCGATGCCGCTGAGCATCAGCACCGCAATGCCCAGCAGGCACAGCGACACCAGCAGCCGCATGGCGCCGGCGTCCAGCCCGGCCAGCACCGTCAGCCCCAGCGGCGTGGCCAGCAGGCAGCCGCCGATCACCCAGCGCAGGCTCTGCCAGTCGATCTGCCGCCACACGCCGGGCAGCAGGTGGACGGTGGTCAGCAACTCCAGCGCCAGGAAGGCCGGCACCACCTGCTGCGGCGCCAGCAACAGGCTCAAGCCGCCGATGCCCACCATCGACGAGCCGAAGCCCGACACCCCGCGCACCACGAAGGCCAGCAGTGCGATGGCGCCAATGGCCACCAGCTGGGCCGCGCCGAAGCCCAGCAACTGCATCCGCGGCGCCCGGCCTTATTCGAAGAACTCGCCGTCCTGCGGCACCGGCGGCATCGCGCGGGCTTCTTCGGCGCGGCGCAGTTCCACCCGGCGGATCTTGCCGCTGATGGTCTTGGGCAGCTCGGTGAACTGGATGCGGCGGATGCGCTTGTAGGCGGCCAGCTTCTCGCGGCAGAAGGCCAGGATGGCGGCGGCGGTGGCGGCGTCGGCCGCATGGCCGGCGGTCAGGGTGACGAAGGCCTTGGGCACGGCCAGCTTCAGCGCGTCGGGCGACGGCACCACGGCGGCCTCGGCCACCGCCGGGTGCTCGATCAGCACGCTTTCCAGCTCGAAGGGGCTGATGCGGTAGTCGCTGGCCTTGAACACATCGTCGGCCCGGCCGACATAGGTGATGTAGCCCTCGGCATCACGCTGGGCCACGTCACCTGTGTGGTAGTGGCCGGCGCGCATCACCTCGGCCGTCTTCTCGGGTGAATCGGTATAGCGCACCATCAGGCCGGTGGGGCGGCCCAGCTGCGGGTCGGCCAGGTCCAGGCTGATCTCGCCTTCCTCGGCCGGCTTGTCGTCGGGGTCGAGCAGCACCACGCGGTAGCCGGGCAGCGGCTTGCCCATCGAGCCGAACTTGATCTTCTGGCCCGGCGGGTTGCCCACCTGGGCGGTGGTCTCGGTCTGGCCGAAGCCGTCGCGGATGGTCACGCCCCAGGCGCTGCGCACCTGCTCGATCACCTCGGGGTTCAGCGGCTCGCCGGCGCTCAGCAGCTCGCGCAGCTTGACCGGCCAGCCGCCCAGCTGTTCCTGGATCAGCATGCGCCACACCGTGGGCGGGGCGCACAGCGTGGTCACCTGCTTGGCGACCAGCACGTCGAGCACGCGCTTGGCGTCGAAGCGGCCGTAGTTGAAGATGAAGATCGTGGCGCCGGCGATCCACGGCGCGAAGAAGCAGCTCCAGGCATGCTTGCCCCAGCCGGGCGACGAGATGTTCCAGTGCACGTCACCGGGCTGCAGGCCGGTCCAGTACAACGTGCTCAAGTGGCCGACCGGGTAGCTGACATGGGTGTGCTCCACCAGCTTGGGCTTGGCGGTGGTGCCGCTGGTGAAGTACAGCAGCAGCGGCTCGTCGGTGCGGGTCTTGCACTTGGGGGTGTAAGTCGCGCTGGCGGCATCGGCGGCGGCGTAGCTGTTCCAACCGGCGGCCTCGCCGATGGCGATGCGCACCACCGGCCCCGGCGCATACCCGTCCAGCCCGTCGAACTTGCCGGTGTGCGCCGGCGTGGTGACCACCGCCCGCACGCGGCCGCGCTCGAAGCGGTCGATCAGGTCGTCGCGGCTCAGCAGCAGGGTGGCCGGGATCATCACCGCGCCGATCTTGATGCAGGCCAGCATCAGCTCCCACAGCGGCACCTCGTTGCCCAGCATCAGCAGCACCCGGTCGCCGCGGGCCACGCCCAGGCTCTCCAGCCAGTTGGCCACACGGTTGCTGCGCGCGGCCATCTCGGCAAACGTCACCTTCTGCTCGCTGCCATCGTCGGACACGATCCACAGTGCGGTGGCGTGGTTGCCCTGCGCCAGGTCGTCGAAGTGGTCCAGCGCCCAGTTGAAGTGGTCCAGCTGCGGCCAGCGGAAGCCGGCATGGGCGGCGTCCAGGTCGGTGCGGTGGGCCAACAGGAAATCGCGCGCGGCGCGGTAGCTGGCCAGGTCGGGGTTGGGGGCGGTGGTGTGGGCGGTGTTGGGGGCGGTCATGCGGCGGTGTCTCCGGGTCCGGGTGTCACCGCCGATCATGCCTGCGGCCTGCCGGCCTGCCCATCGGGGCCAGCCAGGGTTGCCTCAGCCGCCGCACCAGGCTGGCGCTGTTGCGCAGGCGCATGGCGCGGTTGCCGGTTAGCACGGCCGACGGGAATCTTGGGCGGCAGCTTGAAGCCTTCGGCCAGGTCGTCGCGCAGGGCGGTGCTGCACAGCCACATCACCATGTCGTTGACCGACCCGCCCAGGCCCATGCTGTCGGCCTTGACCTCGCCCAAATGATGGCGGTGGCCGCGGCGCGCGCGTGGTGGCTTCACCCGGCGCGGCTCGGGCGCCAGGTCGAAGAGGCTGTTGGCGATGGCGATGGCCACCGCCGCCTGGCCGTCGACCGCCGCATGGTGCACCTTGCTGGCAACGCGCCGGGCGCTGGGTGCTTTCCCGCATGCGCCGTGGTGCTGGCCGTGCGCCGGCTGCTGGTCAGCCCGCGCCGGAGTCCGGGTCGCTGCCGCCGCCGCTGGCGCCGCCGTCAGCCTGGCGCTGCGGTGGCTTGCCGCGCCGTGCGCGCAGCTTCTGCGCCTGCTCTGCCTGGCGCCGCGCATCGGCGGCCTGGCCGGCGGCCAGCCACTGCGCAAACTCGTCGGGCGTCTCCAGCGTGATGCGGCCCCAGGCGCCGCTGCGGAAGTCGTGGATCGCCATCTCGGCGGCCTTCTGCATGTTCACCCGCCCGCCCGACAGCAGGCCGCCGCGCTGGCGGCCAATGGCGCTGAGCAGGTCGTCGTCGCTGGCGCCGGCGGTGTCGGCGATCTTGTAGCGCGCGGCCAACCGGTCGGCATAACGCGGGCGCACCCGCTCCAGCAGGGCCATGGCCACGTCGGCGTCGTCATAGGCATTGCGGCCGATGCCGCCGCTGGCGGCCAGGTGGTAGCCGCCCTCGGGCACCAGCTGGCGCGGCCACAGCATGCCGGGGGTGTCGAACAGCACGAAATCGCTGGCCAGCAGGATGCGCTGCTCGACTTTGGTGATGCCGGGCTCGTCGCCGGTCTTGGCGCTGCGCTGGCCCAGCAGGCTGTTGATGAGCGTGCTCTTGCCCACGTTGGGGATGCCGCAGATCATCACCCGCACCGGCTTGACCATGCCGCCGCGCCCGGGCGCCAGCGCCCGGCAGGCGGCGATCAGGCGCTGCGCCGGCGCCGCCTCGCTGGCGTCCAGCCCCAGCGCGTTGGTGCCCGGCCGGGCCTGGTGGTGGGCCAGCCACAGCGCGGTGATGGCGGGGTCGGCCAGGTCCTGCTTGTTCAGCACCTTCAGCGCGGGCTTGCCGGCAGTCAGCTCGGCCAGCAGCGGGTTGGCGCTGCTGCCGGGCAGGCGCGCATCGAGCAGCTCGATGACCACGTCGATCTCGGGCAGGCGCTCGGCGATGGCCTTGCGCGTGCTGTGCATGTGTCCGGGGAACCACTGGATGGCCATGGGCAGTCGCTGTCGGGAGAAGAGGCCGGATCATGCAGGCCCTGGGCGCTGATCGTAGCTGTCGGCAGCCTACCCACGGCATGCGCCCCGCATTCAAGCCGGCGCGTCGAATCTGTCGCCCGCGCCATCGACCGTGGCGACGCAGTCGCAGCCGGGCTCCACCCCGGGCAGGCAGCACCTTCGCGCAGGAGATTCGAAGCGATGAAACCATCCGAACAGAAGCAAATGTTGGATTTCATGCAAACTCTGTGAAACCGTGAAACATTGAATATGACTTCGGATCACATCGTTCCCGGGCGCACTGCCGGCCATCTGCTCGCCGGTCTGTGCGCCGTGGTTCTCTGCGCCTGTGGCGGTGGTGGCGACATCACCGCCACCAACGGTGCGGGCGGCGGCGATAGCAGCACCAGCATGGCCACCGGCGCCGCATCGACGGCTGGCGTGCGGTGCAACGACAGCCACAATGCCTTCAACAGCACGCCCTCGGTCAACGCCATCAGCACGGCAAGCTGGTCGTGCACCGGCACGGCCCGGGTGCTCAGCGCCAATGGGGTGCCTGACCACGAGGTGGGCACCTTTCCCAATCCCGGCAACCCGAACACGGTCTCGGCCCAGGTCTTGCCACCGGTCGCCTACACCTTGTCGCCCACGGCCACGTCCACGGTGTCGAACATCGCCATGCGGGCCACCGGCTATCTGCTCAACGGGGTGAAGATCGATGCGGGCACTGGCGGTTCGTGCAACGACAGCGGCTCCAGTTGCAGCCTGATCGGCAATGCCGGCCGCTGGAGCATCGAGGCCCTGGGTCAGCAGTCGTTCAACTTCGGCACCGACGGCAGCAACGCCCATGTGCAGCCCGACGGCGCCTACCACTACCACGGCATGCCCGAAGGCTTCATCACCAAGCTGGGCAAGGGCAGGGCGGTGACCTTGGTGGGCTGGGCCGCCGACGGCTTTCCCGTCTACGCGCGTTATGGCTATAGCGTGGCCGGCGATGCCAGTTCCGCCATCAAGACCATCCAGGGCAGCTTCCAGGTCAAGGCCACGCCCGACCCCAATCGCCCGGCCACCAGCCTGTACCCCATGGGCACCTTCCGGCAGGACTACGCATACGTGGCGGGCTCGGGCGATCTGGATGAATGCAACGGCCGCACTGGCGTGACGCCAGAGTTTCCGGCCGGCATCTACCACTACTACGCCACCGATACCTACCCGTATTTCCAGCGCTGCGTGAAGGGCAGGCTCTGAGCATGCGGTGGGCGCAGGCAGCCGCCTGGGCGCGTCGACTGCTGGCACTGGCGATGCTGTTTGCCGGTGCATCGGCGACAGCGCACCTGATGGTGGCCCAGCGGGGCACGCTGAACATCGTCGGCGACGGCGCCTTCATGATGCTGTCGTTGCCGGTCTCGTCGCTCCAGGGGGTCGATGATGATGGCGATGGGCGGCTGTCGATGGCCGAGGGCCAGGCCCATGCCGAGGCGATCGAGGCGCAGGTGCGCCGCGGTGTGCAGTTGGCCGATGCACGGGGGCCGCTGCCGCTGCAGGGCCTGATGGTCAACCTCGCGCCACCGGACGGCGCGCCAGCGCAGCCTGCGCCGCAGATCGTGGTGATGGGCCGCTTTGCCCTGGGCCCGGCGACCACTGGGCTGCGCCTGTCGCTGTCGCTGTTCGGCAAGGGCGCGGCCGAACAGATGCAGGAGATCACCGTCACCCGCGGCGACAGCAAGCAGCACATGGTGCTGCTACCAGGTCGGGCGTCGCGCGATGTGCTGCCGCCGCCTTCGGCCGTGTTCCTGGACCATGCACTGCTCGGTGCTGGCCATGTGCTCGGCGGCATGGACCACCTGGTCTTCCTGCTGGTCGTGCTGTCCGCCGGCCTGCGCCCGCGGATGCTCGTGCTGGCGCTGACCTGCTTCACCGCCGGCCATGCCGCTGCGCTGCTGGCCAGCGTCTGGTCTGGCCAGGTACTGCCCGCGCGCCTGGTCGAGCCCGCCATCGCCGCCACGATCATCGCCATGGCGCTGTTTGACAGCTGGTCGCGCAGCCGTGCGCAGCCGTTGCCGTCGGCGGTGCGCCTGGCACTGGTGTTTGCCTGTGCGCTGGTGCACGGCCTGGGCCTGGCCGGCGCCTTGACCGACCTGCGCATGGATACGCCCAACCTGGTCTGGAGCCTGGCCGGCTTCAATCTGGGCGTTGAAGCGGGCCAATTGGCGGTGGCCTTGCCAGCCGCCGCAGCCCTGGCAGCGATCGGGCGCTTGCAATGGGTCCGCACCCGGACCTGGCCGATGCGGCTGGCCACCGGTGGTGCGGTCGGCGTCGGGGCCTTCTGGCTGGTGCTGCGCCTGATCGCACCGGCCTGAGGTACCGCCTGGCGGCCGGGGGATGCCGCCGACCATCACCCGCACCGGCTGGACCCTGCCCACCACACCCGGGCGCGGGTGCGGGTGCGGGTGCGGGTGCGCAGGGTCAGACGTTGAACAGGAAGTTCAGCACGTCGCCGTCCTTCACGACGTACTCCTTGCCTTCGGCGCGCATCTTGCCGGCGTCCTTGGCGCCTTGCTCGCCCTTGAACTTGACGAAGTAGTCGAAGGCGATGGTCTGGGCGCGGATGAAGCCCTTCTCGAAATCGGTGTGGATCACGCCGGCGGCCTGCGGCGCGGTGTCACCGATGTGGATGGTCCAGGCGCGCACTTCCTTGACCCCGGCGGTGAAGTAGGTCTGCAGGCCCAGCAGCTTGAAGGCGGCGCGGATCAGCCGGTTCAGGCCCGGCTCGGTCTGGCCCATCTCGGCCAGGAACATCGTGCGGTCCTCATCTTCCATCTCCGACAGCTCGGCTTCGGTCTTGGCGCAGATGGCCACCACCGGCGCGTTCTGCTGGGCGGCATAGTCTTTCAGCCGGTCGAGGAAGGGGTTGTTCTCGAAGCCGGTCTCCGACACATTGCCCACGAACATCGCCGGCTTGGCAGTGATCAGGCACAACGGCTTGAGGATCACCAGCTCTTCCTTGCTGAACGGGATGCCGCGCACCGGCTTGGCCTGGTCCAGCGTGGCCTGGCATTTCTCGAGCACCTTCACCAGGGCGGCGGCTTCCTTGTCGTTGCCGCTGCGGGCCGCCTTCACATAGCGGTGCAGGCTCTTTTCCACGGTGGACAGGTCGGCCAGGCACAGCTCGGTCTGGATCACCTCGATGTCGTTGATCGGGTCGACCTTGCCGGCCACGTGGATGACGTTGTCGTCCTCGAAGCAGCGCACCACGTTGACGATGGCGTCGGTCTCGCGGATGTGGCTTAAGAACTGGTTGCCCAGGCCCTCACCCTGGCTGGCGCCGGCCACCAGCCCGGCGATGTCGACAAACTCGACGATGGCCGGGACGATGCGCTCGGGCTGCACGATGGTGGCCAGCGCCGCCAGGCGCGGGTCGGGCAGTTCCACCACGCCCACGTTCGGCTCGATGGTGCAGAACGGGTAGTTCTCGGCGGCGATGCCGGCCTTGGTCAGCGCGTTGAAAAGGGTGGACTTGCCGACGTTGGGCAGGCCCACGATGCCGCATTGCAGGCTCATTGGTGGCTTTCTGGGGCTTTCTGGGGCGTTCAGGCTGGCGGCGGTGCGCAGGCAGCAGGACACGGCGGGAGTCGGCCGCCGAACCCAAGGGACCGGCAGGGCCAAACCGGGCATTTTATTCGGGCGATCAGCGCCGCCCCCGGGTTTCTACAATGCCTGTGATGGCAAACCTTGATGTGTGCATCCGCGGCAACGGCGCCGTCGGCCTGACTTTGGCCCTGGCGCTGGCCCGGCAAGGCCTGCGGGTGGGCCTGGTCGGGCCGGCCCCCGCCACGCTGCCGGCGCCGGCCGATGTGCGTGCCTATGCGCTCAATGCGGCGTCGCGCCGGCTGCTGACCGAGCTGCGGGTCTGGGATGCCTTGCCGGCCGACGCGGTGACGCCGGTCGACACGATGCGTGTGGCTGGTGATGCGCCGGGCGGGTTGCTCAGCTTCTCGGCCTGGCAGCAGGGCTGCGAGGCCCTGGCCTGGATCGTCGATGCCGCTGCGCTCGAATCCACCCTGCACACGGCCGCCCGCTTCGCCCCGCACCTGGCGGTGGTGGCCGATGGTGATGCGGCCGCGGCCAGTGCCGCGCTCACCGTGCTGGCCGAAGGCAAGGCCTCGGCCAGCCGCAACGCGCTGGGCGTGCAGTTCAACCGCCATGCCTACGGCCACACCGCACTGGCTGCGCGGCTGGTATCCGATGTGCCGCATGGCGGCGTGGCGCGGCAGTGGTTCCGTGCGCCCGACGTGCTGGCCCTGCTGCCCTTCGACCGGCCCGAGCCCGGCCGCAGTTTTGGCCTGGTGTGGTCGCTGCCCAGCGACCGGGCGGCCGCCCTGCAGGCCGCGCCGACGGCAGAGTTCGAATCCGCGCTGGCCGACGCCACCGGCGGCGAGGCCGGCACGCTGCAACTGGCCAGCGGCCTGGCCGCCTGGCCGCTGGCCATCGCCCAGGCCAGCCCGCTGTGCGGCCCTGGCTGGGTGCTGGTGGGCGATGCCGCGCACCAGGTGCACCCGCTGGCCGGCCAGGGGTTGAACCTGGGCCTGGCGGACGCCGCCTCACTCGCCCGGGTGATCGCCGAACGGGAGCCCTGGCGCGCGCTGGGCGACGAGATCCTGCTGCGGCGCCATGTACGTGCGCGCGCCGGTCCCACCCTGGCCATGGGCTGGGTGACCGACAATCTGCTGCAGCTGTTTGCCAACCCGCAGCCACTGGCGCGGGAACTCCGCAACCGCGGGATGGGTCTGCTCAACCAGCTGGCGCCGATCAAGCGCTTCCTCACCCACCGCGCGCTCGACGCCTGATGCGCCGCCTGCCGCCCCACCGGACACCGCCTGATGACTGCCCCCTTGTTGCACCGCGCCTTGCTGGCGCTTGGCATCTCCACCCTGCTGGCCCTGCCCGCCTGGGCCGACGAAGCCACCATCCGCAAGAACCTGGCCGAGCGCCTGCCCAACCTGCCCAAGATCGACGAAGTCAGCAAGACGCCGATCCCCGGCCTGTTCGAAGTGCGCCTGGGTTCCGAAGTGATCTACAGCGACGCGACGGGCAACCACATCGTGCAGGGCGCCATCATCGACACCCGCACCAAGGCCGACCTGACCGAAGCGCGCATCAACAAGCTGACGGCCATCGACTTCGACAGCCTGCCGATGAAGAACGCGGTGGTCATCAAGCAGGGCAACGGCGCGCGCAAGCTGGTGGTGTTTGCCGATCCGAATTGCGGGTATTGCAAGCGTCTGGAACGCGACCTGCTCGCGCTGAAGGACGTGACCATCTACAACTTCATCTACCCGATCCTGGGGCCCGACTCGACCGCCAAGAGCCGCGACATCTGGTGCGCCAAGGACCAGGCCAAGGCCTGGCGCGACTGGATGGTCGACGGCAAGCTGCCCAGCAAGGCAGCGGCCAATTGCGACACCGCCGCGCTCGACGCCAACACCGAGCTGGGCCGCAAGTACCGGGTGCAGGGCACGCCTGCCGTGGTGTTCGAAGACGGTACCCGCGCCCCGGGCGCCATTCCGGCCGCCCAGATCGAAACGCGTATGGTGGCCGCCAAGAAAGGCTGAGCCCAGGCGCCGATCAGTCCCTGCCGGCTGACCGGCGCCTGGCGAAGCGCCCGAGCGCTGCGAGAGCGTGGTGGCCCATGCCAAGCCACAATCTGCAGCCATGAGTCTCGCGCCTGCGCCCTATCTGCCCCCCGTCACCGACACCGCCCGCTGGCTCGGCCATGCCGGGTTGATCCCCTTCGGCATCGGGGCATTGCTGGTCTGGGTGGGGCTGGCACCTGATCAGCATGACTTCGTCACCTTCGCGATGTCGGCTTATGCCGCGCTGATCGTGTCCTTCCTCGGCGGCATCCACTGGGGCCTGGCCTTTCGCCACACCGCACCGCCCGCCTCGCTGTTCGTCTGGGGCGTGGTGCCGTCGCTGGTGGCCTGGATGGCGGTGCTGATGCCGCCGCGCGCCGGCCTGGTGCTGCACGGGGTGATGCTGGTGGTCTGCTATCTGGTCGATCGCCGGGTGTACCCGGGGCAGGGCGTGGCGCACTGGCTCACCCTGCGCTTCCGGTTGTCGGCTGTGGCGGGGTTCAGCTGCTTCCTGGCGGCCGCCGGCAGCTGATGGCCAGCCCGACGATCCACTACCAGGTCGAGATCGACGACCTGCACAGCCACCATTTCCGCGTCACCCTCACCGTGCCGCAGCCGGCGGCGCTGCAGGATCTGGCGCTACCGGTCTGGATCAACGGCAGCTACATGGTGCGTGAATTCGGCCGGCACCTGTCGGCGCTGCAGGCGCGCCAGGGCCGGCGCGCCGTGCCGCTGCGCCAGATCGACAAGACCTGCTGGCAAGCAGCATGCAGTGGCCGTGCCGCGCTGGTGGTGACCTGCCGGGTCTATGCCTTCGACACCTCGGTGCGGGCGGCCTTCCTGGACGACCGGCGCGGTTTCTTCAACGGCACCAGCCTGTGCCTGCGGGTGGTGGGCCAGGAGGCGACGCCGCACCGGCTGCAGCTGGGCCGCCTGCCGCCCGACTGGGAGGCCGCCACCGCGATGGCGCCGGCCGCTGACGGCACGCCGCTGGCCTTCGATGCCGCCGATTACGACGCGCTGGTCGACCACCCGGTGGCGCTGGGCAGCTTCTGGCGCGGCAGCTTCATGGCCGGCGGCGTGCCGCACAGCATGGTGGTGGCTGGCGCGCTGCCCGGCTTCGACGGTGACCGCCTGCTGGCCGACGCCCAGCGCATCTGCGCCGCGCAGATCGCCTTCTGGCATGGCGCAGATGGCAGCCCGCCCTTCAACCACTACCTGTTTTTGCTGAACGCGGTGGACGATGGTTATGGCGGCCTGGAGCACCGCGCCAGCACCGCGCTGATCGCCGCCCGGCGCGACCTGCCGCGCCGCGGCATGGACGGCATCCCCGACGGCTACCTCACCCTGCTGGGCCTGGTCAGCCACGAGTATTTCCACACCTGGAATGTCAAGCGCCTGAAGCCCGCCGACCTGGCCACGGTGGACTGGCAGCGCGAGAACCACACCACACTGCTGTGGTTCTTCGAGGGCTTCACCTCGTACTACGACGAGCTGGTGCTGCGCCGCTGCGGCCTGATCGACGCGCCGCGCTACCTGCGCCTGCTGGCCAAGACCATCAATGCCGTGGCCACCACGCCCGGCCGCCAGGTGCAGAGCGTGGCCGCCGCCAGCTTCGATGCCTGGGTGAAGTACTACCGCAACGACGAGAACACGCCCAATGCCACCGTCAGCTACTACCTGAAGGGCGCCTTGGTGGCGCTGTGCCTGGACGCCACGCTGCGCCAGGCCGGCCGTTGCCTGGACGACGTGCTGCGCGGCCTGTGGCAGCGCAGTGGCGGCGGCGCCATCACCGAATCCGACATCGCCGATGTGCTGGCCCAGGTGGCCGGCCGCCGCCTGGACGCCGAGCTGCAGGCCTGGGTGCATGGTACGGCCGAGCTGCCGGTGGCCGACCTGCTGGCCACCCTGGGCGTGTTGGCCCGGCCCGAGCGTGCCGGCCTGGCCGCCAGCCTGGGGCTGCGGCTGTCGGAAGGGCCGGTCAGCGGCGTGCAGGTCAAGAGCGTGCTCGCCGGCAGTGCTGCGGCGGCAGCCGGCATCTCGGCGGGGGATGAACTGCTGGCGGTGGACGGCTGGCGCATCCGCCGGCTCGACGATGCGCAGGCCTGGATCCGGCCCGACCAGGCCATCACCCTGCTGCTGGTGCGCGACCAGCGGGTGCTGACGCGCGTGCTGCAGCCGCAGCCCGCATCGCCGCTGGCCAGCACGGTGGCGCTGCAGCTGCAGGCCGCGCCACCCATGGCCGTGGCGGCGCGCCGCCGCGCCTAGCTGGATGCCTGAGGCGGCGCCAGGCTGGATGCCT
The DNA here is from genome assembly GCA_029865965.1 of Aquabacterium sp. Classification (GTDB taxonomy): domain Bacteria; phylum Pseudomonadota; class Gammaproteobacteria; order Burkholderiales; family Burkholderiaceae_C; genus Pseudaquabacterium. The sequence goes on from JARXAJ010000043.1 coordinate 12,642, forward strand.
GACGCAACGCCAGGCGGGGCCGGGCGCGGCCGGCTGGCCTTCTGGTTGCTGGCTGCGCTGGTG
>JARXAJ010000081.1 GCA_029865965.1 Aquabacterium sp.
GCCGCAGAAGACGGCGGCCTGATGGGCACGCTGAAAGACGTGATGCTGGGCACCACCGGCCCGCGTGGCGGCCGCCGCCCGGGGCTGATGGAGGCCGCGGCATCTTCGGCCGTGCGCAGCATAGGCTCGGCCGTGGGGCGCGAGATCATCCGCGGCGTGCTGGGGTCGCTGCTGGGCGGGGGTTCGCGGCGGCGTTGAGGTGGGCGCTGGCGGGCGCCTGGCAGAAGCGGCTGAACGATGAACAGCCCTTGCGTTCAGTCCTTGCCACCGCGCTGCCGAGCGCGGGCCGAGCGCACCACACCCGCACGGCGGCGCGGGTGTTTCATTCGATGACCACCTTCGCTTCTTTGACCAGCTTGGCGAACTTCTCTGTCTCGTCCTTGATCTGCCTGGCCATCTGCTCGGGTGTGTTGCCGACAGGCTCGGCGCCGATGTCGGCCATGCGCTGCCTGAACTCCGGCGACTGGATGATCTTCTGCATCTCGCTGCTCAGGCGCTGCGTCACTTCTTTGGGCGTGCCGGCGGGTGCCAGCACGCCGAACCAGGTGCCAATGTCGAAGCCCTTGAGCCCGGCTTCTTCCAGCGTGGGCACGTCGGGCAGTGTCGACGAACGCTTGGCCGTGCTCACAGCCAGCGGCCGCAGCTTGCCGGCCTTGATGTGCGGCAACACGGGCGTGATGGTGTCGAAGGACATGGTCACCTGGCCACCCAGCAGGTCGGTGGTCAGCGGGCCGCTGCCCTTGTAGGGGATGTGCAGCAGCGTCGTGCCGGTGCTGTTCTGGAACTGGGTGCCGATCAGGTGCTGTGCCGTGCCGTTGCCGTTGGAGCCGTAGCTGAGTTCGGTCTTGGCCGCCTTGGCCTGGACCACCAAATCGGCCACCGTGCGCACCGGTGAGCTGGCGTTGACGACCAGCACATTGGGCACCATTGCGATGATGGTCAGCGGCGTCAGGTCCTTCTGAAAGTCGTACGGCAGCTTGCGATAGACGCTGGTGGCGATGGTGTGGTGCACCGCACCCACCAGCAGGGTATAGCCGTCGGGTCGCGACTTGGCGACATGGTCGGCGCCCAGCGTGGCCCCGGCGCCGGGCTTGCTTTCCACGATCACCGTCTGGCCCAAGACCGGGCCCAGACGCTCGGCCAGCGCACGCGCCAGCACATCGGTGGTGCCGCCGGCCGGGAACGGCACGACCAGGGTCACCGGCTTGTTCGGCCAGGCCTGGGCCTGGGCCGTGCCAGCGCCGGCCAGCAACGCCAGGCAGCCTGCTGCGGCCAGCAGGCTGCGGCGCGTCAGCGAAGCACGGCGCCGCGGGAAAGCTGTCAAAGAACGGGGCATGTCTGTCTCCTTCTGTGTGTTTTGGGGGCGCCTGCAGCCCAGGCCGCAGACGCGATCGGCCTGGACTTACCGGGCCTGCGCGGCCAGCTGCTGGCACACGGCCTGGGTCACCATCGCCGTGGTGGCCGTGCCGCCCAGGTCGCGTGTGTGCAGCCCCGGTGTGGCGGTGACCACCTCGATGGCCTGCATCAGCCGCTGCGCCGCGGCGGCCTCGCCCAAGTGCTCCAGCAGCATCACGCAGCTCCAGAAGGTGCCGATCGGGTTGGCCAGGCCCTGGCCCATGATGTCGAAGGCCGAGCCGTGGATGGGCTCGAACATGCTGGGGTAGCGGCGCTCGGGGTCGATGTTGCCGGTGGGCGCAATGCCCAGGCTGCCGGCCAGCGCGGCGGCCAGGTCGCTCAGGATGTCGGCATGCAGGTTGGTGGCGACGATGGTGTCCAGCGTGGCAGGGCGCATCACCATGCGGGCGGTGGCGGCGTCCACCAGCTCCTTGTCCCAGGTGACGTCGGGGAACTCGCGGCTGATCTGCAGCGCGATCTCGTCCCACATCACCATGGCATGGCGCTGGGCGTTGCTCTTGGTCACCACTGTCAGCAGCTTGCGCGGGCGGCTTTGCGCCAGGCGGAAGGCATAACGCATGATGCGCTCGACCCCGGCGCGGGTCATGATCGACACGTCGGTGGCCGCCTCGATCGGGTGGCCCTGGTGTACCCGGCCGCCCACGCCGGCGTATTCACCTTCGGAGTTCTCGCGCACGATCACCCAGTCCAGGTCCTTCGGGCCGCAGCGCTTCAGTGGCGCGTCGATGCCCGGCAGGATGCGGGTGGGCCGCACATTGGCGTACTGGTCGAAGCCCTGGCAGATTTTCAGCCGCAGGCCCCACAGCGTGATGTGGTCGGGGATGTGCGGGTCGCCGGCCGACCCGAACAAAATGGCGTCCTGGCCGCGCAGCGCGTCCAGGCCGTCGGCCGGCATCATCACGCCATGGGCGCGGTAATGGTCGCCACCCCAGCCGAAGTTCTGGAAGCTGAAGTTGAAGCGGTTGCTGCGGCCAGCCAGGGCTTCCAGCACCTGCTGGCCGGCGGGCACCACTTCCTTGCCGATGCCGTCACCCGGGATGGTGGCGATCTTGTAGGTCTGCATGCGTTGTCTCCGTGGCGTTGTGTGGTTGTCCGGCCACTGTAGGGGCTGCAGGGCGCGCCCGTGTCACGCCCTGTGTTGCGCCTGCTTGACTTGACATAAGGATGATCGGCGCGGTTCGACGGGCCTGTGTTGCTGGCAGACTGCGCGCACCACACAAGCGGGCCATCGACGCCGCACCACCGCAGGACACCCGATGCAGTTCTACCTGAATGGCTACACCCCTGGCGACCCCGACCTGCAGGACGCCGGCCCGGCGGCTGCCCTGCGGCCGGCCCGCATCCCCGACCTGGTGGACGTGCTGGTCATCGGCAGCGGCCCGGCGGGCGTGGTGCTGGCGGCCCAGCTGGCGGCCTTCCCTGGCATCCACACCAGGTTGGTCGAGCGGCGCAGCGGCCCATTGCAGGTCGGCCAGGCCGACGGCATCGCCTGCCGCACGGTCGAGATGTTCCAGGCCTTCGGCCTGGCCGACCAGCTCATGCGTGAGGCGTACTGGGTCAACGAGACGGTGTTCTGGCGGCCGTCGCCCGATGACCGCAGCCAGATCATGCGCACCGGCCGCGTGCAGGATGTGGAGGACGGCCTGTCGGAGATGCCGCATGTCATCGTCAACCAGGCCCGGCTGCAGCAATACCTGCTGGACCACATGCGCCTGTCGCCGTCGCGGCTGGAGCCCGACTACGGCATGGAGTTCATCGGCCTGACGGTCGAGCCCGACGGCAGCCACCCGGTGGTCGTCACCTTGCGCGACGCCGCCACCGGCACCGGGTCCACCGTGCGCGCCCGCTACGTGGTCGGCTGCGACGGGGCACGCAGCCGGGTACGCGACGCCATCGGCGCGGTGCCACGCGGCGACTTCGCCAACCATGCCTGGGGCGTGGTCGACATGCTGGCCGTGACCGACTTTCCCGACATCCGGCTCAAGGCCGCCATCCAGTCGGCCGACGCCGGCAACATCCTGCTGATCCCGCGCGAGGGCGGCTATCTGGTGCGGCTGTATGTCGACCTGGGCGAGATCGATGCGAACGACCCCGATGGTCGTGAGGCGTTCAGGGACAAGCATACCCAGGCCTCGGTGATTGCCACTGCGCAGCGCGTGTTGCGGCCCTACACGCTGGATGTGAAAAGCGTGGTCTGGTTCGCCGTCTACCAGGTGGGCCAGCGCGTGACCGACCGCTTCGACGATGTGCCCGCCGGGCAGGCCGCCGACGGGCCGACCACGCGCCTGCCGCGCGTGTTCATCGCCGGTGATGCCTGCCACACCCACAGCGCCAAGGCCGGCCAGGGCATGAATGTGTCGATGCAGGACGCCTTCAACCTGGGCTGGAAGCTGGCCGCCGTGCTCGATGGCCGCGCCAGCCCGGCGCTGCTGCAGACCTATTCGGCCGAGCGCCAGGCCATCGCCCAGGGCCTGATCGACTTCGACCGTGCCTGGTCGAAGACCATGGCCTCGCAGCCCAAAGACCCGGCCCGGCCCGAGCTGGGTGGTGTCGACCCGGCCGAGCTGCAGGCGGCCTTTGTGCAGGCGGGGCGTTACACAGCCGGCGTGGCCACCCACTACGCGTCCACCACGGTGCTGACGGCTTTGCCCACGCACCAGGGCCTGGCCACCGGGTTCACCATCGGCATGCGCCTGCATTCGGCGCCGGTGGTGCGCCTGGCCGATGCCAAGCGGGTGCAGCTGGGCCATGTGGCGCTGGCCGATGGGGCCTGGCGGCTGTACTTGTTTGCCGATGTGGACAGCCAGCGCTTGTGTGCGCTGCTGCAGTTCCTGGCCGAATCACCCACCTCGCCGGTGCTGCGCCACACGCCGGCAGGCGCCGAGATCGACAGCGTCATCGATGTGCGGGCGGTGTTCCAGCAGGGCCACCGCGCGCTGCGGGTGCAAGACCTGCCGCCGTTGCTGCTGCCGCGCAAGGGCCGCTTCGGCCTGATCGACTATGAGAAGGCGTTTGCGCCCGACCTGCAGCACGGCCCCGACATCTTCAGCCTGCGTGGCATCGACCGGCAACAGGGCGCGGTGGTGGTGGTGCGGCCCGACCAGTACGTGGCCAACGTGCTGCCTCTGCAGGCCCATGCGGACCTGGCGGCGTTCTTCGCGCAGTGCATGCTGGATCGGCGTTAGGCGCGCGGGCCGCGCGCCGGCTCGCCCACGGCCTCGCGGAGCGCGGCCGCTTCAGCCGGGCATGAACCGGTTGATGCGCCCGTCGTTCTGCACCCGGCCGCGCCGGCCCAGAAAGTCCTCGGTCTGCATCGCGTCCCACAGCGCTGCGTCGGGCGGGGTGTTGGCGATGAAGCGGCTGCCGTCGGCCAGCCGGCCGATCACCACCGCATTGACCGGGCCCTTGCCGTCGTGGCTGACGGTGTAGCTTTCCACCTGCGCGGCGCCGTCGGCCAGTTCGACCAGCGGCGGGCGTGGGATGGTGGCGTCCAGTTCGGCCTGCAGCACCGCCGGGTCGGCCGGGGCAAACGGCCGGGCCGGTGGCGCGGTGCTGTAGATGCCGGCGGAATGCTTGGTCAGGTAGTTGCCGTTGGCCGTCACCAGGCCCTTGGTGCCGGGCCGCGCGCGCAGGCGCTGCACCATCTCGGCAATGCTGTGGGTCACGTAGTTGTTGCCCGGCCCGCCGAAGTACGGCAGCCCGCCGGTGATGGTGAGGCCGCGCGGGTCGTCCGGCGCCAGGCCCAGGGCGTCGCAGGCCACTTCCACCGCGCTGGCAAAGCAGCTGTAGATGTCGAGCGTGCCGATGTCGGCCAGCGTGCAGCCGGCCATGTCGAAAGCCTGGGCGAAGACCCGCTGCATGGCGGGCGATGAATGCAGGTCGCGCCGCTCGGTCACATGCCAGTGGTCGTGCGCATCGGCACAGCCGTGCAGGTACACCCACCGGTCGGGCGCGATGCCCAGCGCCCGGGCCTTGGCCACGCTGGTGACGATGAAGGCCGCGCCCTGGTCGATGAAGGCATTGGCGCTCATCAGCCGGGTGTAGGGGTGGGCGATGAACTTGTTGTCGGCCGCCGGGGTGGCGACCTGCTCGGCGCTGTAGTGCCCGCGCCGGTCGGCCAGCGGGTTGGCCGCCGCCACCGCCGCAAACCGCGCCAGCAGGTTGCCGATCGCTGCCTGGTGGTCGGCCACGCTGCGGCCCAGGTGGCCGCGGATGGCGTGCTCGAACATCGGGTACATGGTGATGGCCGCGCGGGCGCCGTGGCGGTCTTCCAGGTCGGACCAGCCGCGCCGTTGCACGCCCCAGGCGTCGAAGCTGCCGCCGGGGTCGTCGGACCAATCCAGCGCCACGCCCTGGCGCTGCGCCGCCTTTTGCGTGGCCAGGGCTTCGGCACCCACCACCAGGGCGGCGTCCACCGTGCCGCCGGTGATGGCCTCGCCCAGGCGGTTCAGGCAGTACTGCGGCATGTTGCCGCCAGGCCAGGTGTAGACATGCTGGCGCACTGCCTGCGCGCCGATGCGCTGCGCCACTGCCAGTGGCGGGTTGGTCTGCTTGCCGAAGGGGCTGACGAAGCGCGGGCTGGTGTCGGCGAACAGGCGGATCACGGTCAGCTGGTCGAGTGCGGCCAGCAGCGAATCACCGACGCCGCTGTCTGCGGCTGCCGCCCTGGCAGCCGCAGCCATCAGGTCGAGCGGGCCCTTGGCGGCCCGTGGGTCAGCTTCCCGCTGGGTGATCTGGCCGACGCCCACCAGCACCGGCTGCCGGTCGGCCCAGTTCATCGGCCAGTCCAGCGCGGTGCGCGCTTCTCGATGAAGGCGCGCGGGCCTTCCTTGAAGTCTTCGCTGGTCATGTTCAGCGCCTGGGCGCGGGCTGATTCGGCCATCAGTTCGGCGTCGCTCAGGTCCAGCGCCTGCCTGGCCACATCCAGGCTGTGGCGCACGGCCACGGGCGCATTGACGGTGATGCGGGCGGCCAGGGCCTGGGCGGCGGCGATCAGGCCGTCACGCGGGGCCAGCGCATTGACCATGCCCAGCGCAAACGCACGCTCGGCGGGGATCGGGTCGCCGGTCAGGATCATCTCCAACGCGACCGCCTGCGGCAGCGCCCGCGGCAGCCGGTACAGGCCGCCAGCCGACGCGATCAGGCCGCGCTTGACCTCGGGCAGGCCGAAGCGCGATTCGGGCACGGCCACGCGCAGATCACAGGCCAGGGCCAGCTCGCAGCCGCCGGCCAGCGCCGGGCCGTTGACGGCGGCGATCCAGGGCTTGGTGCGCGGTGCATGCACAAAGCCGGCAAAGCCGCCGCGCTCGCTGCGCAGCAGGTGGCCGTTGCCGCCCGACACCGCCTTCAGGTCGGCGCCGGCGCTGAAGGCGTCGTTGCCCACCCCGGTGAGGATGACCACCCAGGTGTCGGGGTCGGCCTCGGTCTGGGTGATGGCGGCGTCCAGACCTGCCGCCACGTCGCCATTGACGGCGTTGCGCGCTTCCGGCCGGTTGATGGTGACCAGGGTGACATGGTCGGGCAGGCGTTCGATCAGCACGGCGGGGTTGGACATGGGCAGGCGCTCCTGAAGTCGGCGGTTGGCCGGCCATCCTAAGCAGCGCCCCGCGGCGCGCCCATCGTCCGATCCGACGAAGGGCCGGCGTTCAATGCCGGGCGGCATGGCGGCGGCCAAGTCACCGGTGCCGCCTTGGGCGCTGTAGTCCAGCGTGACCTGTTCGCCGTTGCGCAACACGTCGGCATCGGCGGTGCTACCGCCCACCAGGCCGAATGGCGTGGCGCCCAGGTTGCTGCTGCGGGTGACGGTGAAGGTGCCGTGCAGCAGCTGCGTCAGCGGGTCGACGCTGAAGAACACCACGCCGGCCTGTGTAGCTGACGCCAGCGCCAGCAACGGCAGGACGGCGACGCCATTCAGCGCCTGGGCAGCGTTTCGATGCGCAGGCTCACGAAGCGGCTGTCCCAGCCGTCGGGCTCGGTCTCGGATGGCTGCAGGTCCACGCCGCTCAGCAGCCAGCGCGCGGCCAGCGGCAACACCGCGTTGATCCAGCCATCGGCGTCGCTGCGGTGCCACAGGGCCAGCGGGCTCAGGTCATTGCGCAGCACCACCGGCAGGCCGGCCAGCGGCTGGCCGTCGCGCAGCAACTGCACCCGCAATGTGTCGCCGGCGCGCAGCGGGGCGGCCGGCATGTCGGCCTGCAGGTCCAGCCCTGGCCCACCGCCTGCCTGGCCGGCCTGCCCGGCGCTGGCCGTGCCGGGGAGGGCGGCGGCCATTTCGATGCGGGCATGCCTGGCAT
>JARXAJ010000231.1 GCA_029865965.1 Aquabacterium sp.
GGTGGCGCCCAGGTCGAACTTCGACTGCAAGTAGGCCGCGTCGATGTGTTCGGTGATGCGCAGGTCGTTGATCGTCGACTCCTCGTCGTCGACGAAGTCCGCCAGGTCCAGCCGCCCCAGCAGCCCCAGCAGTGCGGGCGATGCAATGGCCGGCCCGAAACTGCCGAACGGGTACTTGGGCGGGTGCATGGAGAAGGCTGACAGGCTGCGCTGGGCGTCGGTCAGCGCCAACGGCGGGTCGCCCAGGTCCTCGACCACCCAGGTCGTCTGTGCATTGGTCTTGGTGCGGCGGCTGGCCTTGGCGCCGAACTTGACGTCGGCGTCGACGCCAGCCAAGCGCAGGCTGCGCCCCAGATCCACGCGTACATGGCGCTCGCTGTCGCGGGCAGTGGTGGCTTCGGCTTCCATCTCCGACAGCGTGTAGGCGGCGGCGTCGTTCAACGCTGCCGGGCCCGTGAGCAAGGGCCGGCGTCCGTCAGTGAAGCCGACGTTGTCGAACGGGTCGTCGGCCTCGAACACGGCGGCGGCAATGCGCTGCGGCAGCACTTCCTTGGCCATGCTGGTGCCCAGCGCTGCCTCCACACGCCAGTCGCCCAGCCGCAGGTCGGCGCCGAGGGACAACGACCGGATGGTCTGCGTCTCCTTGCGGTCACGCAGCTCGCGCACGGATTCGGCCTGACCCAGGGCGCCGGCCACCTGCGCGCTGTCGAACTCGATCCCATGGGCCTGGCGCTGCTCCTCGTCGCTGAACCGGCTGGTCAGCGCACGCAGGTGGAACCTGCTGTTGGCGTCGGGCCGGTACTCGATGTTGGCGGCCAGGCCCGTGCGCTCGCGGGTGATGCGGTAGTCCCGGCGCTCCAGGGACTCGAGCTCGGCGCCATCCCAGGCGCCGCCAGTCTCGATGTTGTCCGAGCCGAACTTGCGCTGTTCATGGCTGAGGCCGATGGCCACGCCCAGCTTGCCATCGGCAAACAGGTTGCTCCAGACGATCGAGCCGCTGGGGCTGGTGCGGCCGGTGTTGGTCTCGTGGCCGGCCCCCAGTTCGGCACTGAAGAAGCCGCGCGCCTGGTCGAAGGCCGAGATGGTCTGCACGTCCACTGTGCCACCGAGCGAGTTGGCGTCCATGTCAGGTGTCAGGGTCTTGGTCACCACCAGCGACCGCACCAGCGACGACGGCAACACGTCCAGCGCCACTGCCCGGCGGCCGTTCTCCGGTGCCGGCACCAGCGCGCCGTTCAGCGTCACCGCGTTCAGGTCCGGACCGATGCCGCGGATGCGGACATACCGGCCCTCGCCCTGGTCACGCTCGATGGTGACGCCGGGCAGGCGCTGCAATGCCTCGGCCGGGTTCTTGTCGGGCAGGCGGCCGATGCCGTCGGCACGCACCACGCTCACCACGTTGTCGGCGGCCTCCTGGTCGCGCAGGGCCCGGTCGGTCGACACGGCCTGGCCGGTGACCACGACCGACTGCGCCGGCGGATTGGCCGGCGGGGTCTGTGCCGTGACGGTGGCCGCCATGGCCAGGGCGGTCAAAGCCAAGGGCATGGTGGTGCGGCGGCGGGGAAATGTGGGGCGCATGGATGGGTCCTGTTGGTCGATGGCGCGCACCTTAGGAAAACCAGATGTCGGTGCCGTGACGACTTCGCGCCGCCAACCTGGCCTGAGCTGCAATGACCTCCCGCTGCTTCCCTGGGCAGCGCATACTGAAAACGCCGCACGCACCAACCGTGCAGCGAAACCTGAGCTGTTCTGACCTGTGCCATGCGCGTGTCACCGCCGCGCCTTACCTTTTGTCCATGCGTTGCGTTCACCGTTCACCCGCCTTTCTCTCCAGCAAGCGCAGCCGCGCAGGCTGCATGGCCTTTGCTGCGTCGGTGGTGGTGTTGACAGCCGCCTTCGCGCTGGCTGCCCAGGCCAAGCCGGTGGCGCAGTGGAAGCTGCTCGACCTGCTTGGCGAAGCATCGCTGGCCCTGTTGGCAGCGGCATGGTGTGTCGTGGTGCTGGACAGCCGGCCCGGCGGACGCGTGACCAGCCTGCTCGGCGGTGGGCTGGCTGCGTTGGCGCTGGCCGCCTGGGCCGATGCGCTCGACGAGATCCTGCGCTTGCCCGCTGCCATGGCCTGGCTCGGCGCCATGGAGTCGGTGCTGATGCTGGCTGGCATCCTGGCGCTGGGCGCTGGCCTGGTGCTGTGGCGCCAGGAGCAGTTCGTGCTGGGCGAACAACTCGGGGCCCGCGAGCGTGGCCAGCGTGACCACCGCCGCGTCGACCGCCTCACACGCCTGGCCGATGCCGCCTACCTGCGCGACCAGATGGACGCCGAAGCCCGGCTGCCGAAGCCCTGCACGGTGGCGATGTTCGAGATCCGGTCGGCCCTGGACATCCAGCGTGGCCAGGGCGAGCGTGCTGCCGCCAGTGTGCTGCAACTGGCCGCTCAGCAGTTGCTGCTGAACCTGCGGCCCGAAGACCTGGTCTGCCGCTATGCGGGCGACCGGTTGGTGGTGCTGATGCCCCAGACCTCTGCCGACGAGGGCCAGCGCCGCACCGACCACCTGCGCCGCATGATGGCGGCGATGCGCGTGTTTGTCACAGGGCGGCCCGATGCGCTGCAGATCGAGGTCGGCAGCACCTGCGCGTTGGTGGGCCGCGACGTGCAGGGCACGCTGAGCGCGCTGGGCCGCGCGCTGGATCCGGTCGCGCAGACGGCGCAGGTCGCCTGATGAGCGCCATGCTGCGCTGCTACGACGGCACGACGCCGTTGATTCCATCGCTGCACCAGCCGGCCCTGCTGTGCGATCTGGCTGCGGCGCGCGATCTGGACCTGGCGCCATTGCTGGCCGGCCTGCCGCTGCGCCCGGCAAACTTTGAAGACGCGCCGGTGTTGCTGAGCCCGGCCGGCTGGCTGGCGCTGCTCGACCGCGCCGGGCGGGCGCTGGCCGCGCCCGACATCGCCTTCGCGCTGGGCCGCCGCATGCTGCCGGGACATTACGGCGCGGCCAGCCAGGCGCTGGCGCAATCGGCCAACCTGCGCCAGGCGCTGGAGGTGCTGGTGCGCCACCCGGCGCGCCTGAGCACGCTGCTGGTGCCCAGGCTGGTCATCGAAAACGATGTGGCGGTGCTGGTGTTCACCGACGCTGTCGGGCTCGGTGCCCTGCGCCCCTTCGTCGTCGACATGACGATGACCGCGGTGTCGGCGATGGTGCAATGGTTGGCGGGTGAACGCGCACCCTGGACCTTCTGCTTCAACCGCGCTGCCCCGCGCTTGCCCGAGCAGCACGAGGCCTACCTGGGCAGCGCCTTGCGCTTCGGCTGCCTGGTCGACGCCATGCTGGTGCCCACGGCGTGGCTCGACCGGCCCTGGCCGCAGGCAGCCTCGGTGGACGCCGCAGTCTCGCGCCTGGCAGCGTTGCGGGCGGCTGCGCATGAGGGGCATCCTGAGCGCAGCCTGCTGGCGTTGGTGCATGACCACCTGCTGGACACCCTGCGTGCATCACCAGGACTGGACGCTGCTGCCCAGGCCCTTGGCACCAGCGCAGCGACGCTGAAGCGGCGCCTTGCCGCCGAAGGCACGCACTTCCAGGCCGAGTTGGACCTTGTGCGCAGCCACGTCGCCTTGCTGCACTACCGCTTCCGCAGCGCCGACAACGCCGCTGTCGCCAAGGCGCTGGGCTTCGGCGATGTCCCCAACTTCCGCCGCTCGTTCAAACGCTGGACCGGGCTGACCCCGCAATTGTTGCGGCCCAGCCTGCTGTCGACCTAGAGGCCGTGGCCGCACAACCAGCTGTCAGGTCGCGTCGGCCGTGCGTTGGCTCAAGGCTGGCCGATGGCCGTTTTGGTGATCATCAGGTACAGGATGGGCAAGGGCACCACGGTGGCCACCGCACCTGAAATCTGCCAGATGCGTGACAGCCGCAGGTACTCGCTGGTCACGGCCTTGTAGCGCTGCAGCAGATGGCGCTGGCGCAGCTGGATGGGCACCAGCAGCACGGCCCAGATCAGGCCCGAGATGGCAAACAGGGCATACGACCAGGCGATCCAGCCCTGGGACGATGCGCCGCCATAGCGGTGGGCCATCATCGAGCCGGTGACCACCACCAGCACCGCACCGGTCAGGGTGAACAGCGCGTCGGTGATGAGCACCAGCCGGTTGCTGAAGGCGATGACCTCGTAGTTGCGGGTGCGCTCGGCCAGGGCCGCCCAGGTACCACTGACCACCACATTGCCCAGGAACAGGCAGGCCGACAGCACATGGACGATCTTGATCGTGTCGCTTGAAACCATGGGGTTCTCTCGGTCAAGCCAGGCGCGGCATCCGCCAGGGCAGCATGAAGCGCATGGGCCAGGCCCTCAGCCGCTGGGGGGTCAGGGTCTCATGCACGGCGGTGACGCGCTCGCCGCACAGGTGCGTGTCCACCAGGCTGCGGGCATAAAACGGGGTGTCTTCCAGGGTCTGGGCCAGGCGCGCCGCCTGGCTGCCGTCATGCGGCACGTCAGCGCGGGTGTGGCGGTCGATCTGCCACAGCGTGCCCGGCATGGCCACCCGCGGCGGCGGCGCAAACGGCTGGTGGCTGCCATCCGGCATGAAGCGTTCGGCAATCACGCGGTTGCTGCCGCCCAGCTCGCACAGGTCGTACAGCACGGCCGTGCTGCCGTCGCGCAGGCGGGCGCGCGACCAGTCCCAGCCCTGGAAGGGCCGGTCCACCGGCTCATCGCCTTCGTTGCTGTCCAGATAGCCTTCACCCTGCCACTGCAGCTGGGGATGCTCCAGCGCCACGGTCACCCGTGCGCCTGGCGCGATCGGCCCCCAGCGGTGGCGGCCGGCAGCGTCCAGCGCCGTATTGAACCGGCACAGCGCGGACGGGTACACCCGCACGGTGCCACGCACACGCCAGGGCAAGGGCGCGCCTCGCTCGTCGATGTCGATGCGCAGGTGGTCGCCATGCCACTGCACCCGGCTGGGCCCGATGGTGAATTGCTCGCGGTCGCGCTGCACCCGGTTGCGGCCACGCTCGGTCATGGTCCAGCGCTTGCCACCGGCGCCATACAGCGCCACGTTCAGGGCACAGTGGTCGTCGGGGTCGACGGCAGCACCCCTTCGGGCGTGCTGCCTGGCGTAGTAGGGTGAGAACACGCTGCCCACGAACGCGATGATGCTCAGGGCGTGCCGGCCGTCATCGCTGATGGCGTCGACGTACCACCAGAGGTAGCCACCGGGTGGGACCGCCTGGTCGAACCGAGGTGCGCCAGCACTGTCGCGGCCGCCAACCGGCCCGACAGTGCCGCCATCGGCACCCCCGGGCCCGGGTGCACACTGCCCCCGGCCAGGAAGAGCCCCGCGATCCGGCTGGTGGATGACGAGCGCCGAAACGGCGTCATCCACCCATGGGTGGCCTGGCCGTACAGCGCGCCCCCCGTGCCCGGGAACAGCCGGTTGAAATCGGCTGGCGTGGTCCGCTGAACCTGTGCCGAGGCCAGGTCGAGTTGTAGCCCACAGCGGGACAGCAGGTTCAGGCATTGGGCTTCGCATGGATCAGTCTCCGTCGGCTCGAAGGCGCGTTGGTCACCGTCGGCCGGTGCATTGACCAGGCACAGCAGCCGCTCTGGCTGGCCGGGGTCGGTGGCGGTGTCGTCACGGTCCTGCGCGCAGACATACACCGTGCCCTGGCGCGGCAACTGGCGCCGCTGGAAGATGTCATCAAACTCGCCGGCATAGCCACGGTCGAAAAAGACGTTGTGGCGCACCAGCGGAAACCCGGCGGGGCGGCCCAGCACCGACCAGGTCAATGCAGACAGGCTGCGGCGATGGCGTGGCACGGCGGCTGCCGCAGGCCGGGCAGCATCGCCCAGCAAGCCCTGCGACAGTGCGCTGGCATCGCCGTTGAACACCACCGCGTCGCCGTGCAGGCTCTGGCCATCGGCCAGCTGCACGCCCACCGCGCGCCCGCCTTGCACGAGGATGCGTTGCACCGGGCAGCTGTAGCGC
>JARXAJ010000245.1 GCA_029865965.1 Aquabacterium sp.
GCGCAGCCGGGCGGCGCAGGCGCGGCAGCGCTTCCCCGGGCTGTGGTTCGGCGGCTGGGCCGCGCTGGCGCTGTCGTTGCCGCTGCTGTGGCTGGGCTGGACCGACGACCGCCTGATCCAGGGCGTCAGCGTGTGGGCCAAGCCCTGGAAGTTCCATGTCTCCGTGGCCGTGCACCTGCTCACCCTGGCCTGGCTGGCCACCTATCTGACCGACACGCCCGCGCGTGCCCGCGCTATGCAGCGCCTGGGCAGCGTGGCCCTGGCCTGTGCCGCTTTCGAGCTGGTCTACATCACCTGGCGGGCCGCCCGCGGCGAGCCGTCGCACTTCAACACCGGCATGCCGTTCGCGGGCGCCATGTATGCGCTGATGGGCCTGGGCGCGGTGCTGTTGACCGGCTGCGCGGGCATGCTGGGCCTGTGGCTGGCGCGTGCGCGCGACTTTGCCCACGGCCCGGTGCTGCAGCGCGGCCTGGCCGCCGGCCTGCTGCTGGGCTGGGCGCTGGGCACCTTGACCGGCGCCTATGTGTCGGCGCAGACCGGCCATGGCGTGGGTGGCGCGCCAGGCGCTGCGGCGGGCCTGCCCATCGTGCAGTGGGCGCGTGACGGCGGTGATTTGCGCGTGGCGCATTTCTTCGGCCTGCATGCCATGCAGGCCGTGCCCCTGGTGGCCTGGGCAGCCGCGCATCTGCGCGCCACCCGCACGGCCCTGCACATCACCCATGCCAGTGCCGCCGCCTGCGTGGTGCTGACCGCGTTCACCTTCGTCCAAGCCCTGCGGGGCCATCCGTTTGTGTAAAGGAGCAGCCACCATGTCGATGCGATCCACCACCCTGGGCCTGCTGGCCTGCCTGACCGCCGCAGCGGCGGGCGCGGCCGAACTGCGCATCACCATCGCCAATGTGGTGCCGAACAAGGGCGACTTGCTCGTCACGCTGTTCGACCGCGCCCAGGGCTTCCCCGACCAGCCCGGTACGGCCCAGCCATCGCGCAAGATCAAGCCCGATGGCAGCACCGTGCAGCTCAGCTTCAGCAACCTGGCCGAGGGCCGCTGGGCGGTGATGGTGCTGCAGGACTTCAACGGCAATGGCCGGGCCGACTACAACCTGGTGGGCCTGCCCAAGGAGCCCTATGGCGCGTCCAACAACAGGCTGCCCAAGCTGGCGCCGCCGAAGTTTGAAGAAGCGCTGGTGGACGTGGGTGCCCAAGGCGCGGCCGTGACCATCGAACTGCGGCAGCCCTGACCGCGCGGCGCGTGGCCGCAGCGCCTCAACGCGGCGTGGCCGCCTGTGTCCAGGCCTGGTCGAAGAACGCGGGCAGTGCCCGGCCCAACTGGCCAAGCAGGGCGTCCCGGTCGAACCCCGGCGGGTCGGCACCGATGTCGCCATCGGGCGTCTGCAAGGGCATGCCGGGCCTGTCCATGAAGGCAAAGTGCCAGGCCCCCGGCACGGTGATGCGCTGGGCCTGCGGCATGTGGCGGCTGATCCAGTCGGCATGGAAGCGCGGCACCAGGAAGCGGTCGTTCTCGGCCGCATACAGCAGCGTGGGCACCCGGATGCTGGCCAGCGAGCCCGCCGCCAGCGGCACGCCCACCGGGGCCAGGGCCACCACCGCGCGCACCCGCGGGTCGGCGCGTGATGGCAGGGCGGCCGGGTCGCTGGCCTGGCCAACGGCTGGCACGGCGGTGCCCGGCGGCAGCGTGCGGGCCACGCCGCAGAAGATGGGGTCGGCCTGGCGCTCGGTGCTGCAATGCGTGGCCAGGCGGGCCATGTCGGGCCGCCCGCCTGCCAGCGCCAGCACCGTGTAGCCCCCGGCGGAATGGCCCACGGCACCGATGCGCGGGCCCTGGCTGTCGCTGGCGATGCGGTCCTTCCACAGCGGGTCTTGCAGCAGATGGCTGATGGCCTGCGACACCTGCGCCGGGCGGCGCACAAAGTACTGCGCCGCATCGGGCCCATCGCGCAGGCTGGTGTCCTGCCAGTTGTCGCCCGGGTGGCGCAGTGCGGCCACCAGGTAGCCCTGGCGCGCCAGGGCCTGGGCCAGGCTGCTGTGGCCGAGCTCGCTGCCGGCGGTGCCGTGGCTCAGCATGACCAGGCCCTTGACCTTGTCCTGCGGTGCGGCGTGCAGCGCGGCATCGACGGTGAACGGCCCCATCGGCACCGGGCGTGCCACGGCCGCCGTGGGGTAGTACAGCGCCACCACGGTGGTGGCGGGCTCCAGCGCGCCGCCAGGCACCTGGATCTGGCGCCAGCCGACATCGGCAGCCTGGGCCAGCGCATGCAGGCCCAGGCCGAGCAGCAGCCCCAGACGGATGGCCAGACGTGGTGTGAAGGGATGGCGCATGGTGACCTCGTGGGTGGGTGTGGACCACCATGGTCAGCGCGCTGCGGCGCCGGGGCAAGACCGCTGCGACCAGCCGCCGCCGGCGGTCGCCAGATGCCAGGACCACAGCACCAGGCGTGCCTGCGGCGGCGCCCTCAGGCGATCAGAACGATCTGGTTCAGGCGCGCGCAGCAATCGGCAAACACGGCCGAGTCCAGACGCTTCATGGGATGAAGCCTGGCGCGGCGCCAATGCCAATCAAATGACTTTGGCTGGTGGCACAGGACACAGGAAGTCTTGCCCCTCCTGGACCCGGCCGCCCCGCATCTCCTGGCCAGCCTGCGGATTGCAATCGATCCAGATCACTTCCTGGCGATCAAGCGCCCAGGCTTGCCGGGCCAAGCCTGCCATGGTCAGAACTTCTCGGCACCCTGGCGGCCGGTGGCCATGGCTTCGCCACCGTGCAATGCCGGGTCGTACAGCTTGAGGCGCTCTTCCAGCGTCATCTGTTGGGGAGCCTGCGGGGTGATGATGACCCGCCCGTCTTCGACCGTCAGCTTGACCGACTGGTTGACGCCCAGGCGGGCAGCGCGGGCCACGGCCGAAGGGATGCGCACCCCCAGACTGTTGCCCCAGGCCTTGATTTCGAGAATCGCTTCACCCATCACAAACCCCTTGACGTTTCAACATGTTTGGACATCAGACGCTGATTGACGTGAAGCGGGTAGGTTCTGCCTGCAATCACCAGCGGACAGGCATCAGATGGTTGCCAGTGCCACCTGGCCCGCACAGCCCAGCCCGGGTGGCCAGCGCCCGCTGACCATCAGCGTGGCACACCCCGGCTGGTGGGCGCGGGCCTGCAGGGCCTGCACCAGCCAGTCGGTCGATGGCGCGTCCAGCCCGGCAGTGGGTTCGTCCAGCAGCAGCAGCGTGGCGCCGCTGGCCAGCATGGCTGCCAGCGTGGCCTTGCGGCGCATGCCGGTCGACAGCATGAACAGGGTCTTGGCCGCATGCGGAGCCATGCCGAAGCCGTCGATGTGGCGCTGCCAGTCAGCCGTGTCCAGAGCCGGGTGGCGCTGGCGCAGCATCGCCATGCGGTCGGCAGGCGTCTGGTCGTCACAGCCGTCGCCGCGCAGGTCGGCATGGCAGACCGCCGCGCGCCAGGCGGCGCTGGCCGGGTCGATCACTGTACCGTTCAGGCGTGGGGGGCCGCTGGCGTGCCAGCCACCAGGCAGGTCACCGCCCAGCAGGCGCAGCAGCGTGGTCTTTCCACTGCCGGCGTCGCCTTGCAACCAATGCGTGCCGGTGCCCAGGGTCAGTTGCAGGCCGCGCAACAGCGGCGGCGCATCCGGGTAGGCGAAGTGCAGGGGTGCAAGTTGCAGGACAGGGGGCACGGGCATCGGCAGCGGCGGTGACAGGGGGTGGTCTGCACCGATTGTTGCGCGGCGCCGGGCGCTGCCCGGCCCGGATCACTTCTTCTTGTCCTTGTCGTTCTCGTTGCCGATCACGCCGCCGATGACAGCACCCACGGCGGCCCCGGCGGTGCTGCCGGTGATCACCGAGCCGGCCACCGCGCCCACACCGGCGCCAATGGTTGTGTCACGGGTTTGATCGGACATGCCGGCGCAGGCGCCGAGCCCGAGCACAGCGGCGCAGGTCAGCACCCAGGTGGTGGTGCGCAGGCGGGAAGGGATGGTGAGGGTCATGGCGGGCTCCTGGAAGGACTGGCGGATGGTTGCTGTCAGCATCTGCCCGGCCGGGGTGCGTGGCCATCGGCCAGGGGCGCGACCGGCCGTCGGCCCTGTCCTACGCCGGCCCGGTGGCCTGCGGCATTCAACGCGGCCCGGCGGCCACGCCGGCCTTTTCGGCCAGGTAGTCGGCCAGGTTGAGCTCGTGCAGCTGGGTGGCATGGCGCTCGGTCAGCGCAAACCAGGCGCGCAGCCGGGCATCGCGCTGTGCGGCCGGCGGGCCGTCGACCGGTGCAGTGCTGGCCAGCAGTGCCAGGTAGTGGCGCATCACGTTGCGCTCCAGCGCCGCGCGCTCGCCGGTGACCCGGCGCATCTGACCGTCGGGGCCCGGGGGGCTGCGGCTGAAACCGACCTTGTCGCGTCCGGCCGTGGCCAGATACAGCCGGGTGGCCATGCGGCGTGCCAGGCCGCTGGCCTGGTGGTAGGTAATGTGCAGGTAAGTCTGGTCGGGCGCCAGGGCCACCGCCTCCAGGTGCACACGCAGGTCGTTGTTGCCGGGCTGGCCGCTGGGGGCCGTCAGCAGCATGCTGAAGTGGCCGGCCGTGTCGGTCTGCGGCTGCAGCAGCAGCGGCACCGCGTCGGTCAGGCCCGGCAGGGCCGCACGCATCGGGCCGGCGGTGACCAGCAACTGCTGCCCGGGTGCGCCGGCCACCGGTTGGCAGTCGCGCACGTTCAGGTGCAGCACCAGCATGCCGCACAGGCTGGCGGCCGTGCGCAACACCGCCGCCACCCGGCCCAGTGGCTGGGGCAGCACGGCCAGCACATCGCCGTTGTGCACGCCCTCGCCGGCTTCGGTGGTGTGCAGCAGCAGCGGCTCGCCGAACGGGCTGTCCGCCAGGCGGCCGTGCAGCGCAGCATGCTCGGCCAGCAGCGCGGCCTGGCGTGCCGGCTCGGCTGCACAGGTGACGGCAGGCAGACACAGTGCCAGGCAGAGTGTCAGCCGGGCGATGCCCAGGCCATGGTCGGGAAATCGGTGCATGCGGCCCACGTGCTGGCAGCCGGTGCGGCCGCCCTGCCCCAGCATGCGGCCGCACAGCGGCGCGGGCCATCGTCCGGCCTGCCGTGTGCCTGTGGGCCTGGGCCTACAGGCACCCGTGGTTCAGCCGCCCGCAGCCGCTGGCTTGAAGCGCGCCGCCAGCGCCTTGGCGGCAGCCACCAGCAGCAGGGAGTCGACGCCCACGGCCACGAACAGCGCACCGGCGTCCAGGTAGCGCTGGGCCTCGGCCGGGTCGGTCATCAGGATGCCCGGCGCCTTGCCGGCACGGCGCACGGCGGCGATGCCGTCGAGCATGGTCTTGACCACATCGGGGTGGCCGGGCTGGCCCGGGTAGCCCATCGACGCCGACAGGTCGGCCGGGCCGAAGAACACGCCGTCCACGCCTTCGGTGTCGGCAATCGCCTGCAGGTTGCGGATGGCGGTGGTGGTCTCGGCCTGCACCAGCAGGCACATCTGGGCATCTGCCTGGGCCAGGTAGTTGTCGACCTGGTTGTAGCGCGACGCCCGTGCCAGTGCCGCGCCCATGCCGCGGATGCCGGCCGGCGCGTAGCGCATGGCCTGCACCATCAGGGCGGCCTGCTCGGCGGTGTCGATCATCGGGATCAGCAGCGTCTGGGCGCCGATGTCGAGGTACTGCTTGACCAGGGCCACGTCGCCGATCACCGGGCGCACCACCGGCTGCACCGGGTAGGGCGCCACCGCGCGCAACTGCTGCAGGATGCTGCGCGGGTCATTGGGCGCATGCTCGCCGTCGAGCAGCAGCCAGTCGTAGCCGGCGGTGGCCAGGGCCTCGGCAGCGGTGGTGTCGGCCAGGCCGACCCACAGGCCGATCTGCGGCCGTTTGGCGGCCATCGCGGCCTTGAAGGTGTTCTGGGGCATCTGCATGGTGGTCTCGCTCGTCGTTGGAGTGTTGGTCGGTTGATGTGGGCGTGTGGCGTGTGGTGGATGCCCGGCACGCGCCGGGCAACCGGCTTGCCCGGGCCGCCGGGGCGTCCCCCTGGGGGGCGGCGTCAGCCGCTTCGGGGGGGAGCCGTGAACAAGGGATGCAACGAGCTGTTCTTGGCGTCGAACACCTCGGGGCCTTCGTCGATCTGCAGGGTCACGCCCACCGGTTGGCGGGCCAGCAACGGCGCGAAGTGGGCCTTGGCTGTGGCCTCCAGCCGGCGGCCGGTGTCGGCATGCACGGCTGCGCTGCGGCCCCGGGCCATGCGCAGGTTCAGGTAGACGAAGCCGTAGTCGCCGCCCTGCCCGGCGGCCAGGCCGGCGGCACCGCCGTCGGCCACCGCACTGTGTGCCGCCGGGTAGGCCAGCACCCGGATGCCGCCGGGCGGGAACACCGGCTTGTCGGCTTCGTCACGCACGGCCAGCATAGTGTCGGCCAGGCTGCGGCACAGCGCGGCCATGTCGGTCACCGCATCCAGGTTGCCGGTGTAGAGGATCACCAGATGGGGCATGGCGTTGCGGATTTGCTAAGAAGTGAGCAATGTAGGCGCTGGGCGCGCAGCCGGTCAACCGGCCTGCAGCCGCTGCTGCACGAAGTCGAGCCGGTCCTGGCCCCAGAACAGCTCGCCGCCGATCACATAGGTCGGCGCGCCGAACACGCCCAGGTCACGCGCCTCGGCGGTGTTGGCGGCGTAGCGGTGCGCGGCAGCGTCCATCACGCCGGCATCTTGCAGGCTGGCGGGCAGGCCGGCCTCGGCCAGCAAGGCGGCCAGCACCGCCGGGTCGGCCACGTTGCGCTGCTCGGCCCAGATGGCCGCGCCCACCCGGTGGGCCATGTCGAGCGCGGCTGCGCTGCCATGCGCCGCATCGGTGGCGATGATCAGCCTGGCCGCGTCGCTGCCGTTGACCGGAAAGTGCACCGGCTGTGGATGCAGCGCGATGCCCAGGTGGCTGCTGAAGCGTTGCAGTTCCACCAGCCGGTAGGCCAGGCGCTGCGGTGCGCGCTTGGCCAGCGGCAGCCCGCCCGAGACCGGCAGGATCTCGCCCAGGTCCATCGGCTTGACCTGCACGGTGGCGCCCACGGCCTGCGTCATCGCCACGAAGCGGGCATGGCCGAGGTAGGCCCAGGGTGAGACGGTGGCGAAGTAGTAGTCGACGGTGGGGGCGGGCATCGGTGGCTCCTGGCGAAGTGTTGGTCGATTGTGAACGGCTGCGCCATGTCACCAGGGTGCAAGAACCCGCATGCGGCGCCACCGCACACTGCAGCCACACCATCCACCGGAGACACCCCATGACTGCTGCACTGCAACGCCTGGCCGGCAAGGTCGCCATCGTCACCGGCGCGGCCTCGGGCATCGGCCTTGCCACGGCCCAGCTGTTTGCCGCTGAAGGCGCCACCGTGCTGGCAGTGGACCGCCCGGGCAGCGCCATCGACACCGCGCATGCGGGCACCGAGCGTGTGGTGCCGTTTGCCCAGGACGTGGCCGCCGATGGCGCGGCCGAGGCCATCGTGGCCGCCGCGCTGCAGGCCGGTGGCCAGCTCGACATCCTGTTCAACAACGCCGGGGTGTCCTACAACGCGCTGGGCGAGCTGAGCACCGACGAGCAGTGGGACCGCGTCTTCAGCGTCAACACCCGCGCGGTGTTCCGCATCTGCCGCGCTGCCATCCCGGCGCTGCGCGCGCGTGCGGCCACCACCGGCCGGGCCCGCATCATCAACACCGCCAGCGTGATGGCCGAGCGCACCGACATCGGCCTGACCGCCTACACCGCCAGCAAGCACGCAGTGGCCGGCATCAGCAAGACCCTGGCGCTGGAACTGGGCAAGTACGGCATCACGGTGAACTACCTGTTGCCCGGCGCCATCCACACCGGCATGACGGCGGCCAGCTTCCAGGACGAGAAGATCCGTGCCATCTGGGCCAAGAAGGCCGCCTTGCGGCGCCTGGGTCAGCCCATCGACATGGCCCGCTCGGTGCTGCTGCTGGCCAGCGACGAGGCCGACTTCATCACCGGCCACGGCCTGGTGGCCGACGGTGGCTTGACGTTGCGCACCTGAACGCGGCGCAAACCTGTGCGCTTGGTCACAACCCGGAAGGCTGTGCTGGCCTGAAACTGGCTTGGTTGTGGGTGCATTGCCGGCCTACAGGCCAGCAAGCACCACAGCCCACGCACGGAGGCACCAACACCATGCACACCTGGGTCATCGACCAAGTCCCGCCCCTGCCGAACGACCCGCTGATCGTGCAGGCCCTGCGCCCTGAAGCCGACCTGCTGACCGGCGGCGGCATCGCCCTGAACCTGGGCATCCTGGCCCGCAACGGGCAGATCTACCGCATCGCCCGCGCCTTCGGCCTGGACGACTACAACCGCGCAGCCGATGCGCTGGCGCGCCTGGGCCTGGTGCCCACCGGCCGCAGCCTGCGCCTGCATGGCGTCAGCCTGGACGAGGTGTACATGGACCAGGCAGCACCGCGCTGACTGTGCCGGGGCCGGTTGCGGCCGGCACCAGCGCCAGCGCCGGTCAGGCCGGCACCAGCCGCCCGGCGGTTGGCGGGCGCCCCACCGCCACCGCAATCTGCACCAGCCCGGCCACCAGGCCCAGGCCCACGCCCACACGCCAGGCCAGCTCGTAATTGCCCAGCCAGGTGTAGAGCATGCCGCCGCCAAAGGCGCCCACGAAGCTGCCCATCTGGTGGCTGAAGAAGGCCACGCCCTGGATCAAGGCCTGCCAGCGCAGGCCGAACATCTCGGCCACGCTGCCGGCCACCAGCGGCGCCACGCCCAGCCACAGGAAGCCCATCACCCCGGCGAACACCAGCGTGCTGGCGGGCGTGGGTGGCGCCACGAAGTAGGCCGCCAGCACCAGCGACCGGGTGCTGTAGAGCAGCCCCAGCAGCACCTGCTTGTTCCAGCGCCCGCCAGCCCAGCCGAAGAACAGGCTGCCCAGCACGTTGAACGCGCCGATCATGCCCAGCGCCTGGGCGCTGAGCATCGGGTCCATGCCGCAGATGGCCAGGTAGGCCGGCAGGTGGGTGGTGAGGAAGACCAGCTGCATGCCGCAGACGAAGTAGGCCCCGGCCATCACCAGGAAGGGCACGCTGTGCAGTGCCTGGTGCACTGCCTGCTTCGCCGTCCCGCCGTCGGCGGTGCCGGCCACCGGTGCGGGCAACGGCACCTTGTCGGCGCGGCCGGCCACCCAGGCGGCGGGCAGCATCACCAGGGCCAGCAATGCAAAGCCCCACACCCCCCAGCGCCAGCCGTGGCCGGCGGCCAGCATCTGGCCGATCGGTGCGGCGATCATCGCGCCCAGCGACCCCACCGCCGACACCAGGCCCAGCACCAGGCTGCGGTTGGCCGGCGACACCACCCGGGTGGCCACCGACATCGTCAGCGCCGACCCGGTGCAGGCCAGTGAGGCACCGATCATCACGCCCGCGCTCAGCACCACCGCCAGCAGGCCCTGGGCGCTGGCCAGCAGCACCAGGGCGGCCACGTACAGCGCCGCGCCGGCCACCATCAGCGGCCGGAAGCCGACCCGCGCTGACCAGGCGCCGGCCAGTGGCTGCAGCAGGCCCCAGGCCAGGTTCTGCACCGCCACGGCGGCGGTGAACTGCGCCACCGTGATGCCGATGCTCTGCGGGCCCAGGGTGATGGGCGGCATGAAGATGCCCAGGCTCTGCCGCAACCCCAGACTGAGGCTGAGCACGGTGGCCGCGCCCAGAAGAATCGCCCAGACGGGCTGCAGGCTGCGCAGCCCGGTGGCTGGCTGGGTCAAGCGGCGCGCCTGTTCAAGCCGCACCAGCGGGCGATGTACAGCGCCAGCACGGCGGTGACCCGCTGCAGGCTGCTCAAGGACACCCATTCATCGATGCCATGGATGTCGGACCCGTTGGGCCCGTAGCAGGTGCTGGGGATCTGGCCGTACAGGTGGAAGAAGCGCACGTCCGTGGTCGCCGGGGTGGCGTTGAGCGGCGCGTCGGTGCCGGCGATGTCGCGGTGGGCCTGCAGCAGGTGCAGGATGGCTGGCTGGGTGGTGTCGACCACACAGCCCTGGGCCTGGAAGCCCTGGTAGCTGATGCTGTACTTCAGGCTTGCATTGCCCGGGTGGCGGGCATGGCTGGCGGCCAGGTGGGCTTCCACTTCGGCGCGCACCTCGGCCGGCGTGCGGCCGGGGTAGAAGCCCAGGCGCATGTCGACCCGGCAATGGGTGGGCACGCTGCTGGACCACTCACCGCCCGAAATCTTGCCCAGGTTGAAGTTGATCGGATGCGGGTGGCCGGCATAACAGGCATGGCGTGCGGCCGGGCGGTTCCAGGCGGTCTCCAGCTCCTTGAGCCATTCCACCATCTGCTGCGCATAGCCGATGGCCGACATGCCGGTGTGGGCCACCGAGGCATGCACCGGCAGGCCATGCACGTCGATGGTGAGCCACATCACGCCCATCTGCGCGCTCATCACGCCCTCGAACGGCTCGGGGATGATGGCGGCGTCGGCGGTGTAGCCCTCGACCAGGCAGGCCAGCGCGCCGTTGCCGGTGCATTCTTCTTCGACCACGCTTTGCAGGTAGACCGGTGCGGCCGGCTCGTAGCCCAGGCGCTGCAGCGCACGGAAGGCCTGGGTGTAGGCCACGATGCCGGCCTTCATGTCGGCCGAGCCCCGGCCGTACATGCGCCCGGTCAGCGGGTCGCCTTCGATGCGGGGCGCGAAGGGCGGGCTGGACCACAGGCTGTCAGTGCCCACCGGCACCACGTCGATGTGGCCGTTGAGGATCAGGCTGCGGCCGCGCACCGGGCCCGCCGGCTGGTGGATGCCGACCACGTTGCGCCGGCCGGCATAGGGCAGGATCGATGGCGAGTAGCCGGGGTGGTCCTTGATCTTGGCTTCGTCGACCTCGAATTCATGCACCCGCAGGCCCAGCGATGCGAATTCACGCGCCATCAGCACCTGGGCACCGGCCTCGTCGCCCAGCAGCGACGGCTGGGCGACCAGCTCGGCCAGCAGCGCCACGGAATCAGCTTGCAGCGCGGCGACCGCGTCCAGGATCTGCAGCTCGGTCAGGGGGTTCAGGGTTTGGGCGTCCATCGGGAGTCCTCGGGTGGCCAGGGGCAGGTGTGCTGGGCATGATGCACGCCCTCCCATCACGTTCCCAGGATCGCCCCATGACCGCATTCACATCCGCGACAGCCGCAGCCCCGACTTCAGCCCGCACCGGCCGCCTGGCCGGCCGCCGCGTGCTGATCACCGGTGCCAGCCGCGGCATCGGGCAGGCGATTGCCGTGCCCTATTCCGAGGAG
>JARXAJ010000260.1 GCA_029865965.1 Aquabacterium sp.
GCGCCTGGCTGGCCATCAGCAGCCAGCAAGTCGGGCCGGCGGTGGCGCCGGCCAGCGCCGGCGCTGCGGCGTGCAGCGGGCCGTTCATTGCCCCGCCCAGCCGATGCCCAGGCGCTCACACAGCCGCTTCACGTCGGTGAAGCTGAGGGGCTTGGTCAGCAGATCGGTGAAGCCCGCAGCCAGCAGGCGCGCTTGCTCGTCGGGCATGCGGTGGGCGGTGTATGCCACCACGGGCAGGTTCAGCAGCCCGGGCATCTGGCGGACGATGCCGCACACCTGCTCACCCGACATCTGCGGCATGCGCAGGTCCAGCACGATCAGGTTGAAGGTGTCCTGCTTCAGGGCGTCCAGCGCCTGCGCGCCAGAGCCCGCCACATGCACTTGCACCCCCATGCGCCCCAGGAACATGTGCACCAGGCGGCTGTTGAGCCGGTTGTCGTCCACCACCAGGGCACGGGCCGCGGCGGTCATGGGCGCGGCCCGATGCCAGGCTCGGCCTGCTGCAAGGGCAACAGCATGGTCACACGGGTGCCCAGCCCGGGGGTGGACTGGATCGACAGGCTGCCGCCGATCAATTCGGTCAGCTCCTTGGCCAGGGGCAGGCCCAGCCCGGCGCCCTGGGCCGGGTGCGAGAACTCCGCCGCCGCCTGGAACCGCATGAACACCAGCGGCAACTGGTTCGGGGCAATGCCCCGGCCCGTGTCGCTGACCTCGATCTGCAGGGACTTGTTCGCCAACCTGGCGTCGACCTGCACGCCGCCGAGGTCGGTGAACTTCAATGCGTTGTGGATCAGGTTCGACAGCACCTGCAGCAGGCGGGTGCGGTCGGTGCGCAACTGGGCCGGGCAGTCCGGCGCGATCTGCAGCACCAGCGACAGCCCGCGCTTCTGGGCCGTGACCCGGTGCATGTCGCAGGCATCGTTGAGCAAGTCGGCCAGCACCACATCCATCAGCACCATCGACATCTGGCCTGCCTCGATGCGGGCCAGGTCCAGGATGGTGTTCACCAGATTGTGCAGGTGATGCCCGCTCTCCAGCACCACCTGGGCGTACTCGCGCATCTCCTGGTCGGTGCCACCCTCGCGGATCAGCTCGGCATAGCCCAGGATGCCATTGAGCGGTGTGCGCAGTTCATGGGAGACGCTGGCCAGAAACCGGCTCTTCATCGCGTTGGCGGCCGTGGCCTGCAGGTGGCTGGCACGCAGTTGGTCCACCAGGCGCGCCTGCACCGCCATGCGGGCGAACAAGGCCCAGCCCAGGCCCAGCAGTGCCAGCGAGAACAGCAGTGACGCACCCACGTAGACCCAGCGCAACTGCTGCACCTGTTGCAGGATGTCCTGGCGTGACCGCGCCACATAGACGAACAGGCCGTAATCATCCAGCGCCCGAAAGGCATAGAGCCGGTCCACGCCATCGGCCGGGCTGTTGGCCCAGACCGCACCCACCCGCATGCGCAGGGCTTCGGCATGCGCGGGGCCCACCACACCGTTGTCTGCCGACGCCTGGGGCAGCGCCGGCCGGCGGGACAGCACCACGCCGTCGGCGCCGGCCAGCATGATGACGCCGTCGACGCCGAGCTTCACGTTGCGGTAGAAGTTTGTCAGCAGATCGGCATCCAGCGAGACCACCACCACGCCGCCGAACGACCCGTCGTCCAGGCTGATGCGCCGCGTGATCTGCAGGCTGAGCTTCTTGGACACCCGCCCCAACACCGGGGCGCTGACATACAAGACGTCGCGCTGCGATTGCTGGTGCACCTTGAAGTGCGCCCGGTCGCTCAGGTCGACCGGGCTGAAAGGCAGGCTGGAATCAACCAGCATGCCGCGGGCGTCGATGATGGCCACCTGGGCGAAGCGCGCGTCGATCGCCTCGCCGCGCTGCACGGCGGCCGCCAGCCTGAAGCCGCCGCCGCTGCGGCGCACCTCCTGGCGCACGGTGCGGATGATCTGGTCTGCGGCCTGCAAGGTCGCCGTCACATCACCGGCAAAGGCGAGGTCCAGGTTGCCCAGGTGCAAGGCGGCTTCGTTGCGCGCCACGTCTTCGTCGCGCCGCATCTGCAGGAACACCGCAGCCCAGAGCAGGCCCAGCAGCAGCGCCAGCAGCAGAAGCAGCAAGGCGCGCGGGCCCCATCTGCCGGCGGGCGCCGGGGGCAGGTCCGCCTGGCTGGATGGGGCCCGGCCCAGCGTCCTCATGCCGGGGCCTCAGGCGTGCGCAGTGGCGCCGCAGGCAGGGCGGGCACAGCCGACGACCACAAGCAGGCGGAAACCGTTGCCACAATTGCACCGCCACAATCCAGAGAATTCGTCAAGTTCAACATTGCACCAGCATAATTTCATTTAAACTGACATGTTGATTTGAGATTGGCGACAAACGACAGACATTTAACAGTTTACCTGCTTTCGATGGGCTGACATAGGGTCTTCAGTGCGCGCTGTCCGGGGCATGGGAGGCGAAAACTTGCCCCTAAAATAGTGTGCGCTAGCGCACTTGAAAAGCTCTGAAACCGCCAACGTGAAGGGGAGTCCATGGCCAGGCCAAAATCTCGCGCCCAAGAAATCCGCTCGACCAACGAAGCATTTGTCGGCACCAAGGAGGCGGCAGCCATGTTGGGTGTTTCCGTCAGCACCATCCAGAAGATGGTGGAAGCCGGCAAGCTCCGGGCCTGGCGCACCCAGGGCGGCCACCGCCGCATCGCCGAGTCGGACGTGCATGCCGCCAACCGCGATGGCATGCATGCAGTGGGCAACCTGTCGTCGGCCAAGGCGCTGTCGGTGCTCATCGTCGAGGACAACCAGACCATGGTGCGCGCCTACACCAAGGTGGCCATCAGGTGGACAGGCACGGTCGACCTCAGCTTTGCCGGCGATGCGGCGGGCGCCTTGTTGCAGATTGCCCAACGCCGCCCCAACCTGGTGGTCACCGATCTGCTGATGGCGCCGTTCGACGGCTTCCATCTCATCCGCACGTTGCGCGCCTCACCAGAACTGGCCGACACCCGGGTGCTGGTGGTCACGGGCATGACCGACGAAGAAATCGCCGCCAAGGGGGGCCTGGATCCGCTGACCCTGGTCTATCACAAGCCCTTGTCGCTGGAACGTTTCGGCGGCTACATCGACGCCCGGGTGCAGGACCGGCAGCACCAGCACTGACCTGGCTCGGCGCACGCCGCGCCAGGCGCGTGGCAGTTCAGCCCGCCGGGCCGCTGGCTAGCCATGCACGCAGCGCCTGGACCGAGTCGTCCATGCACTGCATCACGGTGTCTTTGACCGATTGCGAATCCAGGGCCTCGCCGGCGCGGATGCGCCGCTCCAGGGCCCGCACCATGCACACCCCCCGCCAGGCGCCGATCACACCCATCGAGTTGGCCACCTCATGGATCACCGGCACCATGGCGAGTGCCGACACCGCAGCAGCAGCCCGAACCTGCTCGCGCATGGACCCCACGTCTTCGACGAAGAAGCCCGCCACATCGCGGTAGCCCTCCAGGTCGTCGCCCATGTCGCGCACCACCCAGGACGCATCCAGCACCGGAAGCGTTGAACAGTCGCTGGAATCGTCCAACTTCATGCAATTCCTTCTTGTGATGCAGCTTGTTGCGCACCACTTTGCCGTGGGAGGCAAAAACACGGCGCATTGTCCTGTCTAGGCCACCAGAATAGCACGGATTTTTTAATTAGTTTATCGGGTTAACACGCTTCGTTTTCTTTAGCTGCTACGCTGTTCTCGGGGTGGTTGGCAGCTGCAGCGCTGTCGGCTTCGTGCCCACCGAATGCCTGCCAAGTGTGAACACCGCCGACCATGCCTGACCGCATCAAGACCCCAGACCATGCCGTGGTGCAGGGGCGTCATCCTGTTGTCCAGGCCCTGCGCAGGTGGTCGGCGGCTGCGCTGTCGATCGGCCGCGCAGGCCGGCCCCAACCGGTTGCCGAGGCCGGCCAGGCCTGGCCCGACAGGGTGCGGATGACGCCGGCCGCCATGGTCGCCCGGCTGGCCGAGGCATCGACCGATGCCGTCGTGCTGTGCCATGCCGACGGGCTGATCCAGTCTGTCAACGCGGCCGGTCTCCGCCTGTTCGGCCAGCCATTGCAGGCCTTGCTGCACCGCCCGCTGGCACGCCTGGTGCCCGGTTGCAGCCTGGCGGACACGGCGGCGCGCGCGCACGCCGATGGGGATCTGGTGTGCCAGGGCGATGGCAGCCTGGTGGCGATGCGGGTGGCGGTGGCGCGGCTGGTGTCGGGCGACCAGGTGTTCGACTGTGTGCAGTTGCGCCCGCTCAACACAGCCGCCCAGCGTGCGCCGCGCAACCCGGTCAGCCCGATCGCCAACAGCGCGCCAAGGAACCACCTGGTTGCGCAGACACACGCGCTGCAGGAATTGTCGGCAGACGCCGTCGATTCACTGGGCCGCCTTGATTTTGCGCAGATCAATCCCACCAACACGGAACTGCTCAAGCTGCTCAAGCAGCAAGTGCAGGCGATGACCAGCTTTGCCGGACATCTGGCGGAACTTGCCACGCTGGATGCGCCCGGGCATGTGCCGGAGCAAGCGCCATTCGACGTCAGGCGCCTGCTCGCACCGCTGATGTCGGGCTTCGCAGCCCGCGCCCGCGAACGCGACCTGGCACTGGAACTGTGCTGGAACCTGCCCAGCCGCATGGTGATGGGCGATGCCGACCATGTGGCCGACCTGGTGCGCCACCTGTTCCATGCAGCGATGGCGGACATGCAGGGCGGCAGCCTGCTCATCCAGATCGGCGCGCGCCTGACCGACACCATGCAGGCGGGCGGGGAACTGACGATCGCCGTGGAAGCCGACTGTGGCGGCTACGAGGCCGGCCTGCTGCTGGACCGCCACCGCCGGCTGGCCGCCACGGCGCAAGACCCGACCGGCAACAGCACGCCGCCGGACATGGACCTGTACCTGGCGCACCGGCTCACCCTGGCCATGGGCGGCACGCTGTCGGCCTCGGCACGCAATGGCGGCGGTGTGGCGCTGCGCGCCAGTCTGGGCGCCGGCCTGTTCCTGGGCGGGGAGCCGCTGGTCGAGCGTGGGCGCCTGGCTGGCGCCACCAGCGTGCGCTCGGAAGGTCTGCATGTGCTGGTGGTGGACGACAACCGCGTCAACCAGCGCCTGCTGGAGCGTTGGCTGCAGCGCGACGGCATGCAGGTGCACTGCGTGACAGATGGCCAGTCGGCCGTGCGCGCGGTGCGTGAACACGTCTTCGACGTCATCCTGATGGATGTCTCCATGCCGGTGATGAACGGCATGGAAGCCACGACGGCGATCCGCGCACTGGGCCTGTTGCCGGTGCAACCGGTGCTGAGCGCGCTGCGGGTGCCGATCATCGGGGTCTCGGCACACGCCATGGCGGGCGACCGGGAGGCCTGCATCACCGCCGGCATGGACGACTACATCACCAAGCCGGTCCAGCGCGACATCCTGCTCACCAAGATCGCCAAGTACGTGGTCTGACGGCGCCGGGCGGCTTGGCCCTGCCGTCAGGGTGCTGCAGGCAGGTCGTCGTCCAGCGCGGGCAGGCGCACCTGGCGGTCGGTTCCGGTGCGGATGGCATAGGCCCAGGCCAGCAATTGCGCCACCACACCGTAAATGCCCGCCGGCACGGGTGCGCCCAGTTCGACATGGGCGCTCAGCCAGCGGGCCAGCGCCGGCGATTCGGCGATCGGGATGTCGCAACTGCCGGCCACCGCACGGATGCGCAGCGCCACCTCGTCCGTGCCCTTGGCGATGACCATGGGGGCGTCCATGCGGTCGGTGTCATAGCGCAGGGCCACAGCGTAGTGGGTGGGGTTGACGACCACCACGTCGGCCTGCTCCACAGCGGCCATCATCCGGCGCCGCGAGACATTGCGCTGCATGTTGCGGATGCGCGCCCGCATCTCGGGCGAGCCCTCGCTCTCCTTGGACTCGTCCTTCATTTCCTGCAAGGTCATCCGCATTTCGCGGCGAAAGCTCAGCCACTGGAAGGCAGCGTCCACAGCGGCCACCACCAGCACCACCGCCATCAGCCACAGCAGCCCCTGGCCCAGCACCCCCAACATGCGCGCCACCGCCGCCGCCACCGCAGCGCCGGGCGACAGCATCAGGCCATCGCGCTGCAGCAGGAAGTAGGCCGTGCCGACACCCAGCACCAACAGCGTGACCACCACGCCCTTGGCCAGCGCAAACAGGTTGCGCCCGGACACCATGCGCCCCAGGCCAGCCACCGGATCGAGCCGGGCAAAGTCGACCTTGAAGGCGAACACGAGCTGGAACCTGGCCAACGCCAGCGGCCCCAGCGCCCCCACCAGCAAGACCAGCACCAGCAAGCCACCCAGCCAGAGCCCGAAATCGACCAGCGGGCCGCCGGCCCAGCGGGCCAGGTGCGCCATCGGCGCATCCTGCGCCGACCAGTGCAGCGCCTCGGTGATCATCAGGCGTGTGACCTGCACCATCCGGGGGCCGGCCAGTGGCACCAGCAGTGCCACCGTCAACAGCATCAGCAGGAAGCTGAGGTCGCGCGACTGGGGGAACCGCCCATCCTCGCGGGCTTTCTCCAGCTTGCGCGCACTGGGTTCCAGTGAACGCTCTTCACCGCCTTGCTCGGCCATGGACAGCCCGGATCAGATGTTGTGAGCAAGCCCGGCATACCCGCGCCGGGGTAGACAGGGTCGCCAGGCCAGGCGCTGTGCGCCGCGCCCCGGCGGGGCGATGGCTGCGGGCAAGGCGGGCATGTTGCGGGTTCTCACATGCCTCAGTCTGCTGCAGACTGGGACAGCTCGGCCACCAGTTCCTTGGTGCGCAGCAGCTCGGCCTCCGTGAGCGTGCGCTCGATCTCGTTGGCACGGTCGCGTGCGGCGGCACAACCCGCCTTGAACGACAGCCGGTACCAGGCCAGCGCGGCCACCTCGTCCTTGGGCACCCCGATGCCCTTGGTGTACATCAGCGCCAGGTTGAAGCGGCCCACGGCGTCGCCCTTGCGGGCGGCACGCAGATACCACTGCGCGGCGGCCGCATAGTCACGGTCTGCGCCCACCCCGCTCTCGAACAACGCGCCCAGCTGCACCATGGCCGCCACATTGCCGTTGCCCGCCGATTCGATCAGCCAGTACCAGCCCTTGGGGCCGTCCCGGGGTGTGCCGATGCCCTGGAAATGGATCTGCGCCAGGTCGTACTGCGCCCGCACATGCCCGGCCAGCGCCAACGCCTCATAGCGCTGGATGGCCAGGGTGTAGTCACCACCCTCATAGGCATTGCGGGCGCGGTCGTAGTCGCTGCAGCCCGCCAGCGCGATGGCGGCAGCCAGCACCAGGCGCCCACACCAGGCCGGGCAACGCATGTCAGTCTTCATCAGCCGGCGGCGGGGGCGCGTAGGACGCGCCCAGCGCACCACCCAGCAAGCGGGCGCCACCACCCAGCACACGGCGGGTGATGTCAGGGTAGAACGGCGCGGCGGCCAGGTAGCCACGTTGGCGCATGCAGTTGGCGTTGTCCTTGGCGGTCTCGCAGGCGGCGATGGCGCCCAGGCGCGCCGATTCAATCTGTTCGCCCACCACGAACAGCGCAAAGGCGGGCACCAGCGTGATGGCCCCCCATTTCAGCAGGCGTTTCAGCCAGGTGCCCAGCAGGGCGAGGAAGTTCTTCATGGTCTCGTTCTAGTAGGCGTAGCTGCCCAGGCCCAGCCGGGCACGCCACAACTGCTGGCTGTCAAGAAAACGCACACGCGTCGGGTCCAGCGTGTCATTGAGCAACCGCCCCTGCACCATGCGCCAGGGTGCCGTCAGGGCCGGCTGCGACGAATCCAGCGCCATGCCGAGCACCGTGCGGCAGATGAAGTTGTTGGCGTCGGGCATGACGCAGTTGATCTGGTCGATGTGCGCCTCCAGCAGATCGGTGTCGGACAGCACATCGATGCGGATGGACGGCAGCCTGGCCGGGCGGGCCAGCGCATCACCAGGCTTGCGGGTGACCACCAGGCGGCGGCCTGAAGGTGCGCAGGCCTGCGGGTCGTCTGGCTGGCAGACCACCTCGTGGTATTTGTCGAAGCCGACACTTTCGCGCGCGCAACTGGCGATCACCAGGGCACACAGCAGCCCCAGCCCGCCCCAGGTCGCCATGCGCTGAACAGACATGCTCATGGGGTGGCTCCGCGCCGCAGCGCCTCAGCTTCGGTGGGTTCCACCCGGCGCCAGGCACGCTCGGGCGGCTGCGGGCCATGGATCACCGCATGCACCTCGACCATGGCCGGGTCCTGCGGCGGCAGGGCCAGGCGCATCTGCGCATAGGCCTCCACCGCCTGCCGGCGCTGGCCCTGCGCACTGAAGCCGCTGACGGCGCAGCGGAAGAGCCGCCCCACCAATTCGGGCTCGGGCTGGGGCACGCGCTCGGACAGGGTCTTGCCCAAGGCCAGGCAGGCCGGCGGGTGGCCGGCCATGGCCGCCATGCCGAGATAGCGTTCGGCGACGATCTGCTCCTGCGCCCAGCGCCGGCGCAGCACCAGGGCGCCCGGGTTCTGGTTTTCAGCCTCGGAATGGGATCGCGCGCGTTGCAGGCCCGCGGCCGACAGCGCGATCAGACCGCGCTCATGGGCGGCCAGCACATCCCCCGCCTGGGCGCGGTCGGCCAGGCCCTGCGACATGCGCTTGCCGACTTCCAGTGCGTCGAGCAGACGGCCTTCATCGGTGAGGCAACCCGGGGTCATGAGGCACAGCTGCTGGCGCAGCACCTCACGCTGGGCGGCGTGGTAGCGGCGCACCAGGGACTGGACTTCGGTCTCCGCAGGCGCAGCAGCCGGCGCATGCTCCTTGGCGCCAGGCCGCGCCGCTGCCAGGCCGCAGGCCAGCAGGCCCAGCAGCAGCCCAGCGCAGCATGACGCCGCGGCACGCCTGGCAAGCACAAGCCGCATCAGCGAGCCGGCAGGATGAAGGCCTGCCCCCGGTTGGATGCGGCGTCGGGCACCGGCTCACGCGGGGCCTGCGGGGCTTCACGGCGCAGGCCGTCGGGCGGCGCCGGGAACAGCTTCGCTGCGCCACTGCCATCGGTGCCGCCACTGCCGGCCTGCTGGCGCATGCCAGCGCTGTACGGGCGGTCGGCTGCGGCGGCGTCGGGCCGGGGC
>JARXAJ010000265.1 GCA_029865965.1 Aquabacterium sp.
CCGGCGCCACAGGCGGCACGCAGCTGCTTGCCGGTGGCGGTGAGCGCAATGGCGTCCAGCGTCAGGCCGCGCACCACGGTCACGGTCTTGCCGCCGCGGCCCTGCTTCTCGCGGCTGACGCGCACGATGCCGTCGCCCGCAGGAATGGGCCTGGCGGCCTTGCAGGTGCAGGCCGCCAGCGACAGGCGGCAGCCAGGGCATGTGCGTCC
This sequence comes from Aquabacterium sp., assembly GCA_029865965.1. Lineage (GTDB taxonomy): Bacteria > Pseudomonadota > Gammaproteobacteria > Burkholderiales > Burkholderiaceae_C > Pseudaquabacterium. Next base: position 210 of record JARXAJ010000265.1, read on the forward strand.
ATGATCAGTGCTGTAGACAAGGGCCATGGCGTCGCATCGTACAAGCGCGGCCAGACCGCCTTCGCTTTGGCCGGGGCAAGTGGCGGCCCCGGACTGGCTGCTGCCGGTCGGATGCCGCGGGCGAATGTCGGTGGCGTCGGGAAGCTGACCCTCGGCTGCCCGACCTCTGGTTGACTGCTTGACGCAGGGACCTACCGATCGCCCTCAATCTCGATGACGAGAGAACAGGCGGCGGTGACCGCGGCCTCGTTGACCGCTTCCCGGGTCGGTGGCAGGTCGTGACCGACCCTTTCCAGTCGGTCAGTCCTGCACATCGACATCCAGTACGTTCCTGTGCGGCCCTCTCCCACCATCCGGGCAACGCGTGCGTGCAGGCCACTGCTCAGGCGCGGCGCGCGCGCAATTGCCAGACGTCGTGCGTGGCCAGCACCGCCAGCGTGATGCCGGCCACGCCCAGCACGGGCATCAGCGTGGCCCAGCGCACGCCGACGGCGCCGACCGCCAGGCCGGTGATCAGTGCGCCGATGGGCGTGCCCCCCACCGTGGCCAGCGAAAACGCCGCCATCACGCGTGACTGGTGGCTGGCCGGTGCACGCTCTTGCAGAATCGAGCACGACATCGACATCGCCACGCTGCCGCACACGCCCCAACAGAAGATGCACAGGTAGAAGACGGCCTGGGGCGGCGCCAGCAGCAAGGGCGCCAGCGCAACGCAGCCCGCCAGCAGCGCGCACACCAGCGCCCGCCCGGTGCCGGCCAGGCCGCCGCGGCGCGTCAGCGCGACGATGCTGGTCAGCGTGCCGATGCCGAAGGCGATGTAGGCGGCTGAGATGTCTTGCGCGCCGCCGGCAGACAAGTCGCGCACCGCCAGCGGAATCAGCACCACGAAGACACCGCCGAAGAACACGCCCATGCCTGCGGTCATCAACAGCGTGGCGCGCATCGGCGCGTCAGCGGCGATCACCGACAGGCCGCCACCGAGTTCAGCCCACATCGACTTGCGCACCGCACCACTGGCCGGCGCGGGGCTGCCGCGCCACAGCATGACCGCCAGCAGCAGCGGCACCGGAATGGCCAGCCCGTGCAAGGCCATCAGCAGCCGGCGGGGGTCGACCCGGTCGGCCAGCCAACCGCCAAACAGCAGGAACACCAGCATCGGCAGCTGCCCCAGCATCTGCGTGATGCCGAAGCGCGCGGCCGGCTGCTGCAGCTCGATGGCCAGCAGATAGGGCAGCAGCACCATCTGCAGCCCATGGGGCAGCATGAAGGCGGCCACGCTGCCGAGATACCAGCGGGCCGGTTGGGAGACAGCAGACGCGCTCATCGACCGGTGGCTTGCCGGGCAAGCACGCCAGGGTGGCGCCAGGTGTGCGCAGGTGGCTCGGTCATCTGCCGCTACAGCCTGGCTTGCGCTTGTGCAGCAAGGCCTGCACTGCCTCTTGGTGGTGCCCGGTGCGGGCGCAGCGCACCAGGCGATCGGCTTTCAGGGCCAAGGCGCTGCGCAGGTCCACCTGTAACGGGCGGTTGAGGTGTTCTTTCATGCAGCGCAGGACGATCGGCGGCCCGGCCGCCATGGCCTGTGCTTGTCCGGGCGGCTCAGGCTGATCGTGGCCATGCCAACGGCCAGCGTGCACAGCTGCAGGGCGGTGCCGGTGGCAGCGGTGTGGGTGGTCATCGGCGTTCTCCAGAGGGGTGGTGCAACGCTGCGCAGCGATCAGCCGTTCTCCAGCATCTCCTCGATCTGCCCAAGGCGCTCTTTGCCGAAGAACATCTCCTCCCCGATATAGAACGTCGGAATGCCAAACGTCCCGCGTCCGACAGCCTTTTCGGTGTTGTCGATCAGGGCCTGTTTGATGGCCGGGTCTTGCGCTTTGGCAGCAAGGGACTCCGCATCGAAACCGGCCTTGGTCAGCACCGTTGCCAACGCAGCGGCATCGCTGACGTCGAGCGCCTCTTCCCAGATCGCGGGCGTCAACGCGTCGATGAACCTGATCTGGTCATCGCCTGGCAGCGACACCAGCATCCGCATCAAGTTGACCGAATTGAACGGGAACTTGGGGTTCATCTTGAACCGATGGAGGCTGTGTTTTGCGATGAAACGCTGCATTTCCAGGCTGGCGTAAGCGTTCTTGCCCTTCACGTCGGCATCGCGGATGAACGGCGGCGCATTGCCGGTCAATTTGTGCATCCCGCCCAGGAACGCCGGCGTGATCCTGATCTGCGCCCCCTGCCGTGCAGCGAGCGCGCGCAGCGGCTGCCACACCAGATAAGCGTTGGGGCTGACGAAGTCAAAAATCAGTTCAATGGTCTTGGTCATCAAAACAGTCCGGTGGGTTGGGGAAACGACAGTTTGTTCACTTCAAGTCGGGGTTGCCGGCGTGGTTCCACCATGCCAGGTCGGAATGGGCGCGCAGGTCCAGCTCGAAGGTCCAGGCCGAGCGGTGCTGGTGCGCGATGTGGAAGTAGGTGTTGGCCACTTCGGCAGGCACCAGCAGGCCGTCGTGTTCCAGGCCCTTCTTCTCGCGCAGCGCCTGGAAGCGCTCGGGTCCGAGGATCTTGCCCAGGGTGTCGGGCGCATCCACAGCGCCGTCGATGACGATGTGCGACACATGGATGCCCTTGGCCGCGAACTGTGCGTTCAAGGATTGGCACAGCAAACGCCGCCCGCCCATGGCTGCGGCATGCGAATGCTGGCCGGCGTTGCCGCGCAATGCGGCGGTGGCCGATGTCACCAGCAGCGCACCCTTGCCGCGCTGCTCCATGTACGGAAACATCACCTGGGCCAGGCGGAACAGGCCGAAGGTGGCCATGCGCCAGCCCATCTCGAAAGCCTTCAGCGTGGTGCTGGCCAGGCCGCGGTCGCCGATCTGCGCGCCCAGGTTGAACAGCGCCACGCTGATCGGGCCGATCTCGGCCTCGATGTGGGTGACCAGTTGCTCGATGCTGCCCTCTTCGACCGCATTGAGCATGAAGCCGGTGGCCGTGCCGCCTTCGGCCTCGATCTCGGCCACCAGCCGGTCGAGCCCGGCCTTGTCGCTGCGGCGGGCCAGGCAGGCGTGGTAGCCCTCGCGGGCAAAGCGCTTGGCCACGTGGCCGCCGATCCCGGCGCCAGCGCCGATCACCAAGCAGACGGGTTTGTTCATCGTTGATTCCTTCACCGGTTGTCTTGTCATTCTGCACTGATCAGTCCAGAATTCAAGTATGGCCCGCCCCATTGAATTTGACCGACCCAAGGCCGTGAACCGCGCGCTGGCGCTGTTCTGGCGCAAGGGCTACCAGGCCACCTCATTGGCTGATCTGCTGACGGCCATGGCCATCAGCCGCAGCAGTTTCTATGCCGCCTTCACAGACAAGCGCAGCCTCTTCATCGAATGCCTCGACCTGTTCTCCGCGCGTACGCTGCAATTGCTGCAACGCGCCCGCGCCGAGATGCCGCCGGTCGATGCACTTCAAAGCTTTTTTGAACGCAACTTCATCGGCGCGGGTGGTGCCGCTGCCGCCCGGGGGCATTGGGGCTGCATGCTGGTGAGTACCGTGCTGGAGATGGCCGGTGTCGACGATGACCTCGCCTCGCGCGCCAGCCGTCACTTGAGTGACATGCAAAGCATCTTTCAGGCTTGTCTGCAGGACGCTGACGCGACGCCGGCACAAGCCGAAGCACTGGCCGCCCTGCTGATGCTGTTCAACGAAGGCATTCGCGTGTCAAGCCGCCGCCGTCTGCCCGACGCGCAGCACCTGCAGCCCATCGCCACGGCCTTTCGGCTGGTGCGAAGTGCCATCGCATGACCACAGCGCTGCCGCCTTGATTGACAACCTGCAACACCCACCAGGAGCAACACCGACATGGCCGACCGATTCATGAAGTTCGAAGTGCGCGACAACGTCGCGTGGATCACATTCAACCGGCCCGAGGCCTTCAACGCCATCAACTTCCAGGCGACCAGCGAGTTCTACGACATCGTCAACCGCTGCAGTGTCGACATGTCGATCCGCGCCGTGGTGTTGACGGGCACGGGCGAGCGGGCGTTCTGTGCGGGCGGTGATGTGGCCGAGTTCGTCCAGAAGGGCGACGAGGTCGAACTGATGCTGCGCGAGATGACGACGCTGCTGCACACCGGCATCTCCCGGCTGGCCAGGCTGCGGGCGCCGGTCATCGCGGCGGTCAACGGCGTGGCGGCCGGCGCGGGGCTGAGCTTCGTTGCCTGCTGCGACCTGGCCATTGCCGCCGACACGGCCAAGTTCACCAGCGCCTACACGCAGATCGGGCTGACACCCGATGGCAGCTCCACCTACTTCCTGACGCGTCTGGTTGGGGAACGTCGCGTCAAGGAGCTGTACCTGACCAATCGGGTGCTGTCGGCGCACGAGGCCCTGGATTGGGGCCTGGTGAACCGCGTGGTGCCTGCGGCCGATCTGATGGCGGAAGTGACCAGGCTCGCAACGCAACTCGCCAAAGGCCCGACCCAGGCCTACGATGGTGTCAAGAAGCTGGTGATGATGTCGGGCAACGACACGCTCGAGTCGCAGATGGAGCGGGAGACGCGCTCCATTGCGCAGATGAGCCGGACCAAAGACGCGCGCGAAGGCATCAAGGCCTTCGTCGAAAAGCGCAAGCCCAACTTCGTGGGTGAATAGCCGGTATGCCTGCGTTGAAACAGGCGGTGGTCATCGGCATGGGCGCCTGATCGATCGAGGGCACCGGCCCCGCTGATCGCGGCAGGGCGCCAGCAACTCAGCACCATGGCCGTGCCGCAGGGCCAGCGCCTGGGCTGGTGGCTCGACCTGATCGGCGCGATGTATGCGCAACTCGACATCGACCCGCCCGCCGACACCGACACCGACATCTTTGGCGACATCCAGTTCCGGCGCATCGGCGACATCGCCTTCACCCACCTGCGGTCCAACGGCAGCCGCTTGCGCCGCACGCCCGAGCGCATCCGCCAGGCCACCGAGGACCACTGCCTGGTGCTGATCCAGCGTGAAGGCCGCGGTGCGCTGGTGCAGGACGGCGCACCGGCATCCTGAAGCGCCTGTTCCGTGCCGAGCCGCAGCCGCTGTCGCGCCTGATCTGGGTGCAGCGCCTGGACGCCTGCCGCCGCGACCTGGCCGATGTGCGCCTGGCCGAGCGCAGCGTCAGCGCGCTGGCCTTCTCCTGGGGCTTCAACGACGCCGCACACTTCAGCCGCAGCTTCCGCGAGCAGTTCGGTCAGTCGCCGCGGGCCTGGCGGGCGCAGGCCTTGCCGGGGGCGGCGGGCCGCGCGTCAGCACCAGGCGGGTGACCGGCGACGGCCCGGCAAACGCCCTGCGCAGGCTTCACTGGTCAGCTGACCAGGCCCGCACCCAGTCGGCCAGGAATTCTGCAAACCCCTCGGCCGCAGGTGACAAGGCCCGGCCCGCCGGCGCATACAGGCAGACCTTGCGCATCGACTCGGGCTGCACCACCCGCTTCATCACCAGGCCGAAGGGCTTGGCCAGCACGCCCACATAGGCGGGCGCCAGCGTCACCGCCAGGCCCTGGGCGGCAATGCCGATGGCGGTGGACACGTTGTCGACCACGTCCACCGGCGTCACCCGCGTGCCGGCAGGCATGTCCTGGTGCATCTGGGCGACGCTGTGTTCATGGTCGCGCCCGGCCGACACGATGGCCACACCGGCCAGCTCGGCCCAGCGGATGGCGCGGCGGTGCCGGGCCAGCGGGTGGTCGGGCGCGCACCACAGCACCCAGGCGCTGTCGAACAGCGGTGTGGCCTGCACCGCGTCGCCGGTGCGGCGGTCGGGGCCGATGGCCAGGTCGACATCACCGCCGGCCACCCGGTCCACCAGGTGGTCGACCGGCACGTCGCGGATGCGCACCACCACCTTGGGCTTGGTCTTCTGGTAGGCGCGCATCGCCATCGGCAGGGCGGTGCAGGCCAGCACCAGCGGCGCGCCGATGCGCACCACGCCGGTGGCGCGGTTGCGCACATCGTCGGCCGCGCTGTCGGCCGCATGCACATGGCGCAGCAGGGTGGACGCCGAGCCGAGGAAGTCGCGCCCGGCGCTCGACAGCGCCACCTTGCGGGTGGTGCGGTCGAACAGCCGGAAGCCGAGGATCGCCTCCAGCTCGGCCACCAACTGGCTCACCGCCTGGGCAGTGAGCCCCAGCCGCGACGCCGCCAGGGTAAAGCTGTGCAGCTCGGCCACGGCGATGAAGGCCTCGATCTGGCGCAGGGTGAAGCGGGTCAGCGGCATGCGGTGATTATCAAGCAGGCCTTGTCAACAACCCTGGAAGCATTGGTTGTACCCCGGTGGGGCCGCGCTGACACTTTGTTCCGCATCAACACGGTTCTGCGCAAGCGGTCCAGCCAAGAAGGGCCGCAGCCAGGGCCCCATTCACCGGAGACAAACCGTGACCTTCACCACCCCCCTGCTGCGGCAACTGGCACTGGCCGCCGCCCTGGCCACGGCCGCCGGCCAGGCTGCCGCCCAAGACCCGCTGACCACCCGCTGTGAATCGGCGCCCATCGCGGCCTTGTTCAAGGTGTTCGGTGACACCGGCCGCATGCCGCCCGACCTGGGCCGCTTCCTGCAGGACGCCGCGCTGCAGAAGATCGAGCCCTACAAGGCCTTCGACAACGTCTACTACGTCGGCGTCTGCTGGGTGTCGGCCTGGCTGATCACCTCGCCCAAGGGCCATGTGCTGATCGACGCGCTGTACGGCCCATTCACCACGCCGATGCTCGACAACATCCGCCAGCTCGGCTTCAACCCGCAAGACATCAGGCAGGTGGTGATCACCCACGGCCACTTCGACCATGCGGGTGGCGCGGCCACGCTGAAGGCGGCCCTGCCCCAGGCCCGCTTCGCGATGACGGCTGAAGGCTGGCGCGAGGCCGCCGAGGCCGCTGCGTTGACCACCGGCCGCCCCAACCAGTGGGCCATGATCGCGCCCGACATGGTGGTGACCGACGGCCAGGTGCTGCAGGTCGGCGACATCCGTCTGCAGGCCTTCGAGACCCCCGGCCACACCATGGGCACGGCGTCGTATGCCTTCGATGCCTTCGACGGCGGCAAGCGCCACCGTGCCTTCACCGTCGGCGGCCTGGGCCTGAACGCGATCAAGGGGCCCGAGCAGGTGGAGGCCTTCATCGCCAGCCTCCAGCGCATCCGCGCGCTGACCGAAGACAAGACGGACCCGGTCACCACCCACCTGACAACACATGCCTTCTCCAATGGCCTGACCGAAAACAAGGAGCTGCTGAAGGGGCGCCAGCCCGGCAGCCCGCACCCGCTGGTCGATCCGCAGGGCTTCCGGTCGCAGCTGGATGCATTGCAGGCCGGCGCCGAGCAGCGCCTGGTGGCCGAGCGGGCCAAGAAGTCGAACTGAGCATGGACCTGTCCGACCTGCGTGCCGGCTTCGCCGGCCGGCTGCTCACCGATGCCGATGCGCTGGTGCCGTTCCTCACCGACTGGCGCCGCAAGTGGACCGGCCAGGCCATCGCCGTGGCCCAGCCCGACACGGCCGATGGCGTGGCGGCGGTGCTGCGCTGGTGCCGGGCGCAGGGCGTGGCGGTGGTGCCGCAGGGCGGCAACACGGGGCTGTCGGGCGGGGCCACGCCGGCCAGCAGCGGCCGCAACCTGGTGCTGTCGACAGCCCGGCTGCAGCGCATCCGCGCCATCGACCCGGTGGGCCAGACCGCCACCGCCGAGGCCGGCGTCACCCTGCAGCAACTGCAGGACGCCGCCCGCGAGGCCGGCCGCCTGTTCCCCCTGAGCCTGGCGGCCCAGGGCACCTGCACCATCGGCGGCAACCTGGCCACCAATGCCGGCGGCGTGCAGGTGCTGCGCTACGGCACCGCCCGCGAGCTGTGCCTGGGGCTGGAAGTGGCCACCGCCGACGGTGCGCTGTGGAATGGCCTGCGCCCGCTGCGCAAGGACAACACCGGCTATGCGCTGCGTGACCTGTACATCGGCAGTGAAGGCACGCTGGGCATCATCACCGCCGCGGTGCTGAAGCTGTTTCCGCTGCCCAGGGGGCAGGTGGTGGCCTGGGTCGCGGTGGCCTCACCGGCAGCGGCGCTGGCCCTGCTGGCACTGGCGCAACAGCGGCTGGCGGCCGAGCTGACCGCCTTCGAGTTGATCAGCGACACCTGCCTGCAACTGGTGGAACGGCATGTGGATGCGGCGCGCCGGCCGCTGGCCGATGCAGCGCCCTGGTATGTGCTGCTGGAGGTGAGCAGCGCCCACAGCGAGCAGGCCGCCACGCAGGCCATCGAGGCGCTGCTGGAAGACGCGCTGGACGCCGGCCATGCCAGCGACGCCGCGCTGTCGGCCAGCCTGGCCCAGTTCCGCAGCCTGTGGGCGCTGCGCGAGGACATCTCGGAATGCCAGGGCGCCGAAGGCCCCACCATCAAGCACGACATCGCGCTGCCGATCACCCGCATCCCCGACTTCATCACCACCACCGACGCGGCCCTGGCGCGGCACTTTCCGGGCCTGCGCATGGTGGTGTTCGGCCACCTGGGTGACGGCAACCTGCACTACAACCTGTCACCTCCGGTGAGCGGCATGGCGCGCGCTGATTTCACTGCGCTGGAAGCGCCGATCAACCGGCTGGTGCATGACGCGGTGGACGCCGCTGGCGGGTCGATCTCGGCCGAGCACGGCCTGGGCGTGCTGCGCCGCGACGAGGCCGCCCGCTACAAGTCGCCGGTCGAGCAGCGGCTGATGCTGGCCATCAAGCAGGCGCTGGACCCCTTGAACCTGATGAACCCGGGCAAGTTGCTCGGCACGCCCCGTTCCACCCACCACAACGATCCGGAGACCTGAGCATGCAACGCCGTCACTTCATCCTGTCATCCACTGCGGCCGCCCTGGTGCTGGCCCACCCGCTGGGCCGCGCCCAGGCACTGCCCGACAACGCGCGCATCCTGGCCGGCTTCGCCCCGGGCGGCACGGTCGATGTCACCGCCCGTCGGGTGGCTGAGAAGCTGCGCGATGTGCTGGCCAAGTCGGTGGTGGTGGAAAACCGCACCGGCGCCGGCGGGCAGATCGCCCTGTCGGGCCTGAAGACATCACCGGCCGACGGCTTGACGCTGCTGGTCACGCCGATGTCGATGCTGGGCATCTACCCGCACACCTACAAGAAGCTGCCCTACGACCCGGTGGCCGACTTCCAGCCGGTGTCGCAGGCGGTGCGCTTCGACTTCGGCTTTGGTGTCGGCCCGATGGTGCCGGCTACCGTCAAGACGCTGGGCGACTTCGTGGCCTGGTGCAAGGCCAACCCCAAGGAGGCCAACTTCGGCAGCCCGGCTGCCGGCTCGGTGCCGCACTTCGTGGCCGAGCTGTTCGGCCGCGCTGCGGGCGTGGACCTGAAGCATGTGCCCTACCGCGGCACCCAGCCGGCCATCGTCGACCTGATGGGTGGGCAGGTGGCGGCGGTGTCCGGCCCGGTGGGTGAATTCCTGCAGCACCTGCCCACGGGCAAGGTGCGGCTGCTGGCCACGTCGGGCGCGGCGCGCAACCGGTTTGCGCCGGCCGTGCCCACCTATGCCGAGCAGGGCTTCAAGGACATCGTGTTCGACGAGTGGTTCGGCTTCTTCATGCCGGCCAAGGTGCCTGCCGACGCCCTGGCCCGCGCCAGCGCGGCGCTGCGTGCGGCGCTGAGCGCGCCCGATGTGGTGGACGCACTCGGCCTGATGGGCCTGGAGGCGCGCCCGTCCACCCCGGCCGAGCTGGCCGCCCTGCTGAAGAAGGACAGCGAGCGCTGGGCGCCGCTGATCAAGACCATCGGCTTCACGGCGGACAGCTGACATGGCATCGGCCCTGCTGCAGGTGGCCGGCGTGGCGGTCTCGCCCGACCACTACATCGGCGGTGAACGTGTGCCGTCCACCGAGGGCTTCGACCTGTTCAGCCCGATCGACCAGCGCCCGCTGGGCCGGGTGGCCCAGGGCCTGCCGGTGCATGTGGACCAGGCCATCAGGGCGGCGCAACAGGCCTTCGGGGCCTGGTCGGCCATGACAGCGGCGCAGCGCCTGCCTTACCTGGAGCGCTTTGCCGACGAGATCGGCCAACGTGCCGACGCCTTCTGCACGCTGGAGAGCAATGACGCGGGCGTGCTGCTGTCGCGCATGCAGCATGGCGTGGTGCCGCGCGCCATGCTGAACATCCGGTGGTTCGCCCGGCATGCGCTGGGTCTGCAGGACAGGCCGATCGACACCGAGCAGGCGCACCACCGCGTGCGCCACGACCCGGCCGGCGTGGTGGTGATCATCACGCCGTGGAATGCGCCGCTGATGCTGTCGACCTGGAAGCTGGGGCCGGCGCTGGCCGCGGGCAACTGCTGCATCCTGAAGCCGCCGGAATGGGCGCCGCTGACCTGCTCGCTGCTGGCCGATGCCGCCCATGCCGCCGGCCTGCCGCCGGGCGTGTTCAACGTGGTGCAGGGCACCGGTGCTGCCACCGGTGCCCAGCTGGTGGCCGATGCGCGCATCGCCCGGGTGTCGTTCACCGGCAGCGTGCCCACTGCCAAGCTGATTGCGCAGGCCGCAGGCGCGAACCTGGTGCCCTGCAGCCTGGAGCTGGGGGGCAAGAGCCCGTTCATCGTGCTGGAAGACGCCGACATCGCCGCCGCCGCCGCCACCGGCGCGCTGATGTACCGCAACGCCGGCCAGGTGTGCCTGGCGGGCACGCGCTTCCTGGTGCATGCGGCCGTGGCCGAGCGCTTCGTGGCGGCGATGCGCGCCACTGTGCAGAAGCTGTGTGTGGGCGACCCGCGCGATGCGGCCACCGAGGTCGGCCCGGTCATCCACCCGCGCCAGGTCGCGCAGGTGCTGGGCTACATCGACCGCGCCGTGGCGGGTGGTGCCCGGCTGCTGTGGGGCGGCGGCCCGCACCCCTTCGGCGCCCAGTATGTGCAGCCGACCATGCTGACCGACCTGCAGCAAGACGACGAGATCGTGCAGAACGAGGTGTTCGGCCCGGTGCTGACCTTGCAGACCTTTGCCAGCGACGACGAGGCCGTGGCCCTGGCCAACGGCACCGACTACGGCCTGGGCGGCGTGTGCTACGGCGAGACGGTGCATGCCACGGCCGTGGCCGACAGTGTGCGCACCGGCTTCATCTGGATCAACAGCTTCGGCATCCGCGACCTGGCCGCGCCGTTTGGCGGCATCAAGCGCAGCGGCATCGGCCGCGAAGGCGGCGACTGGAGCTTCGAGTTCTTCTGCGACGTCAAGGACGTGGTGCTGCCGAAGAAACCCTTCACACCCAGCTTCAGCCACCGCTGAAAGGATCTCCACGATGGACGGAAAAGTTGTTGGCGCAGCCCTGGTGTCGCACCACCCGGGGCTGATGCAGTGCGAGGAGTTCCGCGTGCTGCAGGGCGCAGGCGCCGACTCGGACCTGATCGCCGGTTATGCGCGGCTGCGCCAGAAGATCGCCGATGCCGCGCCGCAGGTGGTGGTGATCTTCGATTCACACTGGTTCACCACCGGCTACCACCTGGTCGACGGCGCCGAGCGCTACAGCGGCACCTACATCTCCGACGAGATGCCCTGGTACCTGCACGGCGTGCCCTATGACTACCGTGGCCATCCGGGCCTGGCCCATCTGATCGAGACCGTCTCGCGCGAGCGCGGCGGCTACAACCGCGCCATCGCCCATCCGGACCTGGGCAAGCACTACGCCACCATCAACCTGGTCAAGCAGCTGCGGCTGGAGCAGGCCGGCCTGCCGGTGGTCACCGTCAGCTCTTGCCAGAACTGCGACTGGCGGCACTTCCTGGCGTCGGGCGAGGCCATCGGCGAAGCCATCGCCCGCAGCGGGCTGCGCGTGCTGCTGCTGGGCTCGGGTGCGCTCAGCCACAAGTTCAACGCCATCGACTGGAAGCCCAACCACCCGCGCATCTTCCATGAAAGCAATGTGTCGCGCCCCGAGCACATCGCCAGCGACAAGGGCGCCATCGCGCTGTTGCAGCAAGGCCGCCATGGCGAGGTGATCGACCGCTGGGACGGCGAGTACCGCAAGCTGCCCTGGGAGGCCTTCGGCGCGCACTATCTGCAGATGGTGGGCGCCATGGGCGGCGCCGACTGCACGGCCCGGGGAGAGCCGCTGTCGGCCTACGAGAACGCGCGCGGCACCGGCAACATCCACATCTGGTTCGACACCCAGCCGCACCTGGCGCAGCGGGGCGCCCACCCGGCCAGCGAGTTCACGGCCACCACGCAGCAGGTGAGCGCATGAACTTCGAATTCCCGTTCCAGGAATTGCCGGCCGTGATGCGCGGCCCGCGCGTCGAGCGCCGCCGGGTGCTGGTGGGTGGCAGCGCCTTCTGGGGCACGCTGCAAGATGCCGACACGCTGGTGCTGGACGACGGCCGCCTGCTGGCCACCGCCGGTGCCAGCTACCTGCCGCCGGTGAACCCCAGCAAGATCATCGCGGTGCACATCTCATACACCTCGCGCAGCATCGAGACCCGCAACAAGCCCAAGCCCACCGACACGCCCACCTACTTCACCAAGCCGCCCACGTCGTTGAACGGCCATGGCGGCCAGATCCTGAAGCCGGCCGACTGCAAGTACCTGAACTACGAGGGCGAATATGCGGTGGTGATCAGCCGCACCTGCCGCAACGTCACGCCCGACGAGGCCTGGGACTACATCGAAGGCTTCTGCCCGGCACTCGACATGGGCCTGCAGGATTTTCGCGACACCGACCAGGGCAGCATGCTGCGCGTCAAGGGTGCCGACACCCTGCTGCCCATCGGCCCGGGCATCGTGCGGGGTGTCAACCTGTTTGAGCAGACGCTGCGCACGTACGTCGATGGCCGGGTGGTGCAGGAAGCGCACATCGGCGACGAGACGATCTGGGGCCCGCACTATGTGATCGCCGACCTGGCGCGCCACATCACCCTGGTGCCGGGTGACGTGATCCTGATGGGCACGCCCTGCCATTCGCGCAGCGTGGACCCGGGGCACTTCGTCGAATGCGAGATCACCAACATCGGCCGCGTGGGTGGCACGGTGGTGGCCATCCCGGCGCCGCGCGCTGCCGCGCTGGGCGTGGGCCATGCACCCACCGACACACCCGAGGTGCGCCGCGTGGCCCTGGGCTTCGACGAGCGCGTGCCCGAGCACTTCAAGGAGAACCTGCGCAGCGCACGCCAGGCGTGACGCCACATGCACCGTCGCCACAGCGGCGGTGGACCAGAACACAGAGGAGACAGCACCATGCACACCGCCCCGATTCAACGCCTTGCCCCCACCGCCCTGGCCCTGGCCTGCGGCACCGCCGTTCTGCTGGCGTCTTGCGGCGGCGGTGACGACTTCACCACGCCCTTTGTCGATGCCGCCCTGGCCTTGCCGGCCGCCGCTGCCCCGCGCTTCACCGAGCCGCCCACCGGCACCAGCGAATACCAGCGCCACCTGGACACCGCCACCGCCAACGCCGGCACTGAATTCGCGGGCGAGCAGCGCCGCCAGTGGTGCTACTCGGTCGAGAACGTCGGCGCCCCGCCCGAACTGCAGAACACCACCGTGGTGCCGATGACCAGGCTGTTCGACAACCTGTACTACGGCGGCCGGCGCTGGGTGGGGGCCTATGTGCTGAAGACAGCGACCGGCTACTTCCTGCTCGACGGCCAGAACACGCTGGCCGATGCGCAGAACATCACTGTGCCGGGCCTGGTGGCCATGGACATCGACCCCGCCACCTTCAAGGCCGGCATGCCCACCCACGGCCACGGCGACCACTACAACGGCCTGAAGCACATGCAGGATGCCTACGGCGGGCAGGTCTACATCGGCTCGGCCGATGCGGTGGCGCTGTCGGCCACCAACCCCCGCAACGCCACTGCGTTTGCCGGGGCTGCCACCAGCTTCATCACCACCACGCAGTTGCCCACCGAGGTGCTGACGCCGCAGACCATCACCGTCGATGGCCAGGCGCTGACCGTGCTGTCCACGCCCGGACACACACCGGGCACGGTGTCGGGCATCCTGCCGGCCCGGCTGGGCGACCAGACCTACAAGCTGGTGTACTGGGGCGGCACCGGCACGCCCACCACGCTGCCGCTGGCCCGCCAGTACCTGGACGGCACCGAGCGCACCTACCAGCTGGCCAAGGCCGAGAACGTGGACGGCACCCTCCACACCCATCCGTTCGTCGACGGCTCGCTGGCCAAGGTGGATGCCATCCGGGCCGGCACCACCGGCGGCACCAACCCGTTCCTGATCGGCAATGCCAGCACGCTGCGGTCGCTGTCGGTGCTGCGTGAATGTTCGGCCGCCAAGGTCAATGCGCTCGACGCAACGGTGCTCAACCCGGTCTGGCTGACGACCACGGTCGAGCTGGCGGCCAGCACCCAGACCAGCAGTTCGGGCGACAACCGCAATGTGTCGGCCCGGGTGCGCGTCAGCGACCCCTACGGCCCGGTGGCCAATGCGCCGGTGACCCTGCGTCTGAGCAGCGGCACCGGCAGCTGCACCGCCACCACCGACGCCGCCGGTGTGGCCGCCTGCGGCCTGCTGACCGACCTGCCCACGGCGGGCAAGGCGCTGCAGGCCAGCTTCGACGGCACATCGACCGCCGCCAAGGTGTGGCTGTCGAGCGTGGCGACGGTGGCCCTGAACTGACGGGCGGGCGGCGTGTTCGGGCGACAGGGCTGGTCAACCAGGGCCTGGCTGCCGGCCTTGTGCGGCCTGGGACAGGCGGCCCTGGTGCCGGTGCTGGCCGCCACGCCCCAGCCGCCTGTGGCCGGCGTGGCGGCGGCAGCGCATCTGCAGGCGGCGCAGCGGCAGGCCCGGGGCGATGCACCATCGATGGCGATGTTCAAGCGCCAGTGCGCGCTGTCGCAGGCACCGCGCACCGCCGCGCTGGCGGTGCAGCAGCTACGCCAGGCCGAGGCCGACCACCAGGCCGAGCGGGCCCTGCCCAGGCCGCGGGCTGACCGCCTGCTGCAGATGGTGGTGGCGCGCGGTTGCGCGGCCCACCATGCCACCCGGCTGCAGCCGGGCCTGTCCTACCCGGTGTGGTGGCACAGCCAATTGCGCTTCGACGGCATCCGGCCGGCGGCCACCGGCTTCGAGATCCAGGCCCGCGCCCACACCGCCGATGGCGCCGTGGCCACCAGCCGCATCACCTTCGCACGCGGGCTGCACCATGCCTGCTTCGTGCTGACCGACGCGCAGGGCCTGGCGGCCTGCGTGATGGTCGACACCCACCCGCATGGCGGCCGCCCCGACGCCTGGGCCGACGCCCATGAAGGCCCGTTCGTCGCCACCTTGGCCGGCAGCGTGTCGCCCACCCGGGTGGAGCTGCCGGCGGTTGAATTCCGCGATCTGCCGGTGTTCGCCAGCGCGCCGGTGTGGCGCTGAGGCCGATCCACTGCCATCGCCACCCCACAGGACATCCATGCAAGTGCATCGCAACCACATCGCCGGTGACTGGGTCGACAGCCCCGACGCCGCAGCCAACACCAACCCGTCGGACACCCGCGACGTGGTCGGCCGCTATGCCCGGGCCAGCCAGGCGCAGGCGCTGGATGCGGTGGCCGCAGCGGCCGCTGCCCAGCCCCGCTGGGCCGCCAGCACGCCGCAGCAGCGTGCCGATGCGCTGGACGGCATCGGCCGCGAGATTGCCGACCGGCAAGAAGAACTGGCCGACCTGCTGGCGCGCGAAGAAGGCAAGCCGCTGGCCGAAGCGCGTGCCGAGGTGCTGCGCGCGTCGCACATCTTCCGGTTCTTCGCCGGCGAGGCCATGCGCCTGGGTGGCGAGCTGCTGCCATCCACCCGGGCCGGGCTCACGGTCGAGATCACCCGCGAGCCGGTGGGCGTGGTCAGCATCATCACGCCCTGGAACTTCCCCATCGCCATCCCGGCCTGGAAGATCGCGCCGGCATTGGCCTTTGGCAATGCAGTGGTGTTCAAGCCGGCCGAGCTGGTGCCGGGCTCGGCCTGGGCGCTGGCCGAGATCATCAGCCGGGCCGGCCTGCCGGCGGGCACCTTCAACCTGGTGATGGGCCGGGGCCGCGAGCTGGGCGATGCCTTGCTGGGCCACCCCGGGGTGGCGGCCGTCAGCTTCACCGGGTCAGAGGCCACCGGGCGCAAGGTGGCCCAGGCCTGCATCGGCCGGCCGGGGCCGATGGCCAAGTTCCAGCTCGAGATGGGCGGCAAGAACCCGCTGGTGGTGCTGGACGACGCCGACCTGGATGTGGCGGTGGCCTGCGCCATCAACGGTGCCTTCTTCTCCACCGGCCAGCGCTGCACCGCGTCGTCGCGGCTGATCGTCACCCCGGGCATCCACGACCGCTTTGTGGCTGCGATGCTGGCCAGGCTGCAAACCCTGGTGGTGGGCGACGCCCGCGACCCACGCACCACCATCGGCCCGGTGGTCGACGCCACACAGCTGCGACAGGATTGCGACTACATCGACATCGGCCGCAGCGAAGGCGCGCGCCTGGCCTTTGGCGGCGAGGCCCTGGGCCAGGTGGCCGGCCGGCCCGGCCACTACCTGCAGCCGGCGCTGTTCGTCGACACCGACAACACGATGCGCATCAACCGCGAAGAGATCTTCGGCCCGGTGGCTGCGGTGATCCGCGCGCGTGATGCCGACGAGGCGCTGGCGCTGGCCAACGACACCGCCTTCGGCCTGTCGTCAGGCGTGTGCACCACGTCGCTGAAGCAGGCCGCGCACTTCAAGCGCCATCTGCAGGCGGGCATGGTGATGGTGAACGCGCCCACGGCCGGGGTGGACCCGCATGCACCGTTCGGTGGCCGCAAGGGGTCCAGCCATGGCCCGCGCGAGCAGGGCCGGTACGCGGCCGAGTTCTACACCACGGTGAAGACGGCCTACGTGGCGGCGTGATGCCCTGGCGCCCGGCTTGCGCCGGGCACTGGCCGGCCCCGCTCAGCGTGCGCCGAAGCGCGCCGCCGCCCAGTCGGCCACCGGCGCAAAGCCCGGGTCGGCGCGGCAGATGGCCTCGGTCTCGGCCCAGATGTCAGCGTCGGTGCGGCCCAGGTCCAGCGGGTCGCCGTGGGGTTGCGGCACGTACCAGGGCGTGTCGAGGTAGACCTCGACCGTGTTGTCTTCCAGGTCGGCAAAATAGATCGACAGCGCGTTACCGTGGTTCATGCCGCGCATCTGGGTGGCGCCGTTGGCCAGGGCCAGGGCGTGCACCCGCCGCAGGTCGTCGATGGCCTGCACCTTGAACGACAGCTGCATGATGGTGCTGGGCGTTCCTTCGGCCCGGCCACCGGCCAGCACCAGCTGGTGGTGCTGGTCGGCCGTGGCGCTGAGGAAGTGCAGCGGCACCTTGAAGTTGCGCCCCACGCCCTTGTCGGTGAGCTGCAGGCTGAACACCTGGGTGTAAAAGCGGGTCATGGCCTCGATGTCGCGCACATAGATGCCGACATGGGCCAGTTGCGGTTCGATCGTCATCGCATCGGTCTCCATCAGGGGTGCAGGACCAGCTTGCCGGTGAAGCTGCTGTCGTCCAGTTGTTCATGGGCACGCCGGGCGTCGGCCAGCGGCAGGGCTGTCACGGCCGGGGGCCGCACCGCGCCGCTGGCCATCAGGTCGATGGCGGCCTGCATCAGCCGGCGCCGTTGCGCGGCATCGGCGTCGAAGGTGTGCATCGAGAAGGTGCGCACCGCCAGGCTGCGGCCCAGCAGCTGGCGCAGCACGGCAAACACCTCGGGCGGCATGCCGGCCAGGATGTTGTAGGACACCGCCATGCCCAGCGGCGCCAGCGCATGCAGGCAGGTGATGAACAGCGCACCACCGCTCGGGTCCAGCGCCAGGTCGACACCGGTGCCGCCGGTCAGTGCCTTCACCTGGTCGGCCAGGTCAGGCACATGCGGGTCCAGCACCGCCTGTGCACCCTGGGCCAGCACATAGGCGCGCTTGGCCGCGGTGCTGGCCGTGGCGATGACCTGCAGCCCATGGGCGCGGGCGGTCTGCACCACGGCGGTGGCCACGCCGCCGGCGGCGGCGGTGACCAGCACCGACCGCACGGTGTGCGCACTGCCGCAGCCGAACAGCAGGGCCTGCGCCAGCTGGAAGTTGGGCAGGCTGACGGCCGCGTCGAAGCCGATGCCCTCGGGCAGGCGGTACAGCGCCTCGGCCGGCGCGCAGGCGTAGTCGGCATAGCCGCCACCGCGCCGGGGCAGCTCACGCGCGCTCAGCAGCACCCGGTCGCCGATGGCCACGCCCTTGGCGCCTGGGCCCAGGGCATCCACCACGCCGGCCACTTCATTGCCGGGGATGGCTGGCAGCGGTGGCATCCACTTGTAGGTGCCCTGGCGCATCAGCACGTCGGGCCGGCCCACGCCGATGGCGCAGGCGCGCACCCGCACGGCACCCGGGCCGGGCTGCGGCAGCGGCAGGTCGGCCAGGGTCAGCGCCTGCGGGCCGCCCGGCGTGTGCACCACGATGGCCTTCATCGCTGGCCGTCGTGGACCTGCACCTGGTCCTTGCTCAGGCCGCCCAGCCGCGCATGCACGCGGCCGCCATCGGCCATCACCAGCGCAAACACGATCTCGTCGGGGCGGGGGCCGTCCTGCACGCCCACTTCCATGCTGTTGAAGTGGCTGCGCACATAGGCGGCATGGATGTAGTGCAGCGGCACCATCAACCGGTAGCCTGTGCCGGCCACCGCCTTGGCCGCTGGCACGATGGCCTTGGGCTCACCCAGTGCAGCCCGCATGGCCCAGCCGCCGGCCTCATGCCACACGGCGCCATGCTCCAGTTCACCATTGACGCCGACGATGGCGGCCTTGCCATAGGCTTCGACATGGTCTTTGCCCAGCACGCCCACCAGCTCGTCGGCCAGTTCACGCCCCAGGCTGCGCAGTTCGGCCATGAAGGGCAGCAGGTCGGGCGCATAGCGGCCGGCAAACGGGTTGCGCACCACGGCGGCGGCAGCGGCCAGCCGCAGCGGCACCGGCGCCACCGGGCCGCCTTCATGGTGGACCGTCTCGACGGTCAGCAGGCGCTTGCGGACATGGATCATGGACATCGGGGCTCCCGGGGGCATCAAAGCCGTTGGATCTTGGCGTCGGTGATCACGCGCGACCACTTCTGCACTTCGGCAGCCACCATCGCCGCCATCTCGGCGGGGGTGCTGCCGCGGGCCTCGCCACCCATCTCTTCCAGCCGGGCCTTCACCGCCGGCACCTGCAACGCCTTCTGGGTTTCGGCATGCAGGCGCTGCACCACCGGCTGGGGCGTGCCGGCAGGCACCATCCAGCCGGCCCATGACCGCACGTCGAAGCCGGCCACGCCTTGTTCAGCCACCGTGTGCACGTCGGGCATGCCGGCCCAGCGCTGGGCCGACGTGACCGCCAGCGCCCGCAGCTTGCCCGCCTTCAGCTGTCCCAGCACCGCCGTGGGCGGCGCCACGACGAACGGGATCTCGCCGCCCAGCAACGCGGTGACCGACGCCGCATCGCCCCGGAAGGGCACATGCAGCAGCGGCGCGCCGGCCTGGCGGCCCAGCAGTTCGCCGATCAGGTGGTGGGTGGACCCGACCCCGGCCGTGCCGTAGGCCAGGCCACCCGCCGTGGTCTTGGACGCCGCCACCAGGTCGGCCAGGCTGCGCAACTTGGCATCGGGCTGGGTGACCAGCAGGAACGGGAAGAAAGTGACGGTCGAGACCATCTGGAAGCTGTCGACCGTCTGGTAAGGCAGCTTGTCGTACAGGGCGCCGGCCACCGCATGGCCACCGGTGGCCAGCAGCAGGGTGTGGCCGTCGGGGGCGGCCCGCGCCACGGCGCCCGATGCCAGCGTGCCGCCGGCGCCGGCCAGGGCCTCGACGACCATCGGCTGCCCCAGGCCCTTGCCCATCTCGGCACTGACCAGGCGGGCGATGGCATCGGCATTGCCGCCGGCGGCAAAGCCCTGCAGCACCTTGATGGGCCGCTGCGGCCAGGCTCCGGCGCGGGCCCGGGGCAGCAGCGCCGCACCCAGGGCGGCGGCGGTGAAGTGTCGGCGTTGCATGGTGCTGGTCTCCGGCTGGTCTTGCAGCGCTGGGTCAGGTTTGCGCGACAACGGCGTTGCGCAGCGTGCCGATGGCCTCGATCTCGACTTCCACCACGTCGCCGGCCTTCATGAAGCGCTGCGGCTTGCGGCTCCAGCCCACACCGGCAGGCGTGCCGGTGGCGATCACGTCGCCGGGCACCAGGGTGAAGATGGTCGATGCGTAAGCGATCAGTGCGGGGATGTTGAAGATCATGTGCCCGGTGTGGCTGTCCTGCACCGTCTCGCCGTTCAGCCGGGTCTTCAGTGCCAGCGGCCGGCCTGGCGCGATCTCGTCGGCCGTCACCATCCACGGGCCGAACGGGCCGGTGCCTTCGAAGTTCTTGCCCGAGGCGATCTGCTTGGCATGGAACTGCCATTCACGCACGCTGACATCGTTGTAGATGGAATAGCCGGCCACATGCGCATAGGCCTGGTCGGCAGGGATGTCGCGCCCGGCGCGGCCGATGATCACCGCCAGCTCGCCTTCCCAGTCCAGGGTGTGCGACACCCGGGGCAGCACCACCGGCTGGCCATGCCCCACCTGCGAGCGCCACACCCGCAGAAAGATCGGCGGCTCGGCCGACAGCTCACGCTGCATGCCGGCGGCCATCACCTCCAGGTGGTGGTCCATGTAGTTGCGCACCGCGCACACGATCTTTTCGGGCCGGGGGATCACCGGCAGGAACTGCAGCCCCTGCAACGGCAACTCGGCTTCCATGCCGTGCAGCAGGGTGTCGCGGCGGTCGAAATCCGGGCTGCCTAGAAAGCCGGCCAGCGTGTCGAAGCCGGTGCGCGCGGCCAGTGACACCACGCCGTCGCCGACCACGGCGCCCCAGGTTTCGCGGCCGTTCTGCATGTAGGACAAGAGTTTCAAGGGGATCTCCATCTGGACTGTGTTGGGCACAAGTGTTAAGTTTGTGCACAAAATACGATATGGGCACAAACCCGCGAATGCGACCCGGCGTGCAAATGCACAATGCCGGTGTGGATAAAAACAAGGACGACAACGCGGAACTGCCGCTGGCCGAACGCGCTTACCGCGCACTGCGCCAGGCCATCGTGCGGGGTGAATTCGAGCCCGGCGCCCGGCTGCGGGTGGAAGAGCTGAGCCGCAGGTTCTCGGTCAGCAGCAGCCCGCTGCGCGAGGCGCTGAACCGCCTGTCCGAACAAGGCCTGGTGCGGGCGCTGGAGAACCGCGGCTTCCGCGTGGCGCCGCTCACTGCGGCGGGCGTCAGCGACCTGGCGCGGGTGCGCACCCTGGTCGAATGCGAGGCCCTGCGGGACGCCATCGCCCATGGCACCGACGCCTGGGAAACCCAGGTGGTGGCGGCCGGCCATGCGCTGGCCCTGGCCGAGCGCCGCCTGGGCGACCAGCCCCGCACGCTGGACGATGACTGGTCGGCGCGCCACCGGGCCTTCCACCTGAGCCTGTATGCGGGCTGCACCTCGCCGCTGCTGGTGGATCTGGCCGATGTGCTGTTCGACAACGCCGAGCGCTACCGCCGCTGGGCCGCCCGCTGGCGCCAGGCGCCGCGGCGCAAGCATGACGAGCACCAGCTGCTGCTGAAGACCGTGCTCACCCGCGACACCGACCGTGCGGTGGAACTGCTGCGGCTGCACATCGCCCGCACCGAGCAGCTGGTGGCCGCCGCGCTGGCTGGCCAGGGTGCCGACGACCTGCAATAGCCGGCCAGCGGGCCCGCTGCGGTCGGCCACGCAGGCGCATGCGCCTGATGCTTGTCAAACGCAGCTTGATAGTGCGCCGCAATCCATTGCTTGTGGCGGTCCGGTGGCGCGGCCAGACTGCCTGTTTTCATGCCTGCGAGACCCAAGAACCATGCTGGAGACAAGCCAACACACCGCCCTGGCGCTGGAGCTGGAGCAATCGGCCCGCACGCGGGTGCAGATCGAACAGTTCTCGCGCCGCCACCCCGGCATGACGATGGCCGACAGCTATGCCATCCAGCGTGAATGGGTGCGCCTGCAATGCGATGCCGGGCGCCGGGTCATCGGCCACAAGATCGGCCTGACTTCGCGTGCGATGCAGATCGCCTCGCAGATCACCGAGCCCGACTACGGCAGCCTGCTCGACAGCATGCTGCTGCGCGACGGCAGCGAGGTGGAGGCCGCGCGCTTCATCGTGCCGCGCTTCGAGGTTGAATTTGCCTTCATCCTGGCCCGCCCGCTGGTGGGCCCGGGCGTCACCGTGTTCGACGTGCTCAATGCCACCGACCATGTGGTGCCGGCCCTGGAGCTGATCGACGCCCGCATCGAGCAGATCGACCGCCACACCCAGGCACCGCGCAAGGTGCTCGACACGATTGCCGACAACGCCGCCAACGCCGGCATCGTGCTGGGCGGGCGGCCGATGCGCCCCGACGCGGTGGACTGGCGCTGGGCCGGGGCGCTGCTGTTCAAGAACGGCGTGATCGAGGAATCGGGCCTGGGCGCGGCGGTGCTGAACCACCCGGCCAACGGTGTGGCCTGGCTGGCCAACAAGCTCAGCGCCCATGGTGAAAGCCTGGCCGCCGGCGAGATCGTGCTGGGCGGCAGCTTCACCCGCCCGGTGGCCTGCGCTGCGGGCGACACCTTCCATGCCGACTATGGCCCGCTGGGGTCGATCTCGGTGCGGTTCGTCTGATGCGCACCCCTGTCAACACCTTCAGGCAGGCGATTGCCGCACCCGGCGCGCAGATCGGCCTGTGGCTGGGCCTGGCCGACCCGTATGCGGCCGAGCTGTGCGCCACCACCGGCTTCGACTGGCTGCTGATCGACGGCGAACACGGGCCCAATGACTTGCGGTCGATGCTGGGCGCGCTGCAGGCAGTGGCGCCGTACCCGTCGCACCCGGTGCTGCGCATCCCGCAGGGCGACACCGCGCTGATCAAGCAGGTGCTGGAGATCGGCGCCACCACGCTGCTGGTGCCGATGGTGGAAAGCGCCGCGCAGGCGCGTGACCTGGTGCGCGCCATGCGCTACCCGCCGCAGGGCGTGCGCGGCGTGGGCAGCGGCCTGGCGCGCTCGTCACGCTGGAGCGCGCAGGCCGACTACCTGCATGAGGCCAACGACAGCGTCTGCCTGCTGGTGCAGGTGGAAACCGCAGCGGCGCTGGCGCAGCTCGACGAGATCGCGGCGGTCGATGGTGTGCACGGCGTGTTCATCGGGCCGGCCGACTTGTCGGCGTCGATGGGCCACCTGGGCAACCCGGGCCACCCCGACGTGCGCCTGGCCATCGACACCGCCATCGCCCGCATCCTGGCCGCTGGCAAGGCGCCGGGCATCCTGGCGGTCGACGAGACCCTGGCGCGCCACTACATCGGCCTGGGCACACGCTTTGTGGCGGTGGGGGTGGACGCCACGGTGCTGGCGCGCGGGCTGCGGTCGCTGGCCCTGCGCTTCAAGCCAGCCGACGCGGCGCCCCGGGCCGCGGCCACCGGCTATTGACCCTGGCGCCGGCAGGCGCGGCCAGTGGCCGTGCCGGGGATCAGGCGGCTTTCAGATGGAAGGCCGCCACCGCAGCCGTCAGGGCCTGTGCATGGCCGTGCAGCGCCGGGCCAGCGCTGTGCTGGTGCCGCGTGGCTGCGCGGCGATGGCATGCAGGCGCGTGTCATCAGGCCGTCACATGGGCGCCGGAAGATTCGATGGTTTTGGAAAAGTCTGATTGTCCAAAGACGTTCTGTTCAACTCCTTCGGCACTGGAACCACCATGAAAGTTGGCATCAATGGCATGGGCCGCATCGGCCGCCTGGCGCTGCGCGCCGCCATGGGCGCGGCCGACCGGCCTGCCGACGACCCACGCGCGGCCAACCGGCTGGACGTGGTGCATGTCAATGAGCTCAAGGGCGGCGCCGCAGCCACCGCCCACCTGCTGGCCTTCGACAGCGTGCAAGGCCGTTGGCGGGCCGACATCGCGGCCGACGGCGATGCGGCGCTGCACATCGGCAGCCGGCGGCTGGCGTTCTCGTCGCATGCCGTGGCCGCCGACATTCCCTGGGGCGACCTGGGTGTCGACCTGGTGCTGGAATGCACCGGCAAGTTCCTCACGCCCGAGACCCTGCAAGGCCACCTGGACCGTGGCGCCAAGCGGGTGATCGTGGCCGCGCCGGTCAAGGTGGGCGGCGTGCTGAACATCGTGGTGGGCATCAACCACCACCTGTACGACCCCGCCACCAACCACATCGTCACCGCTGCATCCTGCACCACCAACTGCCTGGCGCCGGTGGTCAAGGTGGTGCATGAATCCATCGGCATCCGCCACGGCCAGATCACCACCATCCACGACCCGACCAACACCAACCTGGTGGTCGATGCGCCGCACAAGGACCTGCGGCGCGCCCGCAGCGCCATGCTGAGCCTGGCGCCCACGACCACCGGCAGCGCCACCGCCATCGCGCTGATCTATCCTGATCTCAAAGGCAAGCTCAACGGCCATGCGGTGCGCGCGCCGGTGCTCAATGCGTCGCTGACCGATTGCGTGTTCGAGCTGCAGCGCGCCACCACGGCCGACGAAGTCAACCAGCTGTTTGCCGCTGCGGCGCGTGGCCCGCTGGCCGGCATCCTGGGCTATGAAGAGCGGCCGCTGGTCAGTGCCGACTATGCCCGCGACACGCGCAGCAGCATCATCGATGCGCTGTCGACCCTGGTCACTGACGGCACGATGCTCAAGGTCTATGCCTGGTACGACAACGAGATGGGCTATGCCTGCCGCATGGTCGACCTGGCCTGCCACATGGACAGCCTGGGGCTCTGAGCATGGCGGCCACCAGCCCGGCACCGGGCGCACCAGCCGACGCGCCGCCCAACGGCACCCGCAACTACGCCATCGTCACCGCCGCCTACTGGGGCTTCACCCTCAGCGACGGCGCGCTGCGCATGCTGGTGCTGCTGCACTTCTACCGGCTGGGCTATTCACCGTTCACGCTGGCGTTTCTGTTCCTGCTGTATGAGGCCATGGGCGTGGTGGCCAACCTGGTGGGCGGCTGGCTGGCCACGCGCTACGGCATCCAGCGCATGTTGGTGGTGGGGCTGGCCACGCAGATCACCGGCTTCCTGCTGCTGTCGGCGCTGTCGCCCAGCTGGACAGCGGTGATGTCGGTGGCGTGGGTGGTGCTGGCACAGGGCGTGTGCGGCGTGGCCAAGGACCTGACCAAGACCGCCAGCAAGTCGGCCATCAAGCTCACCGCAGGGTCCGCCTCGGGCCAGCTGTTCAAGTGGGTGGCCTTCTTCACCGGCAGCAAGAACGCCATGAAGGGTGTGGGCTTCTTCCTGGGTGGCCTGCTGCTGCAGGTACTGGGCTTCCAGCACGCGCTGTGGGTGATGGCGGGCCTGCTGGCACTGGTGCTGGGCGGCGTGCTGGCCTTTGTGCCGCCGCTGATGGGCAAGAGCAAGGCATCGGCCTCGGCCAAGGAGCTGTTTGCCAAGAACCGCGGCATCAACCTGCTGGCGGCTGCGCGGGTGATGCTGTTCGGCGCGCGGGATGTGTGGTTCGTCGTCGGTGTGCCGGTGTTCCTGTATTCGGCCGGCTGGACCTTCACCATGGTGGGCGCCTTCCTGGCCTTGTGGACCATCGGCTATGGCGTGGTGCAGGGCCTGGCGCCCCACATCGTGCGCCGCAGCGATGACGGGCTGAGCAGCGAGGTGCCTGCCGCCCGTGCCTGGTCCGCGGCACTGGCCGTGGTGCCGATGGTGCTGGCCGGCCTGGTGCTGGCCCGGGTGCCGCACCTGGAATGGGTGGTGGTGGCCGGCCTGGCGGTGTTTGGCGTGGCCTTTGCCGTCAATTCGTCGGTGCATTCGTACCTGGTCCTGGTCTATGCCGGCAGCGAGAAGGCGGCCGAAGACGTCGGTTTCTACTACGCCGCCAATGCCTTGGGCCGGTTCTCCGGCACGCTGATGTCGGGGCTGCTGTACCAGCAGTTCGGCCTGGTCGGTGCCCTGGCGGGGTCGGGCGTGATGCTGGCCATCTGCTGGGCCGTGACCCTGGGCCTGCCGGTGCAACGCGGCCTGTCTGCCACGCCAGCCGCCCATTGAAGGAGCAACCACCATGGACGAGACCACCGCCGTCGCTGCCCTGGGGGCACTGGCCCAGGGCATGCGGCTGCGCATCTTCCGCGCGCTGGTGGGTGCCGGGCCCGGCGGGCTGACGCCGGGCGTGCTGTCCGCCATGCTGGACGTGAGCGCGTCCACGCTGTCCTTCCACCTGAAGGAGCTGGCGCATGCCGGCCTGGTGTCGCAGCAGCGTGATGGCCGCCACCTGATCTACCGGCCCCAGCTGGCCCACATGAACGACCTGATGGCCTATCTGGTGGCCCATTGCTGCGGCGGTGCGCCCTGCGATGCGATTTCTGTGGCCCGCTGCGCCGATTGCTGAGGCCGCAGGCCAGCGGGCAAGGATCGGCAGTACTGGCCAGGCCCGCCGCGCACGACAATCCACCACATGGGTCTCTTCGAGCGTTATCTCACCGTCTGGGTCGGCCTGGGCATGCTGGCGGGGGTGGGCCTGGGCTTGCTGGCGCCGGGTGTGTTCCAGGTGGTGGCCGGGCTGGAGATCGCCCATGTCAACCTGGTGGTGGCGGTGTTCATCTGGGTGATGATCTACCCGATGATGATCCAGATCGACTTCGCGTCGATCAAGACCGTGGGCCAGAGCCCGCGCGGGTTGGTGCTCACCGTGGTGGTCAACTGGCTGGTCAAGCCGTTCACGATGGCGGCGCTGGCGGTGCTGTTCTTCGAGCACATCTTTGCGTCCTGGGTCGACCCCCGGTCGGCCAGTGAATACATCGCCGGCATGATCCTGCTGGGCGTGGCGCCCTGCACGGCGATGGTGTTCGTCTGGAGCCAGCTGGTCAAGGGCGACGCCGCCTACACCCTGGTGCAGGTGTCGGTGAACGACCTGATCATGGTTGTCGCATTTGCGCCGATCGCGGCCTTTTTGCTGGGGGCGACCGATGTCACCGTGCCCTGGCAGACGCTGGCACTGGCGACCATGCTGTACGTGGTGCTGCCGCTGGCCGCCGGAGTGGCCACCCGCCACCTGTGGCTGCGCTCGGGCGGCCTGCCGCGCCTGGCCCGGGGCGTGGCGGCGCTCAAGCCCTGGTCGGTGGGCGGCCTGATTGCCACCGTGGTGCTGCTGTTCGGCTTCCAGGCCCGCACCCTGATCGACCAGCCACTGGTGATCGGGATGATCGCGGTGCCGCTGGTGTTGCAGAGCTACGGCATCTTCGCGCTGTCGTTCTTCGCCGCCTGGAAGCTGCGCCTGCCGCACAGCATCGCCGCGCCGGCCTGCCTCATCGGCACCTCCAACTTCTTCGAGCTGGCAGTGGCCGTGGCCATCTCGCTGTTCGGCTTGCACTCGGGCGCGGCGCTGGCCACCGTGGTGGGCGTGCTGGTGGAAGTGCCGGTGATGCTGTCCCTGGTGGCTGTTGCCAACCGCACCCGCCACTGGTTCCCGACCTGAGATTGCCTGCCTGTCCATGCACCCAGACCCCACCCAGCCCCGTGCCGTGCCTGATCTGCCCAACCTCGACGCAGCCCTGTTCCAGCGGCCTGGCAATGCGCAGCTGGCCGGCGCGGCAGCGTCGGCCCACGCGCCGCGCTTTTTGTTGCTGTATGGGTCGCTGCGTGAACGCTCCTACAGCAAGCTGCTGACGCTGGAGGCGGCGCGCCTGCTGCAGGCCATGGGGGGTGAGGTGCGCATCTTCGACCCCGCCGGCCTGCCGTTGCCCGACGGCGCGCCCGACAGCCACCCCAAGGTGCAGGAACTGCGCGACGCCGCCACCTGGGCCGAAGGCATGGTGTGGACATCGCCAGAGCGCCATGGGGCGATGACCGGCGTCATCAAGGCGCAGATCGACTGGCTGCCGCTGAACCTGGGCGCATCGCGGCCCACCCAGGGCAAGACCCTGGCGGTGATGCAGGTGTCGGGCGGCTCGCAGTCGTACAACGCCGTCAACCAGCTGCGGGTGCTGGGGCGCTGGATGCGCATGCTCACCATTCCCAACCAGTCGTCGGTGGCCCAGGCATATCAGGAGTTCGACGACGCCGGCCGCATGCGGCCATCGGCCTACTACGACAGGGTGGTCGACGTGATGGAAGAGCTGGTGAAGTTCACCCTGCTCACCCGCGACGTGGCGCCGCACCTGGTCGACCGCTACAGCGAACGGCGCGAAAGCGCGGCGGCGCTGTCGGCGCGGGTCCACTTGCAGGCGATCTGAGCGGCAGCGTCGGTCGGTGGCACGGCAGCAGTGCCTCGCACGGGCGCAGTTGCAGCAGCCCGCCCAGGCCCTGCGGCAGCGGCCAGTTGGCGCTGAGCACGGCAGCGGCGTGCAGGTCCAACGCGCGCAGCGACAGGTCCAGCGGCTTCAACTGCCACTTGCCTTGCCCGGGCGGGCTGTGCAAGTCCATGTGGTCGAGCCGGAGCACCATGTCCAGCGTGCCGATGTCGCAGAAGCTGCAGCCGGATTCCTGCAAACCACATTGACATGGCGCGTTCCAACTCTAAAATGCAAACGCGTTTGTCAATGTTGAATATGACGGCACGCACCAATCACCCGATGGAGACGCCATGAACACCAAAGCCTTTGCCAGCCAAGCCGACCTGGAAGAAAAGCAGGTCACCTTCGCCCAGCTGTCAGACCATGCCTGGGCCTACACCGCCGAAGGCGACCCCAACACCGGCATCATCATCGGCGACGACGCGGTGCTGGTGGCCGATACCCAGGCCACGCCGGCCATGGCGGCCGACGTGATCCGCCGCATCCGCACCGTGACCGACAAGCCGATCAAGTACGTGGTGCTCACCCACTACCACGCGGTGCGGGTGCTGGGTGCCAGTGCCTACCAGCCCCAGCAAATCATCGCCAGCCAGGACACCTACGACCTGATCGTCGAACGCGGAGAGGCCGACAAGGCCAGCGAGATCGGACGCTTCCCACGCTTGTTCCGCAATGTCGAAACGGTGCCCGCCGGCATGACCTGGCCCACCATCACCTTCAGCGGCAAGATGACGCTGTGGCTGGGCAAGCTGGAAGTGCAGTTGCTGCAGTTGGGCCGCGGCCACACCAAGGGCGACACCGTCGTGTGGCTGCCGGGTGAAAAAACCCTGCTGTCGGGCGACCTGGTCGAGTTCGACGCCACGCCCTATGCCGGTGACGCCTACTTCCAGGACTGGCCGCAGACGCTCAGCAACATCGCTGCCCTGAAGCCCCAGGCCCTGGTGCCCGGCCGCGGCCCGGCGCTCAAGGGCGACGCCCAGGTGCAGGCCGGGCTGGACGCCACCCGCAACTTCATCAGCGATGTGTGGGCCAACGTGCAGGCCGGCGTGGCCGCCGGCAAGGACTTGAACGCCGTCTACAAGGCCACCTATGCGGCGCTCAAGCCCAAGTACGGCCACTGGGTCATCTTCGACCACTGCATGCCGTTCGACGTGACCCGCTGCTACGACGAGGCCACCCAGTACCGCGACCCGCGGGTGTGGACAGCCGAGCGCGACCAGCAGATGTGGGCCACGCTGGAAGGCTGACATGGCGGCGCTGACCTACGACAGCAGCGGCGCCACCATCCAGGCGCATGCCTTCACCTACGCCCGCAGCCCTGACCAGGCCGCGCCGGCTCCGGTGCGCCACCCGGTGGTGGTTGTGGGTGCCGGCCCGGTGGGCCTGAGCCTGGCCATCGACCTGGCCCAGCGTGGCCAGCCGGTGCTGCTGCTCGACAACGACCACAGGCTGTCCACCGGTTCGCGTGCCATCTGCTTTGCCAAGCGCACGCTGGAGATCTGGGACCGGCTGGGCGTGGGCGATGCCATGCTGGCCAAGGGCGTGCAGTGGAACGTCGGCAAGGTGTTCTTCGGCCACGACCTGCTCTACCGCTTCGACCTGCTGCCCGAGCCGGGCCACCAGCGGCCGGCCTTCATCAACCTGCAGCAGTACTACGCCGAGGCCTATCTTGCATTGCGCGCGGCCGAACTGCCCGCCATTGCCATCCGCTGGCAGAACAGCGTGGTCGGCTGCACACCGCAGGCCGACGGCGTGCTGCTGGACGTGGACACGCCCGACGGCCGCTACCAGCTGCTGGCCGACCAGGTGGTGGCCTGCGACGGGTCACGCTCGCGCTTGCGGGCGCTGCTGGGGCAGGAGAGCAAGGGCCGGGTCTTCCAGGACCGTTTCCTGATCGCCGACGTGCGCATGCAGGTGGACTTTCCGGCCGAGCGCTGGTTCTGGTTCGACCCGCCGTTCCACCCCAATCAAAGTGTGCTGCTGCACCGCCAGCCCGACAACGTCTGGCGCATCGACTTCCAGCTGGGCTGGGACGCCGACCCCGAGGTGGAGAAGCAGCCCGAGCGCATCCGCCCCCGGGTTGACGCGATGCTGCGCGCCGCCATGGGCCGCGAGGTCGCCTATGAACTGGAATGGGCCAGCGTCTACACCTTCGCCTGCCTGCGCATGGACCGCTTCGTGCACGGCCGGGTGCTGTTTGCCGGTGATGCGGCGCACGGCGTGTCGCCGTTCGGCGCACGCGGCGCCAACTCGGGCGTGCAAGATGCCGACAACCTGGGCTGGAAGCTCGACCTGGTGCTGCGCGGCGTGGCACCGCAGGCGCTGCTGGCCAGCTACGGGCCCGAGCGCGAGGACGCGGCCGACGAGAACCTGCTGAATTCCACCCGCGCCACCGACTTCATCACGCCCAAGAGCGCCATCTCGCGGCTGTTCCGCGACGCCACGCTCGACCTGGCGCGCCACCACCCGTTCGCCCGCCGCATCGTCAACAGCGGCCGGCTGTCGGTGCCGGCCACGCTGCACGCCTCGCCGCTGAACACGGCCGACTGCGATGTGTTTGCCGGCGCCATGGTGCCCGGTGCGCCGGCGGTCGATGCGCCGCTGGCCGATGCCGACAGCGGCGGCTGGCTGCTGCGCCGGCTGCAGGGCAACGGCTTTGCCGCGCTGGTGTTCGGCGGCGACGGCTCGGCCGTCACCGCTGGTGCCGAAGGCATCGTGCCGGTCGATCTGGTGCATCTCGGCGCCACCGGCACCGCCGCCGAGCGCTATGACGCCCGCCCCGGCACCGTGGTGCTGCTGCGGCCCGACCAGCATGTGTGCGCCCGCTGGCGCGCGCCCACCGCCGCCGACGTGGCCGCTGCGCTCCGCCGCGCCCTGGCGCTGCCCGCAGGAGACGCCTGATGCCGCTGATCACCGCCCCCAACCTCGACGCGCCCGACAGCTTCTACGAGGCCTTGATCGAGACCCACCGCGACCTGACCGACGCCCAGAGCCATGCGCTGAACGCGCGCCTGGTGCTGCTGCTGGCCAACCACATCGGCCAGCTCGATGTGCTGCAACAGGCCCTGGCGGCGGCCCGCGCCAGCGGACGCTGATGACCCTGCCCTGATGACTGCGTCGATCTTGAGGATGCTTCCATGACCGAACTTGCCTACCAGTCGGGCTTTGGCAACCAGTTCGCCACCGAGGCCGTGCCCGGTGCACTGCCCCAGGGCCGCAACAGCCCGCAGCGCGCGCCGCTGGGCCTGGTGGCTGAACTGGTCTCAGGCAGCGCCTTCACCGCACCGCGCCACAGCAACCTGCGCAGCTGGCTCTACCGCCGCCAGCCGTCGGTGGTGACCGGCGCCTACGCGCCCTACAACCAGCCGCATTGGCTGTCCGGTGCTGCGGCGGGGCAGGCGGTGCCGCCCGACCCGCTGCGCTGGCATCCGGTCGCCATCCCCGATGCCCCGCTGGATTTCGTCGACGGCCTGCGCACCATCGTCGTCAACGGCGACCCCGACGCCCAGACCGGCATGGCCGCCCATCTGGCGCTGATGAACCGGTCGATGGACAGCCGTGCCCTGGTCAATGCCGACAGCGAGATGCTGGTGATCCCGCAGCAGGGCACGCTGCGCTTCGTCACCGAGCTGGGCGTGCTGCAGGCAGCGCCGGGTGAAGTGGTGCTGCTGCCGCGTGGCATTGCCTTCAGCGTGATGGTCGGCGGCCCGTCGCGCGCCTATGTGTGCGAGAACCACGGCGCGCCATTCCGCCTGCCCGAGCTGGGGCCCATCGGCAGCAACGGCCTGGCCAACCCGCGTGATTTTCTGGCGCCGGTGGCCGCGTATGCAGCGCGGCAGGATGCACCGTACGAGATCATCCGGCGCGCTGGCGGCGCGCTGTGGCGCACCACCCAGCCGCGCACGCCCTTCGACGTGGTGGCCTGGCACGGCAACCTGGCGCCGCTGAAGTACGACACCGCCAGGTTCATGGTGATCGGCTCGGTCAGCTTCGACCACCCCGACCCCAGCATCTTCACCGTGCTGACCAGCCCCAGCGACACCGCCGGCACGGCCAATTGCGACTTCGTGATCTTCCCGCCGCGCTGGTTGGTGGGCGAGGACACCTTCCGCCCGCCCTGGTACCACCGCAACGTGATGAGCGAGTTCATGGGCCTGGTGCATGGCCAGTACGACGCCAAGCCCGAAGGTTTCAAGCCCGGCGGCATGAGCCTGCACAACGGCATGGTGCCGCACGGGCCCGACGCCGAGGCCTTCGACCGCGCCAGCAACGCCACGCTGGCGCCGCACAAGCTCGACCACACCCTGGCCTTCATGCTGGAAAGCCGCTGGCGCTTCAAACCCACCGCGTTTGCGATGGGCTGCGGCGCGCTGGATGCGCGTTATGCCGACTGCTGGTTGGCGCTGCAGAACAATTTCAAGCCATGAGCCCGCCCGGCCGCCCGAAGGGCGAATTCCGCAGTGCGCAGCACGAAGGATTCCCGATGACTTCAATTGACCACACCCATGACCCGGCACTGATGAGCTGGGTGGCGTCTGCCAATGCGGCCGACACCGATTTCCCGGTCCAGAACCTGCCGTTCGGTCGCTTTCAACGCACCGGTAGCGACGCCGCCTGGCGCATCGGCGTGGCCATCGGCGACCAGGTGCTCGACCTGCAGCAGGCCGCCGCCCAGCCCGGCTGGGGCACCGATGTGCCGCCGCTGCTGGTGCCGCTGGC
Organism: Aquabacterium sp.; assembly: GCA_029865965.1. Taxonomy (GTDB): domain Bacteria; phylum Pseudomonadota; class Gammaproteobacteria; order Burkholderiales; family Burkholderiaceae_C; genus Pseudaquabacterium. The sequence goes on from JARXAJ010000265.1 coordinate 33,195, forward strand.
AGCGGGTGATCTGAACGCCTTCATGGCCATGGGCGGCGCGGCCCGGCGCGCGCTGCGCCAGGCACTGTCACAGGCCCTGGCGGCGGGCGCGCCCCAGCAGGCCGCGCTGGCACCGTGCCTGGTGGCGCAGTCTGGCGTCGAGATGGGCCTGCCTTGCCGCATCGGCGACTACACCGACTTCTATGTCGGCATCCACCATGCCACGGCGGTGGGCAAGATCTTCCGGCCCGACAACCCACTGCTGCCCAACTACAAGTGGGTGCCGATCGGCTACCACGGCCGGGCGTCGTCGGTGGTGCCCAGCGGCACGCCGATCCGACGTCCGCGCGGGCAGACAGCGCCCGCCGCGGGTGCCACCACGCCCGGCTTCGGCCCCAGCCAGCGGCTGGACCTGGAACTGGAGCTGGGCTACTTCATCGGTGCCGGCAATGCGCTGGGCATGCCGATCGCCATCGACGACGCCGACGACCAGGTCTTCGGCGTGGCGCTGTTCAACGACTGGTCGGCCCGCGACCTGCAGGCCTGGGAATACCAGCCGCTGGGCCCGTTCCTGGGCAAGAGCTTTGCCAGCAGCGTCTCGCCCTGGCTGGTGACGCTGGAGGCGCTGGCGCCGTTCCGCGCGCCATTCACCCGGCCCGACGGTGACCCGCAGCCGTTGCCCTACCTGGACAGTGCGGCCAACCGCGCGGCCGGTGCACTCGACATCCAGCTGCAGGTGCTGCTGCAGACCGCCGCCATGCGGGAAGCCGGCCTGCCGCCCACGTTGGTGTCGACCAGCAGCGCCGCCCAGGCGGCTTACTGGACGCCAGGCCAGCTGGTGGCCCACCACACGGTCAACGGTTGCAACCTGCGGCCGGGCGACCTGTTGGGCTCGGGCACCTTGAGCGGCCCCACGCCGGCGCAGGCCGGCTCGCTGCTGGAGCTGTCGCAGGGCGGCAAGCAGCCGATCACCCTGCCCAACGGCGAGCAGCGCACATTCCTGCAGGACGGGGACACGCTGGTCCTGGCCGGCCATTGCAGCCGGCCTGGCGCGCGGCGCATCGGCTTCGGCAGCTGCGCCGGCACGGTGTTGCCGGCGCTCTGAACAGAGCTCAGCCTGGCGCCCCGCCATCCGGCGCGCGCACCACCAGCACCTTCAGCGCCCGGTCGGGCGACACATCGGCAAATGCCGGCGGATTGGCCAGGCGCTCGACGAATTGCAGGCCGGGCGCCTCGGCAGCCAGGCCATCTTGCAGAAAGCCCGGGCCCAGCTCGGGCGCATTCAGGCACAGCAGCGCATGGCCGCCCGGC
>JARXAJ010000040.1 GCA_029865965.1 Aquabacterium sp.
CGGCCTGCTGTTTGGCGCCGGCAACCTGGCGGCGGTGGCGGTGGCCGGCACGGCCGACCGGCCGGTGCTGACCGCGCCCATCCCGGAACGCGCCATGGCCGCCATGGCCGCGCGCATGGGCCAGAGCCTGCCGGTGGGCAATGAAGGCGCCGGCCTGGTGGTGGCGGCCGGCGCATCGCCCGCCGCCCAGGCCCTGCTGGGCAAGACGGTGGCGGTGATCGGCGGCGCCATGTATGCCCAGTACCGCGCCATGCCCGCCAGCCAGTGCCTGGTGCTGCCGGCCGACGCCACGGCGGCCGATGGCGCGTCGTGCTTCGTCAACCCGCTCACCGCGCTGGGCATGGTCGAGACGATGCGGCGCGAGGGCCACACCGCCCTGGTGCACACCGCCGCGGCCAGCAACCTGGGCCAGATGCTGAACAAAATCTGCCAGAAGGACGGCATCGGCCTGGTCAACATCGTGCGCAAGTCCGAGCAAGCGGCGCTGCTGCGCGGCATCGGCGCCCAGTACGTGTGCGACAGCAGCGCGCCCACGTTCATGGCCGACCTGACCGACGCGCTGGCTGCCACCGGCGCCACCCTCGCGTTCGACGCCACCGGCGGCGGCACCCTGGCCGGGCAGATCCTGCAGTGCATGGAGGCGGCCATCAACCGCAATGCCAAGGAGTACAGCCGCTATGGATCGGCGGTGCACAAGCAGGTCTACCTGTACGGCATGCTCGATACCCGGCCCACCGAGGTCACCCGCACTTTCGGCATGGCCTGGGGCATTGGCGGCTGGCTGCTGTTCCCGTTCCTGCAGAAGATCGGCCCGCAGGCCGCGCAAGCCCTGCGCGAGCGGGTGGCGGCCGAGCTGAAGACCACCTTTGCCAGCAGCTATGCCCGCACCGTGTCACTGGCCGGTGCGTTGCAGGCTGACACGGTGGCCTTCTACACCGCCCGCAATACTGGCGCCAAGGTGCTGATCGACCCCTCGCTGTGAGCCCGTCGCCCCCGGGCGCGGCACCGCTGCTGCCCGGGCGCTAAGCCAGGCCGGCTCCGTCGCCCACCACTTCCAGGTAGGCGTCTTCCAGTGTCAAGGCCTGCACGCTGACGGCGCTGACCTCGGGGCCGTCCAGCGCGTCCACCACCTCGCGCAGGCTGAAATGGCGCGGCAGCAGGCAGCTCAGCTGCCCGGCGCGCTGGCGCACCGCCCAGCCCAGGCGCTGCGCGCGTTGCACCGTGGCCGCGCTGTCACGCGATTGCAGCCTGGCCACCGCCTGGCCGGGCACGCGGGCCAGCAGCTCGGGCACGCTGCCCTGGGCCACGACCCGGCCGCCCTGCATCAGCGCCACACGGTTGCACAGGTGCTCGGCCTCGGCCAGCTGGTGGGTGGTCAGCAAGATGGTGGTGCCGGCCTCGCGCAGCCCGTCGATCAGGCGCCACAGGTCCAGCCGCGCCGCCACGTCGACGGCGGCCGTGGGTTCGTCCAGCACCAGCAGCTGCGGGCTGTGCACCAGCGCCACGGCCAGGTGCAGGCGCTGTTGCCACCCCCCCGAGAGCCGGCCCACGCGGGTGGCCGCATGCGGGCCCAGGCCGAAGCGGTCCATCAACTGCGCCACCCGGGCATGGCGCTGCGCAGCGGGCAAGCCGTGCAGGCGGGCGAAGAAGTGCAGGTTCTCCGCCGGCAGCAAGTCGGGGTAGAGGGCGCAGTCTTGCGCGCACAGGCCCACCCGCGCACGTGCGCCGGGCTGGTGCAGCGGTTCACCCATCAGCTGCACCTGGCCGGCATCGGCCTGCAGCAGCTGGCAGACGATGTTGAGCACCGTGGACTTGCCGCAACCGTTGGGGCCCAGCAGGCCCACGACCTCGCCACGTGCCACCTGCAGGCCAAAGCCGTCCAGCACCAGGCGGCTGCCAAAACGCTTGTGCAGGCCGTCGATCTGCAGGGCCGCTGTGTTGGCCGACATGTTGGCCACTGTCATGGCCGCTGCTCCAGCACCAGCAGATGCCGGTATGACCGCACACCCAGCACCAGCGACAGGCCGGAGAACACCACCAGGAAGGCCAGCTCGAAGCGCAACGCCGCCACGCCCTGGCCATACGCGGCTACACCCTTGAAGGCCTGGTTCATGTGCAGCATGGGGTTGAGCTGGGCCACCGCCTGCATGGCGCTTGGCATGATTTCCAGCGGGAAGAAGGTGCCGCCCAGCACCAGCAGCGGCACGCCGATGGCCGACAGGGCCACCACCACCTCTTCACTGCGCCGGGCAAAGCGTGCGCCCAGAAAGAAGCCCATGCCGACATAGGCAAACACCGACAGCAGCAGGATCAAGCCGCCCAGCCACAGGCTGCCGTGGTAGCGCGCGCCGATGAGCCAGGCGATGCTGTAGAGCATCACCACCTGCACGGCCGCCAGCAACAGCTGCGCCAGCACCACGCCCAGAAAGTAGGCCGCCGGCTGCAGGGGTGAGGCCAGCAGGCGGCGCAGGGTGCGGCGCTCGCGCTCGGCGGCGATGATGGCCACCGTGCCGCCCAGGCAGCTGAAGAACAGCGCCGCACCCATCAGGATGCCGGCCGCCGCGGCGTCCAGCCCGGCACGCATGCTGGCGTTGTGGGCATAGACCAGACCGAACAACAGCATCATCGCTGCGGGGAACACCGCCCAGAAGATCAGGCCCCGGCGCTGGCGCCATTGCTCCAGCAGCAGGCGCTGCGCCACCGCGAGGGTCTGCTCCAGCAGCAGGGGGCGCGCCTGCATCAGGCCCGTCGTTTGACCGTGGCCACGTCGGGCAGCACCGTCTCCAGTGCCTTGGCCGACATCAGCACCCCCGGGATGCCGGCACCCGGGTGCGTGCTGGCACCCACCATGAACAGGTCCGCCACGTCTTCGCTGCGGTTGTGGGGCCTGAACCAGGCGCTTTGCAGCAGCAGCGGCTCCAGCCCGAACGCCGCGCCCTTGTACGACAGCAGATTGTCCTGGAAGTCTTGCGGCGTGGTCACGAACGACACCGTCAGGTGATCGCGCAGGCCGGGCAGCACGGTCTTGTCCAGGGCTTCTGCAATCGCTGCGCGGTAGGGCTCGGCCTGGGCAGCCCAGTCGGTCCCGCTCTGCAGGTGGGGCACCGGCGCCAGCACATAGAAGGTGTCGCAGCCTTCTGGCGCCATGGACGTGTCGGTGGCGGTGGGGCGGTGCAGGTACAGGCTGAAGTCATCGGCCAGGTGGTGGCGCTTGAAGATGTCCTTCAACAGCGCCTCGTAGCGCGGGCCCAGCACCATCATGTGGTGCGGCACGTCCTCGAAGCGCTTGTTGGTGCCGAAGTACCAGACGAACAGGCTCATCGAGTACTTGCCACCCTCGATCTTGGCGTTGGTCCAGACCTTGCGGTGCTTGGCGTCGATGAGGTTCTTGTAGGTCCAGGCGGTGTCGGCATTGCTGACCACGATGTCGGCCGGCAGGTGCTCGCCATTGGCCAGCGTCACGCCGCTGGCGCGGCCGTCGGTGACATCGATGCGGCGCACTTCTGCGCCGGTGCGCAGGCTGCCGCCCATGCCTTCGATCAAGTCCACCAGGCCGTCGACCAGAACGCCGGTGCCGCCCATCGCCCAGTGCACGCCATAGCGCCGCTCCAGCGCGTTGATCAGCGCATACACGCAGGTCACTGAAAACGGGTTGCCGCCGATCAGCAGGGACTGCAGGCTCATGGCCTTGCGCAGCTTGGGGTGCGACAGGTGCTTGGCAACCATGCCGTGCAGGCTGCGCCAGCCCTTCATGCGCGCCATCGCCGGCACCGCCTTGAACAGGTCGCCCAGGTTGTCGAAGGCATGGCAGCCCAGGGCCTCGAAGCCCAGCTTGTAGCAAAGGTCGGCTTCGGCCATGAATGCGGTGTAGCCCGGCCCGGCCGTGGGGTCGATGCGCAGCACCTCGGCGCGCATGCGCTCGGGGTCGCCGCTGTAGTCGAAGTGGTCGCCGTCGGGGAACCGCACCCTGTAGAACGGGTCGAGCAGACGCAGCTCGACGTCATCGGCCAGCTTGCGCCCGGCCAGGGCCCACAGCTCTTCCAGCAGGAACGGCACGGTGATGATGGTCGGGCCGGCATCGAAGATGTAGCCGTCGACGCGGTGCACCCGGGCGCGGCCGCCGGGTGCGTCCAGCTTCTCGAGCACCTGCACCCGCCAACCCCGCGCTGCCAGGCGCACCGCAGCAGCCAGACCACCAAAACCGCTGCCGATGACCAGCGCCACTGGCGCGTTCGGATCCAGCGCTGCAGTGCGCTGGGCTGCATCGGCAGACTTCATCAACATGGGCTCGATCCTTGGGTACCGCGGGTGTCGGCCAGGATGGGCCGGTGCTTGCGCGGGCGGCAGATTGTGGATGGCGCCAGCCGACCCTGCGCCGGCTTTGTCAAAAGACCATCCAGCGCCGTTGCGGGCCGCCGGCAGCAACGGGCCGGCCCTGGGCCGTTGCTGCCCGGCGGGGCCAGCCGGGCGTTGGCGGCCGGGTCAGGCGCCCGGGCGCATCGCTGCGTGGATCTGGCCGTACATGCGCAATTGGTCGTCCAGCGCGCGCAGACGCTCGGCCATGTGCTGGGCCAGCACCACCATCAGCCGGGCGGCCACCTTGGGGTGCTCGTCGATCAGGCGCTCCAGCCCCCGCCGGGCCAGGCCGGCGGCCTGCACCGCCGTGACTGCCGTGCAGGTGGCCGAGCGCGGCGCGCCGTCGAGCACAGCCATCTCGCCCAGCACCGAGCCCGCGCCCAGCACCACGATCGGCACTTCCATGCCCGGCAGGCTGGTGCCGGTTTCCACCGACACATCGCCCTCCAGCAGCAGCAGCAGGTGGGCCACCGCCTGGGTGTCACCGGCACGGAACAGCACCTCGCCCGGGCCGTAACTCACCTCACGCAGGTAGGCCACCACGGTGGCAGCGTCCTGCGCGTCCAGCTGCACGAAGGCGCGAAACCGCTGCAGCAGGTCGACCGCGCGCGCTGCCAGGCGTGGGCTTTCAGAGATGGCGCGGGTGCGCGGTGTGGTGGTGAGCACCGAGTTGGGTGGGCTGCTTGGCGACATGGCCCCAAGTGTCTGGCTTCGGGCCGCAGCGCACAAGGCTGCAACTGTGTGGGTGGCTTGCGTGCCTGGTTGGCCAAGCGGTCAGCCCATCAGCCGCCGCAGGGCGCGTGGCAGGCCGGCCAGGTCGGCCAGGGTCTGGGTGC
>JARXAJ010000199.1 GCA_029865965.1 Aquabacterium sp.
ACCGGTGAATTCACCGTGGCCTGTGGCGAAGGTGCCCTGCGACTGCAGGTGCTGCAGCGCACGGGCGGGCGCCGCCTGGCCGCGGCCGACTTCCTGCGGGGTTGGCCTCTGGCGCCGGGCGCGGTGCTGGGCTGAGCGACAGTGCGGGCCTGCCACGGCGGGCCCAGCCCGTTCGGGGGCATTCAAGTTGCCACGGCGGCGGGCCGATACCAACCTGTCATCTCTTGTGGTTTGCCCATGCGCCGTCGCCTGTCCCTGTTGTTGTGCTGTAGCCCGCTGTGGCTGGCGGGCTGCGACCAGTTGGGCATCGAATCGGCCACGGCCGTGGCCAGCCGCAACGAAGCCACCGGCAAGGCCGTCGGCGCCGCCTGCCGCCACGCCGGCCGTGCCATCGAAGACTGCTACACGCTGAACAAGAAAGCCGACAAGGGCGCGGTGTTCGCGGGCTGGAAAGAGATGAACGACTACATGCGGGAAAACAAGATCGAAGAGGTCAAGCCCGTCATCCCGGTCAACAAACCTGCACCGCCGGCCAGTGCGCCGGCCTCGGCGCCTGAAGGTGAAGAGGCGGCACCGGCTGCGGCGCACGGCAAGAAGGGCCACTGAGGGCCTGAACCCATGGCCTCTACACGGCCGGTTCGCATGTGATGACGTGCCGGGACGGCAGACCCGAATCCCAGGCCACAGACCGACCCGTTTCCACGCAGGCAAGGGATGGCATGCGCCGTGCTTACCTTCAACAATGCCGGCGCTCGCACCGAGTCCGCCCGTTGTTCCTAGAGGTCGCCCTGCATGAACCTGCCCGCCACATCCCTGACGTCGACCGCCGTCCTCGAGCAACTGCTGGGCATGGTTGCCAAGTCCCTGGGCAAACAGCCCGGCGACATCAATCCTGCGGGCCCGGTCAGGGACCAAGGCGTTGATTCGCTGGGCATGGCCGAACTCGCTTTCGAGATCGAGGACCTGTACGGGGTTGCGATCGCCGACGAACAAAGCCTCAAGCAGGGTTTGAACACCTTGAACGACATCGCGGCCTACATTGCCGCGCACGCCGGCCAGCCTGCGACACCGTGAGGGTCTGCATCACCGGCTACGGCGTCATCTGCCCCAGTGGCCTGAGCGTTCCAGCGCTGATGGCGCAGATGCTGGCGCATTCGTCCAGCATCGTCGCACTGCCCGCCGTGCCCGAATATGGTTTGGGCAGCATTGCCGGCGGCGTATGCCCCGATGACTTCGCCGTGCCTGGCGTGCCTGCGCACAAACTGCTGGGCGTCGACCGTGTCAGCCTCTTCAGCGTTGCCGCCGCCCAGCAGGCGCTGGCCCAGGCGGCGGCGCGCGAGCCGCTGGCGCTGGACGAGTTGCCGCTGATCTGGGGCACCTCTGTGGGTGGTTTTTCGACGCTGGACACCGCCTTTCGGGACTTGTTCGCGCTGCAGAAAAAGCGTGTGCGCCCGACCACGGTGCCCTACACCATGCCCAGCGCTGCGGCCTTTCATGTGGCGCACCTGCTGGGCGTGCTGGGGCCGTCGACGACACTGAGCGTGGCTTGTTCTTCGTCGGCCTTGGCGATCGCCCAGGGTGCCCGCCAGATCGCAGCCGGCGAGGTCGATGCCGTGCTGGTGGGTGGCACCGAGAGCATGCAGACACCCGCCGGCCTGCGCGGCTGGCAGATGTCGCAGGCGATCGCGTCGGCCGACCCGACCGACCCTGCCCGTTCCTGCCGCCCCTTCAGCGCCGACCGCTGCGGCTTCGCCATCTCCGAGGGTTCGGCCAGCCTGGTGCTCGAATCCGAGGCCAGCGCGGCCCGACGGGGTGCCACGGTGCTGGGCTGGGTCTTGGGCCACGGCCACACGACCGACGCCGCCCACATCTCCCGCCCCGACAGCCCGGCCCAAGCCAAGGCGATGGCCCAGGCCTTGGCCCGTTCCGGCGTGCGGGCCGACCAGCTGTGTTACGTCAACGCGCACGGCACGGCCACGGCAGCGGGCGACAGCAGCGAGGCCCAGGCCCTTGTGCAGACACTGGGCGCGTTTGCCGCCAGCGTGCCCGTGAGTTCGACCAAGGCGCTGCATGGCCACATGATCGGTGGTTCTGGCGCACTGGAGGCCATCGTCACGGTCTAGGCGCTTCGCCGGGGCCAACTGCCCGGCAACCCCCACTGCCGCGGGGTCGCCGACGACTGCCAGGGCATCTGGCTGCCGCGTGAGGTGACAGCGCTGCCTGCTGGCACTGAGCGGCGCATCGCGCTGTCCAACTCTTTTGCCTTTGGCGGCGTCAACGCCGTCTTGGTGCTGGAGGCCAACCATGTCTGAGGCCCGGCCCAACACCACCACCAGCTCCGCCGCCCGCTGGGTGCTGCGCACACCCGAGATCCGGCAGGCGCAGCTTCGCCACTCGCGCCAGACCGTGCTGTTGCCGGCGCTGTTGGTGGTGGTGCTGCTGCCGTTTCTTCCGGCTGACATGCCGTGGGCGCTGGCGGCGCTGACGTTTGCCCTGAGTGGTGCCATCGCGGGCTGCCTGGGCGTGTCGGTGGGTTTTCACCGGCATTTCGCGCACCGCGCGTTCCGCGCCAAACCGTGGCTGCGCGCCGTCATGGCCATTGCCGGGCAGACGGCAGGCCAAGGGCCGGTCATCTACTGGACAGCGCTGCACCGGCGGCACCACAGCTTCTCAGACCAACCGGGTGATCCGCATTCGCCGCGCGCCGCTGCCCAGGACAAGCCGCGCCATCCATGGCAGGCCTTTTGGTACGCACATGTGGGCTGGGCCACCGACCACGCCGTGCCCATGCCAACACGCTATGCGGCCGACCTGCGAACCGACCCGCTGATCAGCCGCATCAACGACGCCTACCTGTGGTGTCTGCTGGCCGGCCTGCTGTTGCCGACGCTGATCGGTCTGGTGTGGACCGGCACCCGGCAGGGGGCCTTGGTCGGTTTCTACTTTGGCGGCGTGCTGCGCATGGTCGCGTCGACGCAGTTCATCTGGGCCATCAATTCTGTCTGCCACACCTTCGGCAGCCGTCCCCACGACACCGGCGATTTCAGCACCAACTGTGCCTGGATGGCGCCGCTGTCCTTTGGTGAGTGCTGGCACAACAACCACCACCATAGGCCCACGCATGCCCGCTTCGGCCACGGTTGGTCGCAGCCCGATCCGGGCTGGTGGACCATACAGACCTTGCGCTTTTTCGGGCAAGTCTGGGGCGTGTTGGAGGACGGTGCAGATGCACAGGCGCGCGACCCGCTGACGGACGCCGCCCCGCCCAAAGCCGTCGAGGAGCGAAGGTCTTGAGCCTGTACCTGCGTCTGATCTGGGTGTTCGTGCGCGCGCTGTTCCGCAGCAAGCTGCAAATGAGCGACACCATTGAACTCAAGCTTTGTGTGCTGCCCAACGACCTGGACGCCAACCTGCACATGAACAACGGCCGTTTCATGACGGTGCTGGACTTGGGCATCGTCGAGGCCGTGGTGCGTTCGGGCTTCTTCCGCACCATTCGCAGCATGGGTGGGGCGCTGATGGCCGGTGGTGTGCTGATGACGTTCCGGCGCCAGCTCAAGCCCTTTGCGCGCTACACGCTGCGCATGCGCTACCTGGGCTGTGATCCGTACTGGCATGTGTTCGAGTTCGTCTTCATCCACCCGAATGGCACAGCGGCCGCCAAGGGCCTGGTCAAGGGCACGGGTGTGCGCAAGCGCCACGGCATCATCACGACGCCGTTGATGTGGGCGCAATATGCCAAGCTCTTTGGCGAAGAACCCCGTCCGCCTGAACTGCCGGATTACGCTGTCCGCTGGCTGGCGCTGGAGGCTGAGATTTTTGCGACGCAGCACCAAAACTGGCCTGCGTCACCCCTCTAGGCGCCCCTCAGGCTTGGGTGGGGCTCAAGGCGCCATTCACCGTTGGCACCTGATCTGGCGCAACACGTCGCCCCAACCTGCAATTGATCGCAAGGCGGCCCACACCGCCGCCTGCAGCAGGCACAGTGCGTTCCATCAACACGGAGGAACGCACCATGAAACAGCTGATCACCCCTTTGCTCGCCCTGGCCCTGGCCGCTGCAGCCCTGCACAGCCCCGAGGCCCTGGCCGGTACCGAAGCGCGCACCGTGGCCGCGTTCGAAGCCATCAGCACCAACGGGGACATGGACCTGACCGTGCGCCAGACCGACAAGGCCGCCGTCACCGTCACCGCCGACGACAAGGTGCTGCCCCTGGTGGAGACCGTGGTCGAGAACAACACGCTGGTCATCCGCATGAAAAAGGGTGAGCGCATGTGGAACACCGGCACCATCAGCGTGGCCATCGACGTGGTGAAGCTCAACGCCATCAGTTCGTCCGGTTCTGGCGACATCGTGTTGAACGGCCTGAAGACGCCCAGCTTCAAGCTGACGCTGGCCGGCTCTTCCGACGCCAAGCTCAACGGCTTGAGCACCGACAGCACCGACTTGCGCATCGCCGGCAGCGGCGACGTGGCGGCCACCGGCAGCTCGCGCAGCGTGGCCATCAGCATCAGCGGCAGCGGTGACGCCAACTTCAGCGGCCTGACCGCCGACGACGTGACCGTGAAGATCGCCGGCAGCGGCGACGCCAGCGTCAACGCCAACAAGTCGTTGTCGGTCTCGGTGGCCGGCAGCGGCGACGTGGTCTACACCGGCAACGCCCAGACCATGAAGGTGTCCATGGCCGGCAGCGGCACGCTGACCAAGAAGTGAAACTCGGGCGGCGTTGAAGCCGCCCCTGGCTCCGGCCTGACAGCGCCACGCGCGCCTGTACGGCCCCACCGTTTACTCCTCCCCGGCCTCCGCTCCAGAGGGCCGGTTTCATGCCGCGGTGTGACAATCGCGGCATGTTTCTTTTTCACGGCTGGCGCCACCCTGAATTTCGGCGCGGTGCCCAGGAGATGGCCGGTGTGGCCATCGGCATCGCCGCCTGGGGTCTGATCACCGGCGTCACCATGGTCAAGAGCGGCCTGGACGTGCCGCTGGCGGTGCTGATGTCGCTGACGGTCTACGCCGGCACGGCCCAGTTGGCGGCCTTGCCGCTGATGGCCAGCGGTGCGCCCATCTGGGTGGTCTGGGCCACGGCCTTCTGCCTGAACCTGCGCTTTGTCATCTTCAGCACGCAGTGGCGGCCCTACCTGGCCCACCTGCGGCTGCGCGACCGCGCCAGCGTCGCTTACTTCACGGCCGACCTGAACTACGTGATCTTCATGCGCCGCTTTCCGGACCCGAAACCGGCGCCCGAGCAAATGCCCTACTTCTGGGGCGGCACCACCATCAACTGGTTTTCCTGGCAGATCCCCTCCTTGCTGGGCATCGCGCTGGGCGACGCCATCCCCACGCAATGGGGCATCGGGTTTGCGGGCACGCTGGCGCTCATCGGCCTGCTGTGTTCTTTGCTCAGCGGCAAGGCCTCGTGGGTGGCCGCGGCCGTGGCCGGCAGTGCCGCCGTGGCGGCCTATGCACTGCCGCTGAAGCTGAACATCTTGGTCGCCATCGCCGCGGCCGTGGCCGTGGGCCTGCTCCTGGACCACACGGCGCCGAAACCGGCGCAGCCCGTGGAAGACCAGACCTGATGGACACCTGGGAAGCGCTGCTCACCATCGCGGGCCTGGCCGTCATCACGCTGGTGACGCGGGGCTTTTTCATCCTGCCCGAGCGCGACATCCCCTTGCCGAACTGGCTGCAGCAGGGCCTGCGTTACGCCCCGCTGGCGGCGCTGGCCGCCGTGGTGCTGCCCGAGGTGGTGATGACGCAGGGCCAGCTCATCACCACCTGGCAAGACGCCCGCCTGTACGCCGCCGCCGCCGGGGCGGCCTGGTTCTTCTGGCAGCGCGGCATCCTGGGCACCATCCTGGTCGGCACGGCCGTGCTGCTGGCGCTGCGCCTGGGCCTGGGCTGGTAGCCGCCCCGGGCCGGTGCCCCCCCGGCCCGGGGCGCTGTAACCCGGTTGCGGCGGTGTTGTCAGGTGGCTCTGCGAAACTCGCGGCTGTTGCCGTGCCACCCGCCCGGGTGGCCGCCCCGGTTTTTCCACTTCCAGACCTGCCCACCATGAACGTTCTGCGCTTTGCCG
>JARXAJ010000216.1 GCA_029865965.1 Aquabacterium sp.
GCCGTACAGCCTGCTGAAGAAGGTGAGCAGCCGCATCATCAATGAGGTGCGCGGGATCAACCGGGTCACTTACGACGTGAGCAGCAAGCCGCCGGCCACGATCGAGTGGGAGTGACTATTTGGCGCTAGAGTGTTGTTCTATAACGCTTTTTTAGTTGCACAAAAGTTTCACAACCCGCGCTAACCTGTTGTTCTTCAAGCTGGCTGAATTTAAACTAGCACGAACACTTACACAGGTTGAGCAGCCACTTAATAGCGTGGCTACTCGCAAGATTTATGGCACTGAAGAAAACCCAGTTCGCAGAAGACGAAGTGCAAATCTATGATGAAGCACTGGTCTACAAACGCGGCGAATATTGGCAGATGCGGGTTTGGCTGGCGAAGGAACGCAAGTACGCACGCTTCAGCCTAAAGACACGCAACAGAAGCACTGCCATAGACAAAGGCAAGCTGCACTATCACGAAGTGATGGCGATGCAGTTGCAGGGCAAGGCGTACTTCTCCATCACTGCAAAGATGGGCGTGGACTTGTATCTCGAACATCGCAGAGTGGATGTGGTGAACGGCTTCATTGTCAGTGGCAGATACGCGACTATTCGCACGCATCTACAACACTGGCTCAACATCATTGGCAGAGACTCAAAGCTGAAGGAAATGGAGCGTACGGACTGCGAAGAATACTTTGCACGACGCACTAAGTCTAAAGCTGGCGAGAAACTGCGAATCAGTCAGACAACTGTAGAGAACGAGCAGAGCACAATAAATGCAATGATGGTGTGGTTGCACAAGCGGCGAGAAACGCACATTGACGGCTTTGATTTTAAGAAGCTCAAAGCAATCGACAGGGGTTTAGAAGCCAATCGACGCAACACGTTTACAGATGCGGAGATTGCGCGCTGGACTGCAGAACTAGCCAGCTACATTGCTGATGCAGAACAAAACTTGTCTGCTGCCAACGACGTGATGAAGGCAGTGTGCGGCTACTACTTGGGCTTTTCGCTAGTCACTGGCTTACGGCGTGGAGAACAACTGCAGTTGAAGTGGAGTGACATTGAAGACATGGAGCGTGTTGAGGCGCGCACTAAGCCATTCGACATCATACGTGTCACAGTGCGTGGCGAAACAAGTAAGGTTCGCAAGACACGCAAGTTCGCAGTCAAAGACAGCGGCTATGTGCGCGGTTTACTGCAACTCACTCGGCAGCGACACACTGGCAAGATTACGGAACGTGATTTGATACGCGCTGTGCGTGATGAACTGGTTTTTTCAGTGGACGGAAAAACAGCAATCACGCCGCGTGCAATTGGCATCCACTTCGACAAGCTGATTGAATTATCAAAAATTACTGATGTTGCAGCACGTGGCTTAGTGCCATACAGCTTCAGACACTACTTCATCACACAGCGAGTGAACAGCAACTTGCCACCAGCAACCGTTGCAGAGATGTGTGGAACCAGCATCGCGCAGATAGAGAAAACCTACTATCACACCACAGTGGACAAGATGGTTAGCAATGCGTTGGCTGGCTACTACGTCAAAGATGGCATGTTGATTCCCAACTGACTGCGTAGCACGCGCAGCAGCGCATCAAATCACTGCTACAGCGCACGCACTATCAGCAGTGCAGTCGACATGATTGCAGCGCAGAACGGCGTGCAGTGCAGGGCGATTTAGTGCGGTGGCATTTCAGCTATGCCTGTCGTGTGTGTGCAGACGCGATTGCAGAACACGCACTTTCTGCAGCAGAACCACGCTGATTTCGCCACGTTCGACAGAATTCAAGTCGAACAGCGCAGTGACATCACCCAGTCTGTCGCTGTTTACGCAAGCGTTCAGCTTCGCGCTGCTGCCGTTGTTGTTGTCGTTCCTGCTGTAGCCGCTCCCTGTCCTGTTTGACTCTTTGTTGCAGTCCCGCAATGCGCGACTGTGCGGGTGTCATTGGTGGTTTGGGCTTGATGGGCTTGAGGATGAGTTCTGAGATGCGCATCAAGTATTTACTCATCTGCGCAGGACTGTTTTGGCAAGTGCTGGGTTTTTCGCATCAAGGAAAAACCCTGCGTTTGACTAAACCACAGACTCAGCCTTTGAACCCATCACGCAGCTTGCCTGCAGCTGAGTTGATTGCAGCATCCAGTTCGCCCGCGAGCACAGCACTCTTAATGATTTCCAAAGTTGCAACCAGTTCCTTCTCCGTTGCCACTTCCACTGCGAACTTGCCCTTGCCCAGTTCCAGTACTTTAGCGCCGTACTTGATGCACAGAGCCAGCTTGCCATTGTCTGCCGTAAACCACCACGCTTTGACACGCTTGTTGCCTACAACTTTCGTACTAGTGCCAGTGGCTTTGTCTGTAACAGTGCGAACACGGGGTGAGTGGAATTCCTTGCCATCTGCGAGTGCCGTTGCCAATGCCACTTGTTCGTTCAGTCGCAGGATGAGTTTATTGCGACGTTGTTCTGCTGGTGTGTGCTGGGTGGGCTTTTTAGCAGCGGTGAGTTTGAGGGAATTCAGTGTGCTCATGATGTGTGTTCCAGTGAAGGTAGTTTTAAACAACGTCCTCACTGTAAGTTCGCCTCCGCATCTTGAGCAACCATTAATTGCCGATTGAAGTGAACAGGACATCAAAGATTCACAAACAAATTCAGCGGTATTCTTTGGTTCAGGCTAAATAACAGTGACAGGCAGATTCTCATACAGCATCTGTGCTGCCATTGCATCACTACCAAACAAGATGAGTTGCGCACTCAAGTCGAACATGCGCCCTAAACCTGGACAAACGTGTCGCAGGGATGGAAATTCCGAGTGGTAGCGGAGACATGTATCACTACCTGATAAAGATGTGATTGGGGATTGCGATCCATTGATACATGGAGTTTGAACTAGCACGAAGTCTGTAGGCAGTAGCTCTACGAGTCACGAGCAAGAAGATACTTGCGAACACTGCGATGGTTGTCACTTCGGCTATTGCAGACGTTGCGTTTTAAAGCAGCAGATAAAAGGAGACAGCGAAACCGCCCTTACCAGAAATGGTCATGCTGAAGTGATGTGGTAAAGAACTCAGCAAACGAGTCACTGACACACTGAGCCCGTCAAACGGCTCAGTGTGGATTGAATCTAGCAAAACCTGAGAACAACAAACATTGATGTAGCCATTCAACTGTGTCAATGTAAAAGAAAGAAAGAAGTTGTGATGAGCGAGAGCGAAATCACAAGCGAACTGCAAGTTCGCTACTAGCAGTCCACATCCAATCTGCTAGTGCCGTGCAATGCCGTACATCTTCAACAACACATGAAGACAGAGTAGAGCAAAACAGCTTTGTACAAATGGCTAGCTACGACTGCAACACACAGCTTAACAACAAGCAGGAAGTTCAAGTGCGAACTGAGATGAACAGCGACAGCAGCTTTGTACAAATGGCTAGCTACGACAGCAACACGCAGCAGCACATCAAATCCGCCCTGCAAGCTGTTTTTACAAGTGCTCAGCTACATGGGGTGCTGAACCACAGCGTGCGCAGCGTACAGGGCTGTTTACGCTGTTGACGCTGCTGCACAGCACATTGCATGCTGCAAGACTAAATACTGCACCAAAGAGAATACGCAATCTCATTGGATCACGTGGCAAGTCATTGAACTAGAACGAATTCGCAATAGCCAGGCTCTGAACCTGGACACCTGCTGATAACAAGCTTCAATGAATACACACTTGCAACACGCAACTTATTTGGAGCAGTTCATGGCAGCAGCAAAATCATTGACAGGACAGGAAATTGAACGTGTTCTGCACTACCTCAGCCAACACGACCACGTACTGCGCAATCGCGTCATGTTCATGATGACTGTTGCAGCCGGCATGCGCGTGAGCGAAGTCGCTGGCTTGACTATCAGTGATGTGCGTGATGCAGATGGCAGTGTGCGCAGCGAAATCTACTTGGCAGCACACAGAGTCAAACACGCACATGCACGCACTGTCTACGTCAACACTCGATTGCAAGCAGAGTTGGCTGACTACATCAGCAGTCGCACGTGGCTAGATGACACGCAGCCGTTGTTTCCATCATGCAGGGGTGTTCGACGTGCGTTCAGTGCCAACACGTTAACGCAGCACTTTTTCTGGTTGTACAAACACGCAGGAGTGAAGGGCGCTAGCAGTCACAGTGGACGCAAGACATTTCTCACGTCGTTGAGTTCGCAAGGCATTTCAGTGTTCGTGTTGGCTGAGTTGGCTGGACATCGCAGCATCGCTACAACGCAGAAGTACATCACTGTCAACGACGACATGAAGCGCAAGGCGGTGGAGTTGGTCTAGTCGCGTTCAATGTTTACGTTCTGCAGCGTGATACGACGCGCTGCAAGTGCTGCACTCAACCTGTCAGCATCGCGCTGCTGTTGTTCAGCAAGAGCTAGATCAGGTAGATAGGCAATCTTCTCAGCTGCCTTGATCAACGCCTGCAGCAGACACAGTTCGCGCTTTAGCCGCAAACCAAACTTTGGAATTGCTGCACTAGGGTTAGCGTGATGACTGCGACTGCCTTTGACACGCGGAACACCATCAGGATCTGGTGAAGTGTTACCCCCAGCACTGAGATCAACGTCCCGATCAAGCCAAGCTAGCAACTGCCCTAGTGTGTTGTCCTGTGTTGCAGCTGCGATGACTTCTGATAAGCGCTCCAGTGCGCGTTCGTACAATGTCTCAGCACGGCGATGCGCAATCTCACGTGTGCTGCGCTTGTACTGGCGTTGCCCTATGCTGATCTGCGCACTCATCCACTCTGCCTTGTTGTAGACGAAGTCGGCAGCGCGCAGCCGTACGTTGTAGCTATAGAGTTCACGGGGTACGCCATCTGCATACAGCGCCTCGTCTGCAGTCACTGGCTGCTGCAGAATTTCTGTGTAAGCTGACAGCTGTTCTGCAGTCAGTGCACGGCGCAGTTGCTCATTGCGAACAGGCTGTTTGCGCAGCACAGCGCGTAACAGTTGGTTGATACGCTGCAGTTGTTGGTAGTCACTGTGCGTCAGCTGCGGTGCGAACTGCCAGGTCCTAGCCTCCTGCTCAACGATGTCCGCTACTTCGTTGACGTATGCAGTGTGTTGCGCTGCGTGTTGACTGCGAACGAGGATGTCATCGCCCGCAGTCTTGCCGAACACTTGGTAGTTGTCGTACTCGATCTGCAGAATTCGCACCACCACACTGCGCAACAGCAGCTGAGTAGCGTGCTGTTCTTTCAGCGCAGTGTCGTGGTTTAGCTCGAATTCAGGCTTCGGTTTTCGCTGCGGTCTTACGCGCAGCGACGCTTTTGCGAGGCTCTGCTGCTGGCTTTTTCTTCGCAGCTCTCTTCTTCAGTACACCGCGCATTTCCGCTTGCGTAAATCCGTGTGCCAGGCACTTGGCGCGCACTTCCTTAAGATCTTCCTCACGTGTCTGCGCTAGTAGCTCTACACGTCTAGCAGCGTTCCTCTCTGCAAGTTTGGCTGCAGCTTGTTGCGCAGCAAGTTCCTCTGCGTCCATGCGTGCGATTTCAGCACGTGCGTCTATCTTGTCTGTTGTCATGTCAGTCTTTGGTTGTTGTTGGCTGCTGGCGGCTTACTGCGGTGTGATCTTGCGAATCTTGTGATTGTAGGTATCTGCCACGCAAATAACACCATTGGTGTCTACTGTAACGCCGAGTGGATAGTTAAAGCTCGCACTAGAACCCGCACCATCCGTATCACCTGCAATCCCGCTGCCAGCGACAGTGCTAACAACTCCAGCAGCTGTAATCTTGCGGATTCTGTGATTGTTCGTATCAGCAACGTAGACATTTCCAGCCGTGTCAACCGCGATTCCTTGCGGGTAATTGAAGGTGGCAGTAGCTGCAGCGCCATCTGTACTGCCTGCTGCGCCGCTGCCAGCTATTGTGCTAACCATCCCTGCCGCCGTAATCTTCCGGATCTTGTGATTGCCAAAATCAGCAACATACACACTCCCAGCCGTGTCAACCGCAACACCGGTCGGATTGAAGAACATCGCACTCGCTCCAGTGCCGTCTGTACTGCCGTTATAGGTTCTTCCTGCTAGTGTGCTTACCATCCCTGCCTTCGTGATCTTACGAATCTTGTTGTTGTACTTATCAGCAACGTAGACATTACCCATAGCATCAGTTGAGACCCCATACGGGCTTGAAAAGGTTGCATCCGCAACGTTGCCGTCTAAACTGCCGGACCCCCAGTAGCCAGTCAGCGTGCTCACCGCACCAGCCGCCGTAATTTTGCGAACGTTGTTGTTACCAGCATCAGCCACGTAGAGATCGCCAGCAGAATCAACCGCAAGACCCCTCGGACCTTTGAAAGTTGCTCTCGCGCCAGCGCCATCTTCTCTTCCTGAGCTGCCGCTGCCAGCTAGTGTGCTGACCAGACCAGCTGCCGTAATTTTCCGGACTTTTTTAGTGATACTTTCAGTGAAGTAGACATTTCCAGCTGCGTCAACCGCAACCCCTTCTGGAAAATAGACCTTCGCACTTGCACCATTACCATCTGTACTGCCTGCTGCGCCGTTTCCGGCTAGTGTGCTAACTGCATAGATTGGCTCACCACATACAATCCCGATATTGATTACATTAGCGCTAGCTTCGCCGGTGCCATTGGCAACTGTGCAGCCTTTACCAGCTAGCTGAGTGCCGACGGTGACTGCGTATGGAGCACCACTGGCAATGGCTGTAGTGAACGTGAATGTGCCGTTAGCCGAAACAGTGCGCGCATTACCTCCGTTGTTCAACAAGGTCACGCTCTGTCCAGCAGCAAGTCCAGTGACAGTGCCGCCAACTGTGTATGTCTGAACGGTTGCGATGCTGTACTTCTGCACTCTTGCCAAGCCATTAGTGGGCGCAGTTGAGGGGCATGCACCGGTTGAGTCAGGCGCACTGCGACGAATGAATGCTGAGAACGTTCCACCATTAGCAGCACTGATGCCAACTGTCATGCTGTCGCCCAACACCACCTTTTGCGTACCAACAACGGCTGTTGTTGAACCTTTGTAATAAAGCTTGGCAATTGCACCAGTTGTTGCGTTGCCAACTGAAAAACACTGACCAACATCATCATGTCCAGCAACGTAAGCCGGTGACTTGCTCACAGTACTGGTTTTTACATCGCTGGCACTGAACTTGAACTTGTCGATGACTTGATCAACACAGCCACTGCTGTCAACCCACTGGCTCAAGTCGGTTGCGGTGTACTTTGTGCCGTAGAGCTTGTTGAGATTGGTTGCAATTGCAGCGAAGTCAGTGACATCAGCTGCTGCGCAGAGTTGCGTGCTGACACTGGGTGTGTAGTTGGGGCTGTTGTTCAGCAAGCCGTCATCGCCCAAGTCCACAGCAATTTGACTCAGCAGTGTGTTTACGCCGTTGCCGTTAGCACCAGCCTTCATCAATACACCAGACAACGCAGCCAACATCTGATCACCAGCGCGGTTCTTGCTGAGATCCAGCGCTGTCAAGTTGGCAGGCTGTGCAACGTTGTTTACAGTGGTGCCGGTGAGAATTGCTGAGCCGTTGTAGATGTAGAACGCGCCCAGCACATCCTTTTGCGCCTGAGCACGTGCCGCAGTGAATGTCAGTGGCGAAGTTTGCGTTGCCAATTTGGTAATGCGATTGACTGCCATTGACGACAGCGCATTGACGTTGATGGATGTATCAGCGCCAGCGGTAATGTCACTGAGCCCAGCAAGTGCAACGACATCAGTGCTCTGTTTGCCAGTTATTTCGTCGAAGTAGTAGCCCCACGCCATTGTCGACAGGTAGTTGCTAGTGAACTTGATGCCAGCAGTGGAGAACGCGCCCAAGTTGTTGCTGGTGCGAAACGTGTATTCCTTGCCGTTGGGTTGTAGTGTTGCGGCTGTGATTTCGTTGACGAACACAGCAGAACCTTGTGCTAGTGGACCTTTTTGTGCAGTGCCACTGTCAACTGTGTAGTCAGCTTGTTCGTCGCCACCTCCACCACAGCCTGCAATCACTACAGCGGCAGCGCATGCTGCTATCGTTCTCAATCGATTGAACATCGTGGGTTCTGCCTGTATGGGGTTGTTTTGCAGGGGGGCTACACTGCTGATGGGAATGCGGTGACTGCTGTTTGCATCGCGCGCATGCACGTGAATTTGCCCACGCTAGTCCACTGTGTAAAGCCTGTAAAGCACCAACAGCGCGCTCCATTTGCGGTAATCGGTTCCCACAGGCTGAATCAGTCAACGTCGTTCTAAACGACATCAACGCACAGCCTGCAGCTACCGCAGTGGGTGCCGTTGTGAGGCGTGTGGGGTGAGGCGCAGTGCGCGCATGCTGTTGTTGGGCAAGTTGCACCATGTAGACTGCAACGCAGCCAGCGAGTGCACATGCTGCGTCGCACGCTCTACGGTGGCGGACGGCAGGTAAACTGCAAGCGTCTGTCAGCCAGCACCGCAATGTCTGCAACGCTGCCAGCCAACAGTGCGCAGCCGCCACACACCACGCTGTTCAACACAGCAACGACAAGGGCAAGAAAAGTTGCACAGCGTGCAACACAGGCGCGCTAAGCTGTTGTTCTATATGGAACAAACGGCGCGTTAGGCTGGGTTTTTACAGTGGCTGAGTTGCACGAAAGTTGCACACCCATTTTCCAGCCACGTAACCCATTGAATCTATGCGACTCTTTCTCACGTCACTATTGAGTGGGAGTGATGGGTCGTAAAAAAGCTCTGTAAATCAACGGCTTAAGTGGTCTCATTGATAACTCGGCTACATCGTCAACGAGTTGGTGCACCTGGGTTGAGGCCGGATGTCCGGAGAGTGGCGGGGTCAGTTGGGACGTCGAGCTGACGGTACCTCTGCGCGAACCGTCCGCCGCGACGCTTGAGCTGGCCACTCCGTTCCTACGGCGGCTTTGAAGCAAACTGCCCAGCGCGTGCCCCCGGCCAATGGCGGACCAGAGTCAGTCAAGTTGACCGCCGAGCGTCGCCTCGCTGCCGATTCAGGCCTTGGCCAGCAGTTGGGCGCCGCTGATCTTGGCAGCGCCCTTGTCGAAAGTCCACAGCGGCTGTTCGCCGGCTTGCGTGGCCAACGCGACATGGAGGCAATCCGCGAAGTCGGCCGATCCCTTGCGGAACAACTGCAGTGCGATCTCAAGCGCGCGCTCCGATTCGAAAGTCAGCTCGGCCGCCGAGAATAGGCTGGACAGGGTCTTCAGTACGGTGTCCTTGCCGAATGCAAAGCAGGATAGCAGCACCCATTCCAGCTCCAGTACGACAGTCACAGGGACGAACAGCATCGATCCTTCGGCGACACAACGGCTGATCAGACGTGTGGCGGCGGCGAACTGCGATGGGTCGTCCTGGACGATGTAGCGCACCAGGACGTTGGTGTCGAGCGCCGGCATAGTGGTGCCGAAGTCAGCGCCAGGGGTTCATGTCGTCGACGCTGACATGCTTGCCGTTCTTGGACTTCGGTGCCTTGAGCATGCCGGCCATGTCGAGGATGGACTTGGTCTTGGCCCGGACGATGATGGTGCCGTCGGGCATCGCCGACCACACCAGGCGTGTGCCTGGCTTGGCATCCACAAGAGCCCGGATCTCGGCGGGCACGGTGGTCTGGCCCTTTGCGGTGATGGTGGATTCAGCTATTCCATGCTCCTTACAAGGGGCTGAATTGTAAGGCGGATGCGAGTGGCGGGGGTGACTCAGATCGCAGTACCGTCAGCGTGGGTAAAACTACCGTCATCGCGGAGCAAAGTGGCCACTCGATGCCGACAATCTGCGGGGGGAGTCCGCGAAGTCGGCCGACCCCTTTCGAAACAACTGCAGCGCGACCTCGAGCGTGCGCTCAGATTCGAAGGGCGGCTCGGCTGCCCAGAGCAGGCTGGACAGGGTCAGAAGCACATCGTCTTTGCCGAATGCGAAGCTTGATCGCAGCACCCATTCCAACCCAAGCACGACGGTCACCGGGACGAACAGCGTCGAGCCTTCGGCAACGCAGCGGCCGATGAGGCGCTTGGCAGCGGCAAGTTGCGATGAATCGCCCTGGACGCTGTAGCGCACCAGCACGTTGGTGTCGAGTGCTGTCATACCGGTGACGAACTCAGCGCCAGGGGTTCATGTCGCCGACGCTGACGTGCTTGCCCTTGGGTGCCTTGAGCATGCCGGCCATGTCGAGGATGGACTTGGTCTTGGCCTGAACGATGATGGTGCCACCGCGCATCGCCGACCAGACCAGGCGCGTGCCCGGCTTCGCGTCGACGAGAGCCCGGATGTCGGCGGGCACGGTGGTCTGGCCCTTCGCGGTGATGGTGAAATCCGCCATGCCTCTGGTCTTTACAAAGCTCAAGATCGCAATGCGGACACGAGGGACGAGGGCCGGCCAGATCGCAAAACCGTCAGGGTGGCAGAAACTACCGTTCCCGTGGGGCAAAGCGGCCCCCCGAAACCGACAAAGCGCTGCATGCCAACCCAACGCTGGGTTCCCCCCCCCCGGCGCTGGACACGACCCTCAGTGGCGTTCATCCACTGACAGGGTCGAGACCGACAACGCCTATCTCTATCTGCGTGGCCAACTGCGGGGCAGTCAGGCCTGCCGCAGGTTGCCCGACACAATACCGTTCGTAGTCGCCATGCAGATGACCGAGGCTGGGCAGCCGATCTGCAAGAGGCTGTCTCAGCAGCCGTTCGCCAAGCAGTTGATCCAGATCTTTGCCGAGCATTCCCTGGCAGCACCAGCCACGCTGATGCGGCTGTGCCTGGTGCAGCGCTCAACGGTCACGCCGACAGGGGCCAATCGAGGGTGGATGACGGCGTCGGTCAATTCGGTATCAAAAAAGCGGGCATGGTGAGCCTGCATGGGGACCTGCAAGCCGACCCGTGGCGCGCGGCCATGCCTTGCGTGATCAATCAACGCATCTCGCCGTGCCCGGCCTTCCCGCTTGTTCACTGCACTGCAACCCGCCAGCCGCAGGCATTCAGGCGTTGCCATCGAATCCCAGGGTCGGCGCGGCCAAGGGTGTGCCATCGAACAGACCTGACGGTCCGCTGAGCGCACGCTGCGTTCTTCAGGCAACCCAGGCCTTGCCGGCTGCGCAAGCCTCCCACAGTCTGCATGGCCGGTCCCTCTCAGGAATATGCACTCTGCGCTTCAACAATTCTTCTGCCCGCGCACTGCACTTGGCCAACCTTGCGGTGATGGTGCCGCTGGTGTGTTGATGGCCAGCGCTTGGGCATATGTCAGGCGTCTTGATGGCAATCTTCTAGAGCAACTGGTCAATCACATGGCCGTAGGCGCACCGCCGATACCTGCCGATTTGAAGCTGACATTGCGCGCAGCCTTCCCCTTGACCAACACCCGGGCAGACCATGAACCAGATCACCGTCACCTTGAACGGCCCCTACCTCGTGCAGGGCAGGTTGCCGCTTGTCCATCAGCACATCGTCACCAACCCGCAGGGCGAATCGCTGTCCTGGCGTGAAGGCAAGGCCGTGGCGCTGCCAGCCTCTGATCGCTTTGCCTTGTGCCGATGCGGGCAGTCAGCCACCAAACCGTTCTGCGACGGCGCGCACCAGCGCAGCGGCTTCGACGGCACCGAGGTGGCCAGCCGTCAGCCCTACGATGTTCAAGCCAAGCACTTCGAGGGCCCGATGCTGGTGCTGGACGACGCCGAGGCGTTGTGCGCGTTTGCGCGCTTCTGTGACCCCAAGGGCCAGATCTGGCACCTGGTGCAAAGCAGTGACCAGCCCGGTGCGGCCGGCCTCGTTGAGCAGCAGGCGGGTGATTGCCCCGGCGGCCGCCTGCGCGCCCGTCAACGAGCGCAAGCACTGTCTGACGGCTCGGCGACCGAGCCGCACTTCGACCCGTCCATCGGCCTGGTGCAAGACACCGCCAAAGGCGTCAGTGGGCCCTTGTGGGTTCGCGGTGGAGTCCAGGTGGTCAGCGCCGACGGCAGCGCCTACGAGTTGCGCAACCGCGTCGCGCTGTGCCGATGCGGGGCGTCGGGCAACAAGCCGTTCTGCGATGGCGCGCATGTCTCGACCGGCTTCAACGACGCGACCTGACGGTCCGCAAAGCGGGCGATGGTGTTGAATCAGGTGGGCAGCCCGCTGGTGTAGACCAAACTGCCCGACCAGGCAACCTGGTCCAGGCAAGTCCGCGTGCAGGTGACGGCCTGCGGCTGGCGTCGCAGCGACTTGCATGTCGCCGGCGGTGAACTGATGCATCCACAGGTTCCGGTCGCCCCCATCTGTCCACAACCCGCGCGGGCAGGGCCGCCCGGCGTTTACTTTCACCCGGCCCAACCGGCGACGCAGAACTTTGCGCATAGCCTGGGTGCCACCTGGGCTGCCGGTTCCGGCGAGATGCCGCCGCAGTTGCCGAATGCAATCATCATTGTCGCGACCTTCGGTACCCTCGTGTCGACGCCACCGAAGGCGGTGCGCCTGGGCGGACGGTTGGTGGCCATCGGTATTCCCATGGGCGATGTCCCCGGCTTTCCCTGTGGCCTGTTGTGGAAAGAACACCAGCTGTTGCCGGTGGGCAATCGCAGACGCCGGGGACGGCGCGACTTCTTGCGCCAGGTGCCGCAGACGGGCCGCCTCGCCTGTGCGGGAACAGACAGACGCACGCTTGCCACTGCGGCTCAATCGACGCGGTGCGGTCGCAATCCGGTGGTGGCGCTGCACGCTGCCATGGATGGCCTGACGCCGAGACGCCGAGACGCCGAGACGCCACCAGCTGTGGCGTCCTTTGTCACCAACCAAGCTCACATGACGGGAACAGAAATGAACTGCAAACACGCGATCGGATTCGTGCTGGCGCTGGTGTTGTCATCCACCATGGGCGCGGCGCAGGCGCAGTCAGCAGATGCCGCCAGCACAAGCTCGCCTTCGCGCGCACAAGTCAGGATGGAGACCAAGGAGTTCCTGCGAACCCATCGCTGGGACGAGGCTTCGGAGTTGTGGCTGTTGAAGTCTGGTGTCGAACCGCCCACGGGTGTGTTGTCACGGGCCGAGGTGCGGGCCAGGCGCGACGAGTTTTTGCGGTTGAACCGATGGGATGAAGCCGCAGAAACCTGGATCTTGCGCAAGCCCGCCCCACCGACCATCAGCGGGCTGACACGCGAGGAAGTGCGCGCCGAAACAATCGCCTTCACACGCACCCACCATTGGGATGAAGGCGCCGAAGGTTGGGTTGCCAATCGGCCATTGAAGCCGCGGTAAGTCAGGCAGCAGGGCGCACTGTCTCGCTGGACGCTTGAGGCGGGGCCAGATCGGCCCGCAACGGCCACCGCTGCCGCCGACGCTCTTGGCACCCGGTCAGTTGCGGCGGCGGCGCAAGGCCAGCGGCAGCAGACCGAGGCCCAGCGCCAGCATTACAGCGCTGCCGGCTTCAGGGATCGGCGTGGCCAAGGTGAAGCTGATGTTGTCTACACCCACCCAGTCGTCGAAGGTGCCCGGGGCAAAGGCGACGCGGGTGATCGAGGGCGCGCTGATGCTCAGCGTCTGCTGGCAAATCTCGCTGCAGGCATCGGCCTCCACGAAACCCACCACCAGTGGCCCGTTGAAGGCAGTCAACGTCGCGCCACCTGTGAGCAGCGACGGATCAATGCCCACGAAGTCGGCACTGAAGCTGTCGATGGGGGCGGTGAAGCTGGCCATGATGCTGGGGTCACCATCCGCATCAAGAAAGTCGTTGAAGCTGTGCAGCAGCTTGCCGCTGGCCAGCGCAGGCCCGCCGACCTGGCTCACGTCATCGCCGGTGATGGTCATGCCGGTGTTGGTGGCCCAATCTTCAGCAGTGGAGTTGTTGTTTCCACCGCTGTGCGCGTTGGCGCTGAAGATGACGCCCAGGCCGGCGTATTGATTCGACAGCAACACGCCTTCGGCCAGGTCCTCGAAGTCAAGGGTCACTGCGGCGGCCTGGGACGTGGCCACCAGCATGGCGGCAGCGATGCTGATGAATGAGGTGGTGGATTTCATGGAAAGCCCGTTGTGGTGGTTGGCAAGTGGTCCAGGCCGATCGGTGGCAAGCGTACGCGGCATCAGGCCAGGAAGCCCAGATCTGCGGTATTGAAATTGCCCAGGTTGGGGAAGATGGCTGGCAGCTCGGTGGCAGAGACACCGAACCAGCGCGCCATGGTGGCTGCAAACTGGTCGACCGAGGTGGTGGGCAGCAAGCGGCCCTGGCCGACCTGGTCGTCCGACGTGACACTGACCTGAGGCGCCCGGCCGAAATAACGCCCACCGCGCACGGCACCGCCCATCACGAACTGGTGGCCACCCCAGCCGTGGTCTGTGCCGTTGCCGTTGGACGACAGCGTGCGGCCGAAGTCAGACGCGGTGAAGGTGGTGACGTTGTTGGCCACACCCAGTTCGACCATGGCTTTCTGGAACTGACCCATGGCTTCATTCAGCCACACCATGCCCATCGCGTGGTCCTGCATCAGGTTGTCATGGTTGTCGAAGCCGCCCAGCTGCACGAAGAACACCTGCCGTTTGACGCCGAAGGCGTTGCGCGCACCGATCAGCCTGGCCACGATCTGCAGTTGGTCGGCCAAGGGGTTGGGCTGTCCGTCGGTGTCGAAGCTGGTGTTCATCACCACGCCACCCAAGGCGTTGGTGACGACCTGCTGCAGATCGAGCGCCCGCCTGGTCACGATGCTGAACTCGTTCTCCATCAGGTTGGTGCTGGGCTGGGTGATCAGGTTGCGCAAGGTGTTGCTCTTGAGCGCACCGTTGAATTGGTCGTACAAGGCCATCCACACCGGGCTGGGTCCGCTCGGGCCGACCTGGTACTGCAGCACATCGTTGCCCGACATCAGCACGGCGTTGCCGCCCGCAGAGATCGACGTGAATGAACTGCCGCCATTGCTGGACAAGGCCAGATCACCCATGCGCCCGGCCCAGCCCACGCTGGCACCTTCGGCACCCAGTGCCTGCCACACAGACTGCTGGTCATTGTGCGAGAACAGGCGCGGCGGCAGGGGGTAGCGCAGGCGGTCGTCGCTGTTGTACTGCGCCAGTGTCAGCGGCACCACCAAGGGTCCGACATTGAGTTGCACCGCCAGGTTCCCGGCAGCCCACAGCGACTTGAGCGCTGTCAGCTGCGGTGCCAGCGCGTACTGCAGGTCGTCGGTCAGGGTTTGCCTCGGCAACGGTGTCAGCGCCGTGGCCGTCAACTGGTTGCGCCCGAATGCAATGCCACCCGCTGTTCGACCCGGGCCACCGTTGCGGATGGCGCTGTAGCGGTCGTAGTTGGGGATGTCGTACGGCACAACCGTGTTGGCGTGGTCATTGCCACCATAGAGAAAGATGCAGACCAGGGCCTTGTAGTCGGCACTGTTGAAGGCCGCGGCGTCATTGACCGCCGCCAGGTTCAGCGCCAGTGGCGCGGCAGCGCCCAGGGCCGACAGTGCGCTCATCCGCTTCAGGAAGGCACGGCGCTGCAGTTGGTGTGCGTTTGACATGGTCACGACCTCACTTCTGGACGATGTACTCGGGGCAGGCCATGACCAGAACGATCGCAGCGTAGATGCGGTCCAGTCTGGGCTGGACGGGGCTGCCTGCCGTCACTGGCAGGCTCGCCACCGAAGTGACCATGGCCTTGAGCGTGCGGTCAGAAAGCTGGTTGGCCGTCAAGTGCAGGTTCATCCATTGCACCAGGCCTTTGGCGTCGGCTGCCAGCGGCAGCAAGTCGCTGTAGTTGGCCTTCACTGCGCCGTATCCAAAACCCTCACTGACCCAGTAGGACAAGTAGTTCAGGTAACTGATGATGGACGATTCGTTGTGGCCTTGAAACTCTGGCGCCACCAGGCCGGCCCGGGCGATCGCGGTGCGTGGGGGCACATAGCCCGGCCTGAAGAAGTTGAAGACCGATGCGGCGCGCAGCGGGCTTTGGGTCAGGGCGAACTCGCTGGAGCTGTGGTCAAAGACCTGCCAGGCGCCGTCCACGCTGGTGGCCTTGAACGTGCGCGCCCACTGCACCGCACGCACCATGGGTTCACGCACCTTGCCGGCGGTGGTGGCACTGGGCAGCCTGCGTGCTTCGGGGTCGAGCAACAGCGCGCGCCAGAAGGCCTTCATGTCGCCGCGCACGCCTGTGCCGTTGTTGTTGAAGGCCGTGGCCACACGCTGCACATAGGCCGGGCTGGGGTTCGACGTCACCAGGCGCTGGATCATCTGCCGGGCGAAGTACGGCCCCACGTTGGGGTGCTTGAACAAGGTGTCCAGGGCGATCTTCAGGGCCGCCAGGCCAGGCGTGTTGGCCGGCACGGTCACCCCCAGAAAGGTCGCCGCCAGGTTGGAATGCTTGCTGGCATCAAGCACCATGCGGTTGCGTGCGTACTCGGTGCTGGGGATCTTGTAGGCCTCGAACGGCGTGAGCACTTCGCGCACGCCGGTGTTGTCGTAGTCATAGCCTGTGAACACACGCGCGAGATTGCTGACATCGCTTTGGGTGTAGGCGTCGATCGGCTTGCCCTGGCTGTCGAGCTTGGGCGTGCCGTCGGGGTTCAACTGGCTCAGGCCGATGGTGAAGAGCTGCATGACTTCACGCGCGAAGTTCTCGTCTGGCAGGCGGCCGGTGCCGGGGTCTTCTTTCAGGCTGCCCAGCATGTTCAGGTAGCGGCCCATGGCGGGGTTCAGCGTCACGTCTTCGAGCAGACCCCTGAAGTTGCCGAAGGTGTTCTTGGTCAGAACGTCCCAATAGGCGCCCATGAAGCTGCCGGGCCAGAACGCATCCATCACATTGGTGCTGACCACGAACATCTCTGAAAGCGCCAAGGCCAGGCGCATGCGCACCTGGTCAGGTGATGCGATCAATTGCCGCCAGATCATGAAGTCAGCGGATGACGGGTTGAAGAATTCGCCCTTGAACGGATCGGCATTGCCGCTGGAGATGATCCAGTCGTAGCCGCCCTCGCTCCTGGGCGCATTGAACTGCTGATGGAGCCAGCCGCTGACGCCCAGGCTGGTCAGCGACGCCACATCGGCAGGCGTGGCGGCAAACTGCGCCTGCAACAGAAACCGCACCTGTTCGGCCGCCACTTCCTTGCGCACCGGGGCGACGGCGGTGCGTTGGGCGGGGCTGCTGGACAGGGCGGCCTTGTCGGTTGCGACTTGATTGCTAGCGTCAGTGCCCACGCCGGTGGCGCCATCACCGCCGCCGCAGGCTGCCAGGGTGGCGCTGACGCCAAACAGCATGCCCAAAACGCCGCGGTTGTCCATGCTGCTGCGTTCAGCCGTCTCGGCTTGCACAGCGTGCACAGCCGGGTCGTGCTGCGCTGCGGTTGCGGCGCTTGCCAAGGTCGGCTGTGCTTGGCCAGGGTCCATGGGCGTACTGCTGCTGGTGACGGCAGCCACCGAACTTTCAATCTGCGCTGTCATGGTCCCCATCCGGTTCTGTCAGGCGAAAACGCCAGATTGCACAAGAGACTGATGCTTTGCAGGCACAAGCCCGCGCGGCACGCGCAACAGGCTTTTTTCCGCTCACTTCAAAAGTATTCCTGCTTTGCTTGATGCGTCACAAGCAGCGTTGCTTCGCGTTACAGCGATGCCGGCGGGTTGCGCTTGGCATCGTTGCCGCCGGTGTTGCTGGCTTGAAGCCATTTCTTGGCGCAGCTGCATTGCGCCACCAGGCATCCACTGACACCCTGCACAAGCTGAAGACATGCAACTGCGCGCTGTGCCACAAGCCGCAAGCCTGCAAGCCTGGAAGCCAGCCACCTTTGATTGCGACAAGTTCTTGCCGCTGGACAAGGACCACGGCGCGCGTTGCGCGAGCCGCCATGCCGGCAAGACCGACAAGCAGTGCATCTGCGGCGCTTGTCACCAGCACCCGCCGGCCAACATGCGGGCCAAGCAGGGCAACCGCAAGCGCGCCGGCCAGCGGTGCCCGCCGAGCTTGGTCGCGGCACCGGCCGGCACACCTGCATCCTGGTCAACCTCACCCGCTGTGCGCTGGCAAGGCCAAGCGTCAGCGCAGGCGGCCTGCATGCGCGCCCATGCGCGGCAGAACAGGCCGTGCAGGCGCGTCACCGACACCCTGCCACTGACACCACGCGACTGCGCCCAGGGCGCTGGCAACGCGCGGTTCGCAAACTGCATGAAGCGGGGCAACACCGTGGCAGCGCATCGGCCGGGGCCCACAATGGTGGTTCCCAAACCACAGCCGCCCGAGCCCCACTGCTATGTTGAAGCTCTATTACTCCCTGGCCCCCAACCCCATGAAGGTGGCCCTGTTCCTGGAAGAGGCAGGCCTGCCCTACGACGCCGTGCCGGTGGACACCCGCAAGGGCGAACAGCACGCGCCGGCTTTCACCGCATTGAACCCGAATGCCAAGGTGCCGGTGCTCGTCGACGGTGACAGCACCGTCTTCGACAGCAATGCCATCCTGCTGTACCTGGCCGACAAGACCGGGCAGTTCCTGCCCGCTGCGCACGAGCGCGGGGCGATGCTGTCGTGGCTGATGTTCGTGGCCTCGGGCATCGGGCCCTACACCGGGCAATGCGTGCACTTCAAGCACTACGCGCCCGAGCCGCAGCCTTACGCGCTGAACCGCTACGACTTCGAAGCCTGGCGGCACTGGAACATCCTGGAAGCCCGGCTCGCCGCTCAGCCGTGGATGGTCGGTGACAGCTACACGCTGGTCGACATGGCGGTGTGGGGCTGGGCGCGTGCGGTGCCGTTCGCGCTGGGCGCCGACGCCTGGGACAAGCTGCCCCACGTCAAGCGCCTGCTCGACACCGTGAGCGCCCGCCCGGCGGCGCAGCGCGCCGCCGCGCTGAAGGACCGGCATGCCTTCAAGACCGACCTGGACGATGCGGCCCGGCGTGCCATGTTCCCGCAGAACGAACGCCTGAACCCACCCGCCGCCTGATCCCGCCCGCGCTGCGCGCGCCGGCCGGCGATGCGCGATCGTTGACGGACCGCCCGCGCAGCCACAGGCCGTGGGCAACGCCACCGTCTGCACCCCGTTCTAGCGCCTGGGAGACAGACCGTCCGCCAGGGCAGGCCATACTGGCCCATGGCTGTGGCATCCCCTCTTTCCGCCAACCCCTTGCTCACGGCCCCGGTGCTGCCCATGTTGTGGCGCCTGGCCGTGCCCAACATGGTGGCCATGGTGGGCAGCGCGGTGGCGGCCATTGCCGAAACCGCCTACATCGGCCAGTTGGGCGTGTCAGCGCTGGCCGGCATGGCGCTGGTGTTCCCGCTGCTGATGCTGCAGCAGATGTTCTCTGGCGGCGCCATGGGCGGCAGCCTGGCCTCGCTGGTGTCGCGCGCCCTGGGCGCGGGCAACACGGCGCGGGCCGAGGCCCTGGTGGTGCATGCCCTGGGCATTGCGGTGGTGGCGGGGCTGGCCACCACGGCGCTGATGCTGACCCTGTCGGACCGGGTGTTCGCTCTGCTCGGCGGCAGCGGCGAGCCGCTGGCCCAGGCCGTGGCCTATGCGCACGTTGCCTTTCTCGGCTCCACCGGTGTGTGGCTGCTCAACACCTTGTCGGCGGTGCTGCGCGCCACCGGCAACATGCTGGTGCCGTCGGTCATCCTCATCGCCGTGGGCCTGGTGCAGGTGGCGTTGGCCGGCGTCTTCGGCCTGGGCGCCGGGCCCATCCCCCGCTTGGGCATGCCGGGCATCGCCCTGGGCCAGGTGCTGGCCTATGCCGGCGGTACCCTGGTGCTGGGCTGGTACCTGTACAGCGGCAAGGCGCGCATCCGCCTGCGCCTGCGCGGTGCCACCTGGCAGCCGGCATTGGCGCGCGACCTGCTGCAGCTGGGCCTGAAGGCCTGCGCATCGCCGGTGCAGACCATCGGCACGATGATGATCCTGACCTGGCTGGTGGCGCGCAGCGGTCCGCAGGCGCTGGCCGGTTTCGGCATCGGCACCCGGCTGGAATACCTGCTGGTCCCGCTGGCCTTCAGCTTTGGCGCCGCGTCGGTGCCGCTGATCGGCATGGCCATCGGCGCGGGCCAGGTGGCGCGTGCCCGCCGCGTGGGCTGGACGGCAGCGGCCATGGCCGGCCTGCTGCTGGGCATTGCCGGCATGGTGTTGGCCGTGGTGCCCGACCTCTGGACCGACCGCTTCACCAAAGACCCGGCTGTGCTGGCCGCGGCCGACACCTACTTCCATTGGGCCGGGCCGTTCTATGCGCTGTATGGCGCCGGTCTCAGCCTGTATTCATCGGCCATTGCGGCCAACCGGGTGGGCGGCCAGGTGCTGGCCGGCACCTTGCGGCTGCTGCTGGTGGCAGCAGGCGGCGTGGCGCTGGTGGCTGCGCAGGCGCCGGCCTGGGCATTTTTTGCGCTGGTGGCGGTGGGCATGGCGGCTTACGGCACCGCGTCGATCCTGCTGGTCCGCTACACGCCCTGGGAGCCGCCGCCGCGGCAGCCGGCGCCGGCCTGAGCCGCAGTCATCCGCCGATCAAGGCCTTGCGCAGCATGCCGTGCACGCCCTTGTGGCCGTTCACTGTCTGGGTGATGCGGAAGTCCACTGCCAGGCTGCACAGCGTGTAGGCGTCTTCCCGGCTGAGGCCGGCCTTCTCGCCCAGCAGCACGATCATGTCGCGCAGGGCGATTTCCATGCAGCGGTCCAGGTCGGGGTCCATGCCCATGGTGATCCAGTGCGTGGGGGTTTCGCCGCGCGGGTAGGCCAGGGCCGGGCCGTCGCCGCGCGGGTGCAGCACCAGCTCGAAGGTGCCGAGCAAGGCGGTCTCGATCGCCGTCACGCACACCTCGCCATCCCCTTGTGCGCCGTGTCCGTCGCCGCAGGAGAACAGCGCGCCCGCCACATGCACCGGCAGGTACAGGCTGCTGCCGGGCCCGAGTTCCTTGTTGTCGAGGTTGCCGCCGTGGGCGCGCGGCTGGATGCTGCTGATGCGGCCCCAGGCCGGCGGCGGCGCCACGCCCATCACGCCGAAGAACGGGTGCAGCGGCAGGTCCAGGCCCCAGGGCAGGCGGGCGACCAGGCGGGTGCGGTCGAGCGGGATGTTCAGCTGGCGCAGGGCCGGAAAGTCGTCGGGCAAGGTGCCGGCCAGCGGGCGGATGACGTTGTAGCCCCAGTCCTGGCGCAACTGCACGTCGATGATGCGCACCTCCAGCATGTCGCCCGGCATGGCGCCGTGCACCGCCACCGGCCCGGTGAGGATGTGCCCGGGCATCAGCATCGGCAGGCGGGCATGGATGTCAGGCAGCTCGGGCGGCACATGGAAGCCTGCCGGTGGCAGCACGGCAGCGCCGCCGCTGACCGTGGCCACGGTGAACCGTTGGCCGCTGCGCACGGTCAGCGCGGGTGACAGGGTGGCGTCGAAGTACCCCCAGTGGCAGGTGTCGACGCTGGCGGCAAGGTGGGGCAGGGTGGTCATGGGTGGATGATGCGGCAACCCGCCAGGTGTGTGTGCAGCGCCTGGTGCGGCCGGTGGTGTCTGCAGCCCGGCTGCTGCGGCGGCGCAACAGCCGGGCTGCACAAGCCCGGACCAAGCCCGGGCTACAGTGTGCCGATGTGCACCAGGTACATCTCCCCCGAGGCGGGCGACATCGAGCGGCTGTGGCATGTCGGCGCAGACAAGCCCTGGCGTGGTGGCGAGGTCTATCCCAACGGCCAGGGGCCGTTCATCCGGGCGGCGCGCCCTGCCGCTGATGGGCAGGCACAGCCCGTGCGTGAACTGGTCGTCGGCCAGTGGTCGCTGATCCCCTGGTTCGCCACCGAGCGCAAGCTCAAGTACGCCACGGCGAATGCGCGGTCCGAGGAACTGGCCCAGAAGGCCAGCTACAAGCACCCCTGGGCACGCGGCCAGCGTTGCATCATCCCGGCGCAGGCGTTCTTCGAGCCGAACTGGGAGACCGGCAAGCATGTCCCCTGGATCTTCCGCCGCCCGGACGGCGCGCCCTGGGGCCTGGCCGGTTTGTGGAGCACCTGGGCAGACAAGGAAACCGGCGAGCTGGTCGAGAGCTACACCATGCTGACGCTCAATGCCGACGCGCACCCGCTGATGAACCGCATGCACCGGCCCGACCCGAAGCGCCCGCCCGCCATGCAGGACAAGCGCTCGGTGGTGCCCATTGCGCTGGCGGATGTGGATGCCTGGCTGCATGGCAGCGTCGATCAGGCGCAGGGCCTGATTTGCCTGCAGCCGGTGCAGGCCTTTGACGCCCAGCCCGCGGTGTAGCGCTGCCGGCAGGTGCCGCGCCCAGCGCGTGGGGCAGGCAGCCGCAGCCCCCGCTGCTGCGGGCCTTTGGAAACCGGGCTTCGGCCCCATCTCCCAGGCCATCGCAACAACGACGGGCTGCCGTGACCGATTTGGCCTTGTGGATCCTCAGTGTCTTGCTGATCGCAGCCGGCCTGGCCGGTACCGTGCTGCCGGCCCTGCCTGGCACGGCGCTGGTGCTGGGCGGCATCGTGCTGGGGGCCTGGATCGACGACTTCAGCCGCGTCGGCTGGGGCAGCCTGGCGGCCATCACCGCGCTGGCGGTGCTGGCCTGGGTGCTGGACTACGTGGCCGGGCTGCTGGGTGCGCGCCGCGCCGGCGCCAGCCGCCAGGCGCTGGTGGGTGCGGCGGTGGGCACGGTGGCGGGGTTGTTCATGGGGCTGGTGGGCGTGCTGTTCATGCCGCTGGTGGGTGCGGCCGTGGGTGAGTACATCGCCCGGCGTGACCAGCGCCAGGCCCTGACGGTGGGCGTGTCCACCTGGGTCGGCATCATGGTCGGGCTGATCGCCAAGGTGGTGCTGGCCTGCGTGATGATCGGCATCTTCGTGGTGGCCTTGCTCGTCTAGCCGCGTGGCTTGCCCAGGTGCTGGTGGGCGGTGACGCCCATCGACACATAGATGCTGGTCAGCCCTTCCATGCCCACCTGGGCCGGCGTCACCCAGGCCTGGGGCACGAACAACAGCCCGCCGCCCACCGGCACCGGGGCCGTGGGCACCAGCACCGCCAGGTAAGGCTGCCCGCCCAGTAGCACCGGCTCGGGTGTGGACAGTAGGCCCAGCACCATGGCGTTGCCCGGGCCGCCGAACTGCAGCCACACCGGGCTCATCGACCGCGCCCCCGATGCGTCGCGCTTGGACAGCAGGTCGACAAACTTGCGGATCAGGTCATAGACATTGCGCACCACCGGAATGCGCCGCATCACGCCGTTCAGGCCGTTGGCCAGCACGCTCCGCAAGCGCGTCTGCACCAGCAGGCCCAGCAGGAAGATGGCGACCAGCACCACGGCAATGCCCAGCAGATAGCCGGCGATTTCAGAGCCCGTGCCGCCCAGTCCCAGGCCGATGAGCAGGCTGCCGACGAAGCTGCCCGGCCCCAGCCAGGCATACAGCACCCGCGCGCCCCAGACAAAGATGAACAGCGTGGCAGCCAGGGGCAGGGCTGCCAGCAGGCCGGTGACGAAGATGCGCAGGACATGGCGGGAATGGCGGGTCATGGCGGGCCGGGTTGTGCGGGGCTGGTGGGCCCGCCACGTTACAGGAC
This sequence comes from Aquabacterium sp., assembly GCA_029865965.1. Lineage (GTDB taxonomy): Bacteria > Pseudomonadota > Gammaproteobacteria > Burkholderiales > Burkholderiaceae_C > Pseudaquabacterium. The sequence continues at coordinate 23,445 of JARXAJ010000216.1, forward strand.
AGCACCGCCGGCCTGAACAGGTTGAGTGGCGCCCAGATGAGCTGCCGGCGCTGCACCGTGGCTGTACCCGTTGCCCGCTGGCAACAGACTGGCGCGTTCAAATAGAGTCTGTGGCCTAGAAGTTCCAGCCCGGGCTGCTGGGTTTGCGCGCGCTGTGCGGGGCCGAAACTGGCAGTGCGGCAGCCATGGCCCAGGGGGTGCGCAGCGTGTGCTGTCGGGTCATCGCCATTTGTCAGCACGGTGGGCGACCAGCGGGATCACGCATGTTTCAGCCGGATGCATGCCATTCACAATGCACAAGCCCGGTCTTCACAAAGTTGCAACTAACGCATGGCGTGGTGGGCTGCAACGTGAGGATGTCTTCATCCACTGGAGCCCACATGTTCAAGCCGAGGAAGATGGCCATCGCGGCCTTCGCCGTTGTCGCAGGGTGCGGTGCTGCCCTGGCCCAAACCCCACAGCGGGTGGAAGTCACAGGCAGCAACATCAAGCGCATCGATCTGGAGACCGCATCGCCGGTGCAGATCATCACCCGCGACGAGATCCGCCAGTCGGGCAGCGCGTCGGTGCGTGAATTGGTCGAACGCCTGACGGCGTCCAGCGTCGGCTCGTTGTCTGACATCAACGGGTCCAACTCCTTCGCGTCCGGCGCCTCGTCGGCCGACCTGCGCAATCTTGGCAAGGCGTCCACGCTGGTGCTGTTCAACAGCCGGCGTGTGTCGCCCTTTGCGCTGGCCGACTTCAACGAGCTGTTCACCAACCTCGATGCGCTGCCGCTGTCGGCGGTCGACCGCATCGAGATCCTGCGCTCGGGCGCGTCAGCCATCTACGGCTCGGATGCGGTGGCTGGTGTCATCAACATCATCACCCGCAAGGACTACAGCGGCGTCGAGGTGTCGGCCGCGCACCAGCAGTCGCAGGTCAGCCACCGATTCAAGCAGGACGTGGCATCGATCACTGCCGGCAAGGGCAGCCTGGACCGCGACGGCTTCAACATCCTGGCCAACCTGGAAGTGTTCAAGCGCGAGAGCGTGATGTGGCGCGACGTGATGGCGCATGTCAACCCGCTGCGCCTGTCGTCCGGGGCGGTGCCGGCCACCTTCAACGCGCAGTTGTCCACTTACAGCTACCCCGGCAACCTGATCGGCCCCAGCGGCCCGGTCACCGGCACCACGGCGGTGTGCCCGGCCAACCTGGTGGTCGACGGTCTGTGCCGTTACGACCGGTTCGCGCGCTTCCAGGCCCTGCCTGAAGCCGAGCGGGCCAACGGCCTGCTGTCAGGCCGCATGCGCCTGGGCGGTGGGGCCGAGCTGTACAGCGAGCTGCTGTTGTCACGCACCATGACAACCTACCAGAGCGCGTACATGACCTATGGCTACGACGATGTGTCGGGCCCGTCTCCCTTCACCGTCTGGGGCGACCCGACCACCAACGGCTCGCAGCTGTTTTATGGCCGCGGCTTACCGGCTGGCCACCCGCTGAACCCCACTGACGCCGAGGTGGGCTTGCGCTACCGCTTCACCGATGCGCCGTCGCAGAGCAGCGTCACCGCCACCAGCTACCGCTGGCTGACCGGCCTGGCAGGCAGCCTGGGCAGCATGGACTACGACCTGGCGCTGGGCTTCCTGGGTGCCAAGGCGACCGACCGGCAGCAGGGTCGTTTCAGCAAGAGCGGCTTCGCGGACCTGGTCGGCGACTTCACACCCGACACGCTGGCGGCCGACTTCTTCAACAAGCCCGGCGGCTACCGCATCGGCGAGGTCAACACCACGGCCGTCGTCAACCGCCTGTTCCCGGTCTTCGGCACCGATGCCAAGACCACGCAGACCGTGCTGGACGGCAAGCTCACTGGCGAGCTGGCCGCGTTCACCCTGCCGGGTGGTGTGGTGCGCTGGGCAGCCGGCGCCGATCTGCGCCTTGAGAAGTTCACCATCTTGCCCAGCGCCAATCTGGCTGTCGGCGACATCGTCGGCCTGGGTCTGTCGCGCACCGACGGGTCACGCAACTTCTGGTCGACCTACGGCGAGTTCGACCTGCCGATCACCAAGACCCTGGATGCGCAGCTGGCCGCCCGGCTGGACAAATACCCCAAGCTCCGCGCCAACATCTCGCCCAAGCTGGGCCTGACCTGGCGCGCCAACGACATGCTGCTGTTGCGCGGCACGGTGGAGACGGGCTTTCGCGCCCCCAACCTGACCGAGACTGCGCCGTCGGTGAAGTTCGCCTTCAACAACGACACGCTCGACCCCAAGCGCTGCAGCCAGGCTGTGGCGCTGGCGACCGACCTGCGCACCCGTGCGGACGCAGAGGGCACATCACCGGCCGACGCCACCTTGCTGGACGCCCGCGCCGACAAGGTGGAGGGCGATGAATGCCTGGCCGGCGTGGCCGCCATCGTGGCCAACAACCCGGCGTTGAAGCCGGAGAAGTCGCGCAGCTTCTCGCTGGGCCTGGCCCTGCAGCCCACCCGCGACCTCAGCATGACGGCCGACTACTGGAACATCCAGCGCAAGGCCGAGATCGACATCAAGACTGCCGAAGAGATGCTGGCCATCGAGGGCCGCACCCTGTCGCCGGGCGCGCTGATTCTGCGGCGTCCGCTCGACGGCAATGACCAGACCTTCTCGCTGGCCGAACAGGCGCAATACGGTGTCACGGCCGGCGCGCTCAGCGCCATCCAGCGGTCGTTCGAGAACCTGTTCCGCACCAAGACATCGGGCATCGACCTGGGCTTTGAAGTGCGCGAGAAGCTGCCCTTTGGCGACCTGAAAGTGACCGGCCTGGGTACGTATCTGATCAGCTACAAGGAGTTCGTCGGTGCTGACAACCGGTTCGGTGACAACCTGGCCGGCCGCTATGGCCGCCCGCGCGTCAAGGCCACGCTGGACTTCGCGCTGACCACCGGCGCCTGGCGCCATGTGGTCACAGTGCGCCATTCCAGCGGCTATGCACTGGCCGGTGACTACTACGACCCCGAAGGCAATGCCGCCTGGTGTGCCAGCAACACCTATGCGCGGCCTTGCGCGGTGAACGCACTGACCACCGTGGATTACGGTGTCAGCTGGTCGGGCAGCAAGGGCTTGACCCTGTCGCTGTACATGCAGAACCTGGGCAACAAGTTCGAGCCGATCGACTTCCGCGACCAGCAACGCGGCTCGGTGGTTCCTGCCGAGCCTGATGATGCCAAGCGCCGCACCTGGCGCCTGAAGGCTGACTACGCGTTCTGAACGGCGGGGCAGCGCCTGCCAACCTGCCGGGTCAGGCCAGCGGGTGGCCTTGCTTGACCATGCCGTGCCACCCGGCCATGCCGATCAGCCCGCCTGACCTGCCGCCCGGCTGTTGCGGGCCGCAGAATCTGCCCACCCGCACAACCCGCACCAGCCCCGGAAAGCCGCGCATGCCTGCCACCCCCAGTACCGCCCCCGGTGGCAACCTGCCGCTGGCGGGCATCCGCGTGGTCGAGTTCACCCACATGGTGATGGGCCCCACCTGCGGCATGGTGCTGGCCGACCTGGGCGCCGATGTCATCAAGGTCGAGCCGCTGGCCGGTGACAGCACCCGCCGCCTGCTGGGCTCGGGCGCGGGCTTCTTCGGCATGTTCAACCGCAACAAGCAGAGCCTGGCGGTGGACGTGGCCGATGCCCGCGGCCGCGAGATCGTGCTGAAGCTGCTGGCCGGCGCCGATGTCTTCAGCGAAAACTTCAAGGCCGGCACCATGGACCGGCTGGGCCTTGGCGCCGATGTGCTCAAGCGGCTGAACCCGCGCCTGGTCACCGTGGCGCACAAGGGTTTTCTGCCCGGCCCCTATGCGCACCGCACCGCGCTGGACGAAGTGGTGCAGATGATGGGCGGCCTGGCCTACATGACCGGGCCCGAGGGCCGGCCGCTGCGCGCCGGCAGCAGCGTCAACGACATCATGGGCGGCATGTTCGGTGCCATCGGCGTGCTGGCCGCGCTGCACCAGCGCGACAAGGCGCAGGGCGGCACGGGCGCCGGCGCCGCCGTGCAGAGCGCGCTGTTCGAGAACAACGTGCTGCTGGTGGCCCAGCACATGCTGCAGGCTGCCGTCACCGGCGAGCCGCCGGCACCGATGCCCAGCCGCATCAGCGCCTGGGGGCTGTACGACGTGTTCAGCGTGGCCGGCGGTGCGCAGGTGTTTTTGGCGGCCGTCGGCGACACGCAATGGGCCCTGCTGTGCAAGGAGTTCGGTTGGCCCGACCTGGCCGCCGATACCCGCCTGGTCAGCAACAACCACCGGGTGCGCGCCCGCGGCTGGCTGCTGCCGCTGCTGCGCGAGCGCTTCGCACCCTTCGACGTGGCCACGCTGATGCAGCGCTTCGAGCGCACCGGCCTGCCGTATGCGCCGATCACCCGGCCGCAGGATTTGTTCGACGACCCGCACCTGCTGGCCACCGGCGGGCTGGCGGCGGTGACGATGCCGGCCGATGCCAGTGGCGCTGGACGGGCCCTGGCCACCCGCATGCCGCTGCTGCCGATCACGCTGGACGGTGCGCGCCTGCCGCTGCGCCGCCCGCCGCCGGCGCTGGGTGAACACAGCCGTTGCCTGCTGCAGCAACTGGGCTATGCCGATGCCGCCATCGACGCGCTGTGCGCCGCTGGCGTGGTCGGCCTGCCGGCCGATCCGCCCGCTGGTGTGCCTGGCGATCTGCCGGCCGGCTGAGAGCGCCCCCAAACCTGCCGCGCGGCCCGGCGATTTTTTGTGAGGAGCACCCGTCCAGGTTCACCGCGCTGACCACCTTCGGCACGCCGCGCGACATCACCCTCGACGCGTTGAGCATCGCGCTGTTCTACCCGGCCGACGACAGCAGCGCGCCGCCGGCCAGGTGCCAGCGGAAGGCTGCCCTCGGGACCAGCACCACCACGGTTGCCACCAAAGGCAAGCCATCGGACGGATGGCGCTGCACCAGCCGGGATTGGCCTGCGGGTTCATCCCCAGCGCCGTGGGTAGCATGCGCCGGCGGCTGCCATGGCCGGTCGCCCAGGCGGAACGAGACCCGGCCACCGTCGTCCGCCGCTGCAGCGGCCAGGCCCAGGCCCCGCGCCTTCAGCCAGGCTTCTTTCTGCGTCCAGCCGACATGGAAGGCCAGCGGGCGCGCAGCGGCCGGCAGTGCCGACCAGGCCAGGTGTTCGGCAGGCGAAAAAGCCACCCGGGCCAGGCCATCGAGCGGGCCGCGCGACTGCTGCGGCTCGATGTCCACGCCCACGGGTCCGTCGTGCGACACGGCCAGCAGCATCCAGTCATCGGCATGCGCCAGGTTGTGGTGGAGCAGCCGGCCGTCTGCCAGCCGCAGCGGCAAGGGCTTGCCGCCGGCGTCGGCTGTGAGCTGAAGTTGCCGTGGCAGGGTGCCGGTGTGTCGGGCCAGCAGCATCCGCTGCATGGCATGGGCCGCCACGAACAGCGACCGGTGGGCGGGTGAGCGCAGGCGGCGGGCGCGGGCGCACTCCCGTGCATCCAGGCCCAGTGCGGAGCCGTCGGCAATGTCGGCACCCTCGGCACCCTCGGCGTCCGTGGGCTGCAGCCGGCAGACCCAGACATCCACCCCGCCGACACCGGCCGCCCCCGGCCGCGTGGGCAGAGCGGCCCGGCTGCCACCGGCCTGCATCGGCCCTCAGCCCCTGGCCTGGGCCTGGGCCTGGGCCTGGGTGTGGACCCGGGCCGGGTTGCCAGCCCACACCGCGCCGGCGGCCAGGTGCTCGCCCTTCATCACAAAGGCGTCGGCCAGCACCTGGCAGCCTTGGCCCAGCACGGTGCCGTAGTGCACATAGCTGTTGGCGCCCACGGTGCAGCCGTCGCCCAGCGTGACGTGGTCCGACTTGAACACCCCATCCTCCAGCGAGTGCGACTGCAGCGTGGCCATCGCGCCCAGGGTGCAATGGTCGCCCAGCGCCACCAGTGACTTCTCGGGTGCTGCGCAGCCATCGTCGAACAGCTGCCGCCCGACCCGCATGCCCATCAGCCGCCACACCAGGCCACGCAGCGGCGTGCCTGCCAGTACCGCCAGGGCCGGATGGTCGCTGCCCAGGCCCAGTTTCCAGGTGCGCTCATGGAACCAGAAGTACGGCTCGTAGATGGAGCAGGTGCGCGGCTGCAGCGGCCGCCAGCCGCGCACCAGGTTGTCTTGCACCACCATCAGCGCCAGGGTGCCCACCAGGCCCAGGCTGACCAGCAAGGCGGTGGCCATGGGGCCGTCCAGCAGACGCAGTGGTTGCAGCAGCCACCACAGCAGCGCCAGCATGGCTGCCCGTGCAAAGCCGGACGCCACAAAGCCCAGCATGGACACCGCGTTGTGCCGGTTCTTCAGCCGCAGCCGCTGCGCCAGTACGGCGGGCTGCTTGAAATGGTCGAAGTTGCTGTCGCGTCTGACCGACCGCGGAATGGCAAAGGCCGGAGAGCCGAGCAGGCCCACGCCGCTGTGCACCGGCCCGGTGGTGGGCACCAGTGCCTTGGTGGCCAGCAGGCAGTTGTCGCCCAGCCGGGCGCCGGTGGGCACGATCAGCGCGTTGCCGCAGAACGTGGCCGCGCCCAACCGCGCCGTGCCCAGGCGGAACACCTGCGCACCGATCTCGGCGTTGACCAGGTGCATGCCGTCGGACACCATGGTGCCGCTGCCCACCTCGCACAGGCCAGGGTGGTCCTGCATCTGCGCCATGCCGAAGTTGGACCCGGTCTGCTGCAGGGCGGTGAAGCGGTAGCCCAGCGCCGCCAGGTAATGCACGATGGCCGAGCTGTCGCCGAACAGGTTGTTGAAGAACTTGCTGTTGCTGCTGCTGCGCACCAGCCGGTGCAGCCCGAAATGCAGGCCGTACAGCGGGTAGGCGCGGCCGGCGCGCAGCGGCAGTGCCAGCAGCCGCGGCAGCAGCAGCACGGCGGCCAGGCCCAGCATCAGCCAGGCGGCGTAGCCGGCC
>JARXAJ010000258.1 GCA_029865965.1 Aquabacterium sp.
GCCCCGCGGCGGCCCAACGTGCTGGTGGTGCTGTTCGATGATGTGGGCTTTGCCGACCTGGGCTGCTACGGCTCGGCCATCACCACCCCCACCATCGACGCACTGGCCGCACGCGGCGTGCGGCTCACCGGCTTCCACACCACGGCGATGTGCAGCACCACGCGGGCGGCGCTGTTGACCGGTTGCAACCACCACCGGGTGGGCATGGGTTGCCTGGCCAACTTCGACAGCGGCTTTCCCGGCTACCGCGGCAAGATATCGCCCGAGGCCGCCACGTTGCCCGAGATGTTGCGCCCGCACGGCTATGTGAACTACATGGTGGGCAAGTGGCATGTCACGCCGCTGAACGAGACCGGCCCCACCGGCCCGTTCGACGGCTGGCCGCTGGGCCGCGGCTACGACCGGTTCTATGGCTTCATGGACGCAGAGACCGACCAGTACGCGCCTGAACTGGTGCGCGACAACACGCCCATCCCCATGCCGGGCAGTTTTGAGACCGGCTACCACCTCACGGCCGACCTGGTCGACCAGAGCATCCGCTACCTGGCCGACCACCAGGCCGACCAGCCCGGCAGGCCCTGGCACCTGTGGCTGGCGCTGGGCGCTTGCCACGCGCCGCACCAGGCGCCCGCTGCCCTGATCCGCCAACATGACCCGGCCTTTGCCCATGGCTGGGACGTGGAGCGTGAACGCCGCCTGGCCCGGCAGATCGCGCTGGGCATCGTGCCGCCAGGCACGGTGCTGCCGCCGCGCAATCCCGGCGTGAAACCCTGGGCCGAGCACCCGCCCGAGCAACAGGCGGTGATGACGCGCCTGCAGGCCGCATATGCCGCGATGCTGGACCACGCCGACCAGCAACTGGCCCGGCTGTTCGACCACTTGCAGGCCAGCGGGCAACTGGACGACACCATCGTGTTGCTGCTGTCGGACAACGGCGCCAGCCAGGAAGGCGGGCCATTTGGTTTCGTCAACGCCATGGGCCCGTACAACCAGGTGCCCGAGCCGCCGCCTGCCAAGCTGGCGCGCATCGACGCCATCGGCGGGCCCGACAGCCACAGCAACTTCCCCTGGGGCTGGGCGATGTGCAGCAACACGCCGCTCAAGCGCTACAAGCAGAACACCCATGGCGGCGGCATCCGCGACCCGTTCATCCTCAGCTGGCCGGCCGGCCTGCCCGCGCGGGGCGCCCTGCGCCATGGGTTCACCCACGCCAGCGACGTGGTGCCCACGCTGCTGGACCTGCTGGGCTTGCAGGCGCCGGCGCAGCGCCATGGCCTGGCCTGCCTGCCGTTGGACGGCGAAAGCTTTGCACCGATGTTGCGCGATGCGGCCGTGCCGGCGCGCAGCCGGCCACAGGTCTTCGAGATGTTCGGCCACCGCGGCTTGTGGCAAGCCGGGTGGAAGGCGGTGGCCTTCCACCCGGCGGGCCAGCCGTTCGACGCCGACACCTGGGAGCTGTACCACCTGGACGCTGATTTCGCCGAGAACCACGACCTGGCCGCCGCCCACCCCGACAAGCTGGCCGCGCTGCAGGCGCTGTGGTGGCAAGAGGCTGCGCGCTGCCAGGTGCTGCCGCTGGACGACCGCTTCGGCCCGCGCTTTGCCGAGAACGGCCGCCGGGTCCAGGGCCATCGACGGCAGTTCGTCTTCCACGCCGGCATGGGACACCTGCCCACCGATGTGGCGCCGGACGTGCGCGTGCGCCATTACCGCATCGACGCCGATGTGCAACTTCAGGGCGCGCAAGACGAAGGCGTGTTGATCGCCCACGGCGACGCCACCTCGGGCTACAGCCTGTACCTGCAGGACGGCCACCTGGTGCATGACCTGAACGTGGGCGGCCTGCACCAGCTGTTGCGGTCTGACCAGCCGGTGCCGTCCGCGGCCCGCCACCTGGGCGTGCAGGTGGAGCAGGGGCCGCCCAGCACGGTGCAGCTGCCGGTGGGCCCGCCGATGCAGGTGCCGGCCTGGCGCCGCGTCACGCTGCTGGTCGACGGCAAGCCTGCGGGCAGCGCGCAGCATGCGCACGGTTTCAACAGCCTGATCAGCTGGTCGGGCCTGGACATCGGGCTCGACCGCGGGTCTCCGGTCTCGCACTACGCCGCGCCGTTCGCCTTCACCGGCCGCCTGCGGCGGGTGACCATGACGCTCGATGCCAGCGGCGGCCCCGACGGCGACGCTGTGGGGCAGGCCGAGATGGCACGCCAATAACGCCCAATCAGAATGTCCATGACCGACACCCACGCACCCGACATCCCGCCGCCCGGCCCGCCCGGCGCCCAGCCCGCCACCGCCGCCACCCGCGCCTGCCAGCATGCGGCGCGGCGCTGGCTGCCGCTGACCGACACCCGCAGCTTCGACGATGCCCGCCGCGGCCATGTGGCCGACCTGCCGCCCGGCGCCATCACCCGCGCCAACGGTGGCCCGGTCTGGAACCTGGCGGCTTACGGCTTCCTGGCCGAGGAGGACGCGCCCGACAGCGTGCACCCCGGCCTGTGGCGGCATGCGCGGGTCAACATGGTCACCGGATTGTTCCAGGTGGTCGACCGGGTGTGGCAGGTGCGCGGGATGGACATCGCCAACATGACGATCATCGAGGGCGACACCGGCCTGATCGTCATCGACCCGCTGATCAGCACCGAGGTGGCCGCCGCCGGCATGGCGCTGTACTTCCAGCACCGGCCGAAGAAGCCGGTGGTGGCCATGGTCTACAGCCACAGCCATGTCGACCATTTCGGCGGCGTGCGCGGCGTCATCGACGAGGCCGACGTGCGCGCCGGCCGGGTGCAGGTGATCGCGCCGGCCGGCTTCATGGACGAGGCCGTCAGCGAGAACCTGCTGGCCGGCAACGCCATGAGCCGGCGCGCGCTGTTCCAGTTCGGCCCGCTGCTGCCCAAGGGCGTGCGCGGCCAGGTCGACGCCGGCCTGGGCAAGACCACCAGCACCGGCACGGTGACACTGATCGCGCCCACCGTGGTCATCAGCCAGCCGGTGGAACGGCATGTGATCGACGGCGTGGACTGCATCTTCGCGCTGACGCCGGGCGCCGAGGCGCCGGCCGAACTGATCATCCACCACCCCGGGCTGCGGGTGCTGAACATGACCGAGATCAGCAGCCAGAACTTCCACAACCTGCTGCCGCTGCGCGGCGCCCAGGTGCGCGACGCGCTGGCCTGGAGCCGCTACCTCGACGGCGCCCTGCAGCGCTACGGTGCCGACAGCGACGTGCTGATCGCCCAGCACCACTGGCCGGTGTGGGGGGGCGAGGCCATCGACGGCTTCCTGCGCCGCCAGCGCGACCTGTACCGCTATGTGCACGACCAGACCCTGCGGCTGATGAACCACGGCCTGCTGGCCGCCGAGATCGCCGAGCGCCTGCAACTGCCCCAGGCCCTGCTGGACGACTGGGCCTGCCACGGGTTCTATGGCACCGTGAAGCACAACGTCAAGGCCATCGTGCAGCGCTACCTGGGCGCCTACGACGGCAACCCGGCCCACCTGGACCCATTGCCGCCGGCCGATGCCGCGCGCAAGACGCTGCAGTACATGGGCGGGGCCGATGCGGTGCTGCAGCGCGCCCGGGCCGACTTCGATGCGGGTGAGTACCGCTGGGTGGCCCAGGTGTGCGCCATGGTCTGCCATGCCGGCGCCGAGGGCGACGCCAGCGTGCTGCATGCCCAGGCCCTGGGTGCCGATGCGCTGGAGCAACTGGGCTACCAGGCCGAATCGGCCACCTGGCGCAATGCCTATCTGCAGGCAGTGATGGAGCTGCGCCATGGCGTGCCGAAGTTGCCGCCCACGTCGGTGGCGGTACGCGACATCGTGCGGGCGCTGCCGCTGGGCCTGTACTTCGACATGCTGGCCATGCGGCTGGACGGCGCCAAGGCCGACGGCCTGCACCTGCGGCTGAATTGGCGCATCACCGACACTGGTGACTGTGCAGTGCTGAACCTGGAACACAGTGCACTGACCCACCGCCTGGGTGTGCAGGCTGCCGATGTGCACGCCAGCGTGGCAATGGACCGCGCCACGCTGGACGACATCGCACTGCAGAAGCTGCCGTTGGCCGACGCGCTGCAAGCCGGCCGGGTGCAGGTGCAGGGCGACGCCTCGGCGCTGCTGCGGCTGATGGCCATGCTGGACCACTTCAGCCGCATGTTCCCTGTGGTGGGCACGCGGCCCTGATCCACGACGACCCGCCACCCCAATCCGCCACACCCTGGCAACCACAGGCAAGACCCATGGCCAACACCAAGCCCCTGAAGCTGATCAACATCGCCAAGCGCTACAGGCACATCCGCCCGGTGCCGCGCATGCCCAACTTTGCCGCCTGGATCGAGGGCGTGGACCTGACGCAGCCGTTGAGCGACGCGGTGGCTGCCGAGCTGCGCCAGGCGCTGTGGGATTTCGAGGTGATCTTCTTCCACCCGCAGGACATCAGCCCGCAGCAGCATGTGGCGCTGGCCAAGGTGTTCGGGCCGCCGTCGGCCGGCTCGTACTTTGAGCGCAAGCCCGGCGCGCCCGAGCTGGAGATGATCGTCAGCGACAAGGACCGCCCGCCCAGCATCGACAACTGGCACACCGACATCAGCTGGAAACCCAGCCCGCCGCTGGGCACGGCCATCCAGATCACGGTGACGCCGCCGGCTGGCGGCAACACCTGCTGGATCAGCACCAGCAAGGCCTACGACTGGTTGTCGCCCGGCATGCAGAAGTACCTGCAGGGTCTGACGGCGGTGCACAGCTGGGAGGTGTCGGGCTTCCGCGAGGCGCTGGGCCAGCGCGGCGACGATGCGCTGATCGCCGCCATCAAGGCCTTCAAGCCGGTGGTGCACCCGGTGGTGCGTGTCAATCCGGACTCAGGCCGCAAGTGCATCTTCGTCAATGCCGACTTCACCCGCAACATCCAGGGCGTGGACCGGCACGAAGCGCGCGGCATGCTGAACTTCCTGCTGGAATGGATGAAGAAGCCCGAGTTCATGGTGCACCACCAGTGGGAGGCGGGCGGCATCGCGGTGTGGGACAACCGCAGCACCCAGCACTACGCCCTGGCCGACTACTGGCCGCACCATCGCGTGAACCAGCGCGTCACCTTCGATGTCCCCGGGTCTGCTGCTGCGCCCGCCAACGTGAACGACGTGGTGCTGAAGGGCAAGAAGCTGCGGGCTTGAGGGTGGGCGCCTTTGGGCTCTTGTCGGTCGTTGCGGGCAGAGAACGAACAGCCGACATTCACAGGTCTGCGCGGGGACGAGGCCGCCGGGTACCTGGCCGACTCCATGTCCCCCCGGGCCTCAAGGCCCTCCTTCCTTTACTTCCGTCGGCCAGGCACCCGACGCCCTCGTCCAGCCACCGTCCC
>JARXAJ010000280.1 GCA_029865965.1 Aquabacterium sp.
GCCACCGCCTGCACCGGCGCGGCCAGCGCGGCGGCCAACGCTGCGGCCAGCCGCGCGCGCTGCGGGTAGGGCCGGTCTTCCAGGCCGGTGCGGCCGCGTGCATCGCATTCACAGGCCAGCAGTGCGTCGGCAAAGCGCTGCGGCCGGCGCAGGGCGTCGCAACGTTCCAGCAGGCGCAGCACCGCATCGGCACCAAAGCCGGCGCTGCGGTGGATGTTGCCGTGCTCGCGCGCCACCACCTCGGCCAGTGCGGCGCAGTCGGCGGGCACCTTCCAGCGCTGCGCCACCTGACGGGCCAGGGCCACGCTGCGCTGCTCATGGCCGATGTGGCGCGGCCATTGCTCAGGCGGCGTGGTGCCTTTGCCCAGGTCATGCACCAGGCAGGCATAACGCACCGGCAGCGCGGCCTGCAGCCGGGCGGCCTGGCCCAGCACCAGCATCAGGTGCAGGCCGGTGTCGATCTCGGGGTGGTGCTCGGCGGGCTGGGGCACGCCCCACAGCCGGTCGACCTCGGGCAGCAGCACCTGCAGCGCGCCGCACTGGCGCAGCACCGCGAACATGCGGTCGGGCCGGTCTTCCATCAGCCCGCGTGACAGCTCTTGCCACACACGTTCGGGCACCAGGTGGTCGACCTCGCCGCTGGCCACCATCTGCGCCAGCAGGGCCTCGGTCTCGGGTGCCACCGTGAAGTCGGCAAACCGGGCCGCCAGCCGGGCCAGGCGCAGCAGGCGCACCGGGTCGTCGACAAAGGCCGGGCCGACATGGCGCAGCACCCGCTGCTGCAGATCCTGCTGGCCGCCGAAGGGGTCGACCAGCACGCCGGTGGCCGGGTCTTCGGCGATGGCGTTGATGGTCAGGTCGCGCCGCGCCAGGTCGTCTTCCAGCGTGACATCGGGCGAGGCCAACACGGTGAAACCCAGGTAGCCGCGGCCGCTCTTGCGCTCGGTGCGCGCCAGCGCGTATTCCTGCTTCGTCTGCGGGTGCAGGAAGACCGGGAAGTCACGCCCCACCGGCGTGTAGCCGGCGGCGGCCATGGCCTCGGGCGTGCTGCCCACCACCACCCAGTCGCGGTCGTTGACCGACAGACCCAGCAGCCGGTCGCGCACCGCACCGCCGACGATCCAGGCCTGCATGGCGGGGTGGCCTGCCGGCGGGTCTCAGCGCGCCCGCGGGTCGCTGGGGTGGAAGTGCGGCGCCAGCAGCGCCAGGCCCTGCGGCGTGATGCCCAGGTCACGCAGGCCGGGCAGCCTGCCGCTGGCGACGTTGGGCACGCGCATGCTCAGCACGTTGTCGCGCGACATCATCGGCTCACCCGGCAGCAGGCCCATGGCGCCAGCCTGCAGCAGGGCGACACTTTCAGGCAACGGCAGCACCGGGCGGCGGCAGCCGGCCATGGCGCCGACCTGCTGCACGATCTCCTGCAGGGTCATCACCTGCGGGCCGGCGCATTCGATGATCGTTCCCGGGCCCGGCCGCTGCACCAGGCTGTTGACCACCGCCTGGGCCACATCGCCCACCCACACCGGCTGGAAGCGTGCAGTGGCACCGGCCAGCGGCAGCACCGGGAGCAGCCGCGACAGCTTGGCAAACAGGTTGGTGAAGCGGTCGTCGGCGCCGAAGATGACCGACGGCCGCAGGATGGTGAGGTCGCCCGCCGGTTGGCCGTCCACGGCCGCCAGCGCCTGCTGCCACACCGCCTCACCGGCGGCCTTGCTGCGCAGGTAGGCCGACGGTGCCTGCAGTCCCACGCCCAGGGCGCTGACATGCACCACCCGGCGCACGCCGGCCTGGGCACAGGCGGCGGCCAGGCTGCGGGGCAGTTGCACATGGGCGCGGTCGAAGGCCGCGCCGTTGCCATGCAGGATGGCCACCAGGTGCACCAGGGCGTCAGCGCCCTGCAGCAACGCGGCCATGGCTTGCGCATCATGCACGTCGGCCTGCACCAGGTCGACGGTGGGCAGCATCTGGACTTGGCGGCCGTTGGCCATGCGGCGGGTGGGCACCACCAGGCGGCAGCCGCTGCTGTGCTCGGCCAGGCGTTCACAGACGCTGCGGCCGACAAAGCCGGTGCCGCCGGTGATCACGATCTTCTGCATGTGGAGTCTTCAGGCCCTGGCGGTCAGGGCAGTTCGGTGTTGGGTGCGGGGGCCGCAGCGCCGCGTGGGCCGATGCCAGGCCCCAGGCGGGGCCGCAAGGCAGGCGCCTGGCGCGGGTCGAGCAGGGCGCTGTAGACGGCGGCGTTTGACAGCACCTTCTTCACATAGTCGCGGGTTTCGTTGAACGGGATGTTCTCGGCCCAGATGGCGGTTTCCAGCGTGGGGCCTTCGCGCCAGCGGCGCGGCCGGCCCGGGCCGGCGTTGTAGGCGGCCGCAGCCATGGCCTGAGAGCCGCCGAGGTCGTCGAGCACCATGCGCAGGTAGGCCGTGCCCAGCTTCAGGTTGGTGGCCGGGTCGCTGATCAGTGCCGGGTTGTCCCAGGGCAGGTCGATCTTCTTGGCCACGTAGCGGGCGGTGGCCGGCATCACCTGCATCAGGCCGCTGGCGCCGACGACCGACTTCAGCTGCGGCATGAAGCGGGTTTCCTGCCGGATCAGGCCGAACACCAGGGCCGGCTCCAGGCCCTGGGCGCGCGCGGCGCTGGTGATGTCGTTGGCAAACGGCATGGGGTAGCGCAGGCGCACGTCGACCTCGTTGCGGGTGCGCTCGGCGGTGTTGATGCACAGCTGCCAATCCTGCCGGTCGCAAGCCAGGCGGGCCGCTGCCATCAGGGCGCGGTCGTCCATGCCGCGCAGGCTGAAGTTCCATTCGCGCCGGGCTTCGTCGCGCAGGCCCAGGTTGACCAGCAGCAGCGCGCGCTGCAGGCCGGGGTGGCCGTGGGCGGCGGCGTGCTCGGCGTCGTTCAGCGGGGCGGGCGTTGGCGGCAGGCCAGGGGTGCGGCCCAGGTCTTCGGTGGCCAGCTTGGCGTAGAAGTTGGTGGTGCCGGCCATGGCTTCCAGTTGCAGCCGGGCGTCGGCACGCTGGGCATCACCGTCGGGCCCGCGCTTGGCGCTGCCCTGCACGGCACGGGCCCGCCAGTAGGCCCAGGCCGGGTCACGCAGCTCCGTGGTGCTCATCCAGCCGACCAGCCGGACCACCTGCGGCCAGCGCTCGGCCGGCGGCGCGCCGCGCAACAGGGCGCGCACGCCCCAGGCCAGGGTGTCGTCGCTCCAGCCGGGGTTGGTGTCGGCCGGCAACAGGCTCAGCGCCCGCAACATTTGCGGGCCGGCGTCGGTGGACAGCTGGAAGGCCGATTGCCTGGCGGTGTAGGCCCAGCCCCAGGCGGCCAGGTGGGCATCCAGGCGCAGGCTGCGCGCCTCCAGCCGGGCGGCGGCTACCGGGGCATCGGTTTGCGCCAAGCGCAGCAGGGCCAGCAGGCGCAGCTCTTGCGCCGTGTGGCCGTTGTCGGCCGGGCGGGCCAGGTGGCGGGCCGGGCTGTCTACCGCCTCGGCCGCGTCGCGTGCCTGTTTGTTGCCCAACAGGCCCACGGCCGCCTTGGCTGCGCCAGGGCGTTGCTGCTCGATGCTGAGCCGGGCCTTGCGCCACACATCGTCGACCGGCAGGCGCTTGGCATCGACCAGGGCGGTGGCCAGCAGGTAGCAGCCGTCGTCGGTGTCGCGCTGGGCGAACCACAGGGCGCGCGCCTGCTCGGCCACGTCGCGCCCGGCCAGGTGCTCGGTGAACAGCCACCAGCAGGTGACCTCGCGGTCGTCGTTCATGCGAAAGCGCGGGTAGTCGCGCGCCAGGTTGGCCCAGTCGCGGCGCTTGCCCAGTTCGCGCAGCCAGTCGTTGCGCAGCCGGTCTTCGACATAGGTGCCGGACCAGCGGGTGTAGAAGCCTTCGACCTCGTCGACCGTGGCCTCGCCCAGCCGGCTGGCCAGGTCCCAGTAGGCCACCCAGGACAGCAGCGGGTGGTTGCCGGCTTCCATGGCGGCGCGGGCGCCGGCCAGGCGGGTGCGGTCGCGCTTGCGGGCGGCCTCGCGGGCGTCGACCACGGTGCTGTCCAGCGCTGCACTGCTGGCCTGGGCTGCCGCTGGCGCAGGCAGGGTTGCCAGCCAGGCGGTGGCCAGGCAGGCTGCCAGTACATGGCCAGGCAGGGAGAGGTGGGACAGCAATCGGTTCATCGTGGACGGGTGCGGGCTCCGCGCGCCACAGCGGCGGGCAGGCGGGCGCACCGCAAAAATCCACTGTAACGCAGGGCTGCCACGGGCAGATGGTGCGCGGGCAATGCCGTGCCGGGTGGGAGCGGCTGCCCGATTGCCGTCAGGCCACCTCGATCTCGACCAGGGTCGGCCCCAGCGATTGCAGGGCGGTGGCCAGCGCATCGGCCAGCGCGCTGGCCTGCGCCACCCGCACGCCGGGCATGCCGTGGCCGGCGGCCAGGGCCACGAAGTCCAGATCCGGCAGGGCGGTGCCGGCCACGTCGGCACCGGGCGGGTAGCCGAACACCGGGGCAAAGTCCTGCAGCGCGGCATAACGGCGGTTCTTCAGAATCAGCACGGTGATCGGCAGGCGCAGCTGGGCGGCGCTCCACAGGGCCTGGATGGCGTACATCGCCGAGCCATCGCCGATCAGCGCGATGACCCGTGCGCCCGGCCGGGCCAGTGCCACGCCCACGGCGGCGGGCAGGCTGTGGCCCAGGCCGCCGCTGCACATGGTGTAGAACGTGCCGGACTGCAGCATCGGCAGGTGGGCCTGCATCGGCGCGCGGGCACTGGGCGCTTCTTCGACCACGATGCTGTCGGGCGCACGCAGGTCGGCCAGGGTCTGCAGCACCCAGGGCACGGGCAGGCGTTCGCCGGGTGCCGGTGGGGCCAGGCGCGGGCGTGGCGGGCGGGGGTCGGGTGCCGCACGCCGGGGCGGTGCCGGGCGGGCCAGCAGGTCGGCCAGGCCCAGGCCGATGCTGCAAACCACTGATGTGCCATGCGGGGTCCAGGCGGCGGTGGCGGGGTCGTCGATCAGCTGGGCCAGCGTGGCGCCGGGCGGCAGATGCGGGCCGCTGCCTTCGACGTGGTAGGTGAAGGCGGGCGCGCCGATGGCAACGATGAAGTCGTGCCCGGCCAGCAGCGCGACGATGCGCTCACGCATCGCCGGCAGGTGGCCGGCGAACAGGGGGTGGTCTTCGGGGAAGCCGCAACGCCCCGACATCGGCGCGGCGAACACCCGGGCCCGGTGGCGCTCGGCGAGGGCCACGGCGGCGTCCCAGGCGCCGTCGCGGTCGACCGCCGCGCCCACCACGAAGGCCGGCCGGGTGCTGGCATCGAGGGCATCGCCCACGCTGGCCAGCAGGGCGGGGTCGGGCCGCAGGCGCTGGCTGACCTGGCGCGCAGGCACCGGCTCGGTCAGCATGTTCCAGTCATCGGCCGGGATCGACACCAGCACCGGTCCGCAGGGCGGCGACATGGCCACGTGATAGGCGCGGGCGATGGCCAGCGGCACGTCTTCGGCGCGGGCGGGCTCGACGCTCCACTTCACATAGGGCTTGGGCAGCTCGGTGGCCTGGGCCGAGTGCAGGAAGGGGTCGAACGGCAGGATGGACCGCGCTTGCTGGCCGGCGGTGATGACCAGCGGCGTGCGGTTCTTGAATGCGGTGAAGATGTTGCCCATCGCATGGCCGACACCGGCGGCCGAGTGCAGGTTGACGAAAGCCGCATTGCGCGTGGCCTGGGCGTGGCCGTCGGCCATGCCCACCACCACCGCCTCTTGCAAGCCCAGCACGTAGCGGAAGTCTGGCGGGAAATCCAGAAAGAGCGGCAGTTCTGTCGACCCGGGGTTGCCGAACACCGTGGTCATGCCGAACTGGCGCATCAGCTGGTGCACGGCTTCGCGCACGGAGATGCGGGTGGGGGCGGCGGCGGGCGGCATGGTGGTCTCCGTGGTGGTCGGCATGGGGTGGCAGTGTCGCTGCGCCGATGGCTGCTGGTCCGTCGGTGGCGTCTGTTGGCGGGTCTGGGATCAAAGCCGAAGTTGCCGACTCGCCACCTTCGCGCGGGGCCGAGGCCGCCGGGTACCTGGCCGACTCCGTGTCATTCCGGGCCTGCGGCCCTCCCTTCTTGACCTCCGTCGGCCAGGCACCCGACGCCCTCGCCCAGCCACCGTCCCCGCATGTGGCGAAGGCCACGGTGCTGGCCAAGCGTCGGATCGGGTGGGCCTGTTTTGCGGAGGTCAAGGAGGAGTCAAGCGTTGGCCCCTTTGGGCCTATGCTTGGCGGGGGACACGGAGCAAAACAGGCCCACCCGAGCCGGCGCGTTCGCTCAAAACGACCGACCGACAAGAGCCCTCACCGCCCCTTGCGGTAAGGCTCCTCGAAGTCCAGGAAGTCCTTCTCCTCCAGGGCGTCGGCGACCCAGGCCGCCACGCCGGGGCTGGCCCACACCCGTTGCATGTAGGCGGCCACGTCGGCAGGCACCGGCAAGGCATAGGTGCGCAGGCGGGCCACCACCGGGGCGTAGTAAGCGTCAACGATGCCAAAGCTGCCGAACAGGAAGGGCCCGCCACTGGCGGCCAGGGCGGCCTGCCACATGCCGGTCATGCGCGCCAGGTCGGCCGCCACCGCCGGTTGCTCGGCCAGCACCCGGGCGCCCGCGGCGGGCAGGCTGGCTTCGATGTTCATCGGGCAGGCGCTGCGCAGCGCGCCGAAGCCGCTGTGCATCTCGGCACACAGGCTGCGTGCCCGGGCGCGGGCGGTCTGGTCGCGGGGCCACAGCGCATGCCCGGGGAAGGTCTCGGCAGCATATTCGGCCAGGTACTCGGCAATCGCCAGCGTGTCCCACACCACCAGGTCACCATGCACCAGCAGCGGCACTTTGCCCGCCGGGCTGAGCTGGACGACCGCCTGCTTGAAGTGTGAGCTGGTGTCGAAACTGTCGAAGCGGTGCATCACCTCCTCGAACGGCAAGCCGAAGTGCCGCAGCAGCACCCAGGGCCGCATCGACCAGGACGAATAGTTCTTGTTGCCGATGTGCAGACGCAGCATGCCAAGTCTCCGGTGGTGGGTGTCGCGGGCCCCCGATGCTAGGCCCGCCAGGCCGGTCGCGGCGTGCGGGTTTGGCATCACTGCGATGCTTGTGGCGCATCAATGCCCGGTGCTTCACCCAAGGCGCTGCGGGTGGCGGCGGCCTCGCCGCGCACCCAGGTGATGAAGGCGCGCAGCTCGGGCCGTAGCCGCGCGCCAGGCAGCGGGATCAGCCAGTAGTCAAGCGGTGCTGTCATCCGGCCGGCAGCACCGAAGGGCTCGACCAGTTCGCCCCGGGCGATCTGGTCATGTACCAGGGCCATGCGCGCCAGCGCCACGCCCTGGCCGGCCAGCGCGGCCTGGATCTGCTGATGGGTGAAGTTGGTGCTGATCCAGCGCTTGGGCGCCAGCCGGTCCAGGCCCTTGGCGGCCAGCCAGGCGGCCCAGCCCAGGGCGGCGGCCTGGGTGCTGCCGTCGTCCATGTCAAGCAAGGTGTGGCCGGCCAGCTCGGCGGGCTGCTTGAGCGGCGCGGCCTCGCCCCGGCGGATGGCATCGGCCAGTCGGGCGCCGATCACCGGGCTCAGCACCTCGCCAAACAATCGGGTGGCGCCCGCCGTGGCCCGGTCGGCGCGGCAGTGGCGCAGCGCCAGGTCCAGTTCGGGGTCATCGGGGTCGACCAGCCGGTCGGTCGCCGAGATGCGGATGTCCAGCGCCGGATGGGCCCGCTCGAACTCGATCAGTCGAGGCATCAGCCACAGCGAGGCAAACGAGGGGAAGGTGCTGACGCTGACCTGGGCCCGTGAGCGCGCCATGCGGATCTGCCGCACGCTGGCATCGAGCCGGGCCAGCAGCGGTGCCACGCTGCGCAGCAAAGTGGCGCCGGCGCCGGTCAGCTC
>JARXAJ010000187.1 GCA_029865965.1 Aquabacterium sp.
GTACGCGATGCTGAAGGCCGCGGCGGCCAACGGCTGGCTGGCGCACGACGCGGTGATGATGGAGAGCCTGCTGGCCTTCAAACGCGCCGGTGCCGACGGCGTGCTGACCTACTTTGCGCTGGACGCGGCACGCAAGCTCAAGCAGGGCTGATCAGATATCGACACGGGGGCGGGCCGAGCGCCGGACCGCCCCAAGCCGGGCGGCCGTCACCGTGGATGTTCGTCGGGCGCCTCCGCCGGACGGCGGGCTCAAGAATACGGATCGTGCAGGCCCATTCCGCGCAGGATGGCGGTCTCGCGTGCTTCCATCGCCGCCGCCTCGTCGTCGTGCACATGGTCCAGCCCCTGCGCATGCAGGGCGCCGTGCACCAGCAAGTGGGCAGCATGGTCAGCCACCGGCAGGCCCAGGTCTGCCGCCTCGCGCTGCAGCACACCGGTGGCCAGCACCAGGTCGGCCACCACCACCGGCGTTTGCTGGTAGTCGAAGGTGAGCACGTTGGTGGCGTGGTCCTTCTGGCGGAAGTCGCGGTTGAGCTGGCGGCCTTCGGCGTCTGCCACCAGGCGCACCGTGATCTCGGCCGGTGTGTCCAGCGCGGCGCACAGCCAGCGCTGCACCTTGTGCCTGGGCAGCTGGTCTCGCAGCGTGGCGTCGGCAAACTGCAGCGACAGCTGCAGGTCGGCGCGGCGGATCACGGCTGTTTGCGGGCGCTGCCCGCCGCGTCGTAGGCGTCGACGATGCGTGCCACCAGCGGGTGGCGCACCACGTCGGCCGAGTTGAAGTGGCTGAAGGCGATGCCGCGCACACCAGCCAGCACGCCAGCGGCATCGATCAGCCCGCTGCCGCTGCCCTTGGGCAGGTCGACCTGGCTGACATCGCCCGTCACCACCGCCCGGCTGCCGAAGCCGATGCGGGTGAGGAACATCTTCATCTGCTCGGGCGTGGTGTTCTGCGCCTCGTCGAGGATGACGAAGGCATGGTTGAGCGTGCGCCCGCGCATGAAGGCCAGCGGCGCGATCTCCAGCAGGCCTTTCTCGAATGCCACCTGCACCCGGTCGAAGCCCATCAGGTCGTACAGCGCGTCGTACAGCGGCCGCAGGTAGGGGTCGACCTTCTGCGCCAGGTCCCCGGGCAGGAAGCCCAGCCGCTCGCCGGCCTCCACCGCCGGGCGGGTCAGGATGATGCGCTGCACGCCGCTGCGCTCGAGTGCATCCACGGCACAGGCCACGGCCAGGAACGTCTTGCCGGTGCCCGCAGGCCCGATGCCGAAGGTGATGTCGTGGCTGAGGATGTGGTGCAGGTACTGCACCTGGTTGGGCGTGCGCCCGCGCAGGTCGGCGCGCCGGGTGTGCAGGCTGATGGCTTCGGCGTCGGGCGGCAACGCCGGGCTGTCGCCCGCAGCCGGGGCCGCCGCAGCGCTGCGCGCCTCCACCAGGGCCAGTTGCAGGGTTTCGGGCGCGATCGGCCCGGCGGCGCGCGCATACAGCGCCTGCAACAGGGCCAACGCCCGGGTTGCCTCGGACCGGCCGCCCTCGACCCGGAAGGCCGCATCACGGCGGCTGATGCGCACCATCAGCGCGGTCTCGATGCTGCGCAGATTGGCGTCGAACGCGCCGCTCAGGTGGGCCAGGCGGCTGTTGTCGGTGGGCTCGAAGGTGTGGCGCAGGATCACGGTGCGGGCCCGCCGTCGCAGGCGGGCAGTGTGTGCAGGGCTGCGGATTCTCCGCCGATCGGCACCACCCTGCATCCCGCACAATCGCCCGCCATGCCGCCACATGCCCCGCCCGCCCGCTTGCCGCAGGTGCTGCCACGCGCGCTGTGCCATGCCTTGCTGGCGCTGCTGTGCCTGCTGGCGGCAGCAGGCAGTTGGGCCGCACCGCCGGTGCAGGTGTTGTCACAGGCCTGGATGCTGCCGCTGCCGCCTGGCCAACCCGCGCAGGATGCCGACTGGAGCCGCGCCCAGCTGGTGCAGCTGCCCGACGACTGGGCCAGCAGCCGGCCCACGCTGCAGGGGGTGGTGGCCTACCGCATGGTGCTGCCGGCGCCGCCGCCTGGCAGCGGCGACCGGCTCTACGGCCTATCGGTGGAACGGGCCTGCAGCGTGCTGGCGGTCTGGCTGAACGGTCAGATGGTGCACGACGGCGGCCATTTCAACGAGCCGGTGTCGCGCCACTGCCACCGGCCGCAGCTGGTGGCCGTGCCGGCAGCGCTGCTGCGCACCGAGGGCAATGTGCTGGAGCTGCGCATCCGCGGCCATGCGCTGGCCGAGGTCAGTGCGCGCCAGCGGGCAGGCGGGCTGTCGGCGGTGGTGTTCGGGCCCCATGCCGAGATGGCCGCCCGGCACGAGCGCCAGCTGATGTTCGCCATCCGCCTGCCCGAGGTGTTGAGCGGCGCCCTGGTGCTGATGGGCAGCTTCATGTTCGTGATGGGCTGGTTCAACCGGGCGCAGAGCTACCTGGCCTATTTCGGCGCGCTGATGGTGGGCTGGTCGCTGCTGCTGGCGCGGCTGTGGGCGGCAGACCTGCCGGTGGCCAATGCCAAGGCCGAGCTGGCGCTGGCCACGCTGATGGCCTTCATCACGCTGGCGGCGGTGCAGTTCCTGATGCGTTATGCCGGCCACCGCATGCGCTGGCTGGACGTGGCGCTGCCGGTGCAGTGCCTGCTGATGCCCGCCACGCTGTTGACGCTGGGGCCGCAGCGGCTGCACATGGCTTCAGGCGTGTGGTTTGCGGCGCTGTCGGCCCAGGCGCTGGCGGCGGCGGTGTTCTACCTGGCGCAGGCGCGGCGCCAGCGCAGCCGCCAGGTGTGGCCGATGGCCGCACTGCTGGGCGTGGTGGCGGTGTCGCTGCTGGTCGAGCTGATTGCCCTGGGCTGGCACCTGGACAGCCGGGTGCTGCATGTGGCGCAGCTGCTGCCGGCGCTGGGCTTCCTGGCGCTGGGCCTGCGCCTGGTGCAGCAGTACGGCCGGGCCTTCCAGACTGCCGAGCAGAACCGCGCCGAGCTGGAGGTGCGCATCCGCGAGGCCACCGCCCAGATCGAGCGGAATTTCGCCCAGTTGTCCGAGTTGCGGGTCGAGCAGGTGACCGACCGCGAGCGCAAGCGCATCGCCGCCGACCTGCATGATGACCTGGGCGCCAAGCTGCTGACCATCGTGCACACCAGCGACAACGAGCGCATCAGCACGCTGGCGCGCGAGGCGCTCGAAGAGATGCGGCTGAGCGTGCGCGGCCTCACCGGCAAGCCGGTCAAGCTGCTGGATGCGCTGGGCGACTGGCGCGCCGAGGTGGTGTTGCGGCTGCAGCAGTCGGGCGTGCAGAGCGAGTGGAGCGCGCCGCCGGACGACGAGGTGCCGCAGACGCTGTCGTCACGTGCCTATGTGCAGACCACCCGCATCCTGCGCGAGGCGGTGAGCAACATCATCAAGCACAGTGGTGCCTCGCAGTGCAGCGTGCGCTGCACCATCGACAACGGCGACTTCCAGCTGGTGGTGCAGGACAACGGCCGCGGCATCCCCACCGAGCTGGACGGCCGGCTCGACAAGGGCCACGGCATTGCCAGCATGAAGGGCCGGGCCAAGCAGCTGCAGGGCCAGTGCCTGGTGGAGTCAGGCCCAGGCTACGGAACCGTGATCCGTCTCACACTGCCGCTGGAACAACACACCACGACGCAGTGACGCGCTGCTAGCATCGAATGGGTGCGGCAACCGCGCCGCGAAGAATAGAAGTCCCATGAACAACATCCTGCTGCTCGAAGACCTGCCCGAGATCCGCGCCTGGCTCAAGGCCCTGGTGCTGCAGGTCTTCCCCAACGCGCGCATCACCGAGTGCTCACGCGTGCAGGATGCCTTGCTGCAGGTGCAGAGCCTGCGCTTCGACCTGGCCCTGTGCGACCTGGGCCTGCCTGATGGCAGCGGCACCGACGTGGTGGCCAAGCTGCGCGACGTGCAGCCCGAGGCGCAGTGCGTGGTGGTCACCATCCATGACGACGACGAGCACCTGTTTCCGGCGCTGCAGGCCGGCGCCTACGGCTACATCCTGAAGGAGCAGTCGCGCGAGCTGATCACCGAGCAGCTGCAGCGCATCAGCCAGGGCGAGCCGCCGCTGTCGCCGTCGATTGCCCGCAAGGTGATCAAGTACTTTGCCAGCCAGCACCTGCCGCAGGCCAATGCCATGCCGGCAGTGTCGCTGACCGAGCGCGAGAGCGAAGTGCTGCTGCGCGTGGCCAAGGGCTTCACCCTGCCCGAGATCGGCGTGCAGCTGGGCCTGTCGCGCCACACCATTGCCGACTATGTGAAGCAGATTTACCGCAAGCTCAATGTCAGCTCACGCGCTGAAGCCGCGCTGGAAGCGCAGCGCCTCGGCCTATTCCGCCGCTGAACACCCCATCGCCCCGGCGGACACGGCCTGACCAGGCGGACGCCGCGGATCCGGCTTCGTAGGGCCACTGGCGGCGCCCCCTGGGGGGCTGAGGCCGGGCACAAAAGGCGTGCCGTTTGTGCCTGCCGAAGGGCTGGGCCTCTGGCCCAGCGCGGCCTGCCAAGGGCGCCGCAGGCGCATCGGGGGGGATACTCGCTCCCATGATCGGACGACTGACCGGCCAGCTGGCTGAAAAAACCCCGCCCCAGGTGCTCATCGATGTGCAGGGCGTCGGCTACGAGGTCGACGTGCCGATGAGCAGCTTCTACAACCTGCCGGCCCTGGGCGAGCGCGTCACCCTGCTGACCCACTTCGTGGTGCGTGAGGACGCGCAGCAGCTGTTCGGCTTTCTCACCGCGGCCGAGCGTGGCACCTTCCGGCAATTGATCAAGATCTCGGGCATCGGCCCGCGCATGGCGCTGGGCGTGCTGTCGGGCCTGTCGGTGCAGGAGCTGACCCAGGCCGTGGCGCAGCAGCAGGCGGCGCGCCTGGTCAAGGTGCCGGGCATCGGCAAGAAGACGGCCGAGCGCCTGCTGCTGGAGCTCAAAGGCAAGCTGGCGCCCGACCTGGGCCTGGCCGGCGCGGCCATCACCAGCGACGCCCAGGCCGACATCGTGCAGGCCCTGATCGCGCTGGGCTACAGCGAGAAGGACGCCAGCGCCGCCCTGAAGCTGCTGCCGCCCGATGTGGGCGTGAGCGACGGCATCAAGCTGGCGATGAAGTCACTGTCGCGCTAGACCCTGCTGCGCCGGAGCCCGGCGTGGTGGAGAATCACTGGATGGGCATCCAGACCGACGACTTTGCCGCCGCCCCCGGGAACACCGGCCCCCGGGTGGTCAGCGCGGCCCGCCAATCGCCGCAGGAAGAAGCGCAGGAGCGTGCGCTGCGCCCCAAGCTGCTGGCCGACTACATCGGCCAGGCCAAGGCGCGTGAACAGCTGGAGATCTTCATCAGTGCCGCACGCAAGCGCGACGAAGCGCTCGACCATGTGCTGCTGTTCGGCCCGCCCGGGCTGGGCAAGACCACGCTGAGCCACATCATCGCCGCCGAGCTGGGCGTGAACCTGCGCCAGACCAGTGGCCCGGTGCTGGAGAAACCGAAAGACCTGGCCGCGCTGCTGACCAATCTCGAGAAGAACGACGTGCTGTTCATCGACGAGATCCACCGCCTGAGCCCGGTGGTCGAGGAGATCCTGTACCCCGCGCTGGAGGACTACCAGATCGACATCATGATCGGCGAGGGCCCGGCCGCGCGCAGCATCAAGCTGGACCTGCAGCCCTTCACCCTGGTGGGCGCCACCACCCGCGCCGGCATGCTGACCAACCCGCTGCGCGACCGCTTCGGCATCGTGGCGCGGCTGGAGTTCTACACCCCGGCCGAGCTGGGCACCATCGTCAAGCGGTCGGCCGGGCTGCTGAACGTGCCGATCCAGGCCGAAGGCGCGTTCGAGATCGCCCGCCGCAGCCGCGGCACGCCGCGCATCGCCAACCGGCTGCTGCGCCGGGTGCGTGACTACGCCGAGGTCAAGGCCGACGGCGTGATCACCCGCCAGATCGCCGACCTAGCGCTGCAGATGCTGGATGTCGACCCCGAGGGCTTCGACCTGATGGACCGCAAGCTGCTGGAAGCCGTGGTGCACCGCTTCGACGGTGGCCCGGTGGGGCTGGACAACGTGGCGGCGGCCATCGGTGAAGAAGCCGGCACCATCGAGGATGTGATCGAGCCCTACCTGATCATGCAGGGCTTCCTGCAACGCACGCCGCGCGGGCGCATCGCCACGCTGGCGGCCTACCGCCACCTGGGTGTGGCGCCACCGCAGTCGGCGGGCGGGCTGTTCGGGGACTGAGCCTGCCTGCCAAGCCCCGGGTTACTGCCAGCACTTCACCGCACTGAGGCCGGCGTCGTTGCTGACGGTCTGGTCGCCCACCTGGTTGTAGAGGAAGCTGGCACAGGCGTCGCCCACCTGGCTGCCACGCGGCGCGGCCTGCACGGTGAAGCCGTCTGCCGTCTGCGCGGTGATGCTCAGGTCGTAGTAGCCGCCGGGGCTCACGGTCGGGTACAGGCCGGTGTTGCCCAGTGCGGCGCCCACATAGGTGCCGCGCTCGGTGTAGAAGCGCTCCATGCGCTGCGACAGCTCCAGCAGAGACTGTTTGGCGTCGGTGCGGCGGCCCTTGGCCACCTGCTGCTGGTAGCTGGGATAGGCCAGCGCCGACAGCAGGGCGATCACCACCAGGGCGATCATCACCTCGATCAGCGTGAAGCCTTGGTTGCGCCAGCGGTGCATGGTCATCCGTCGATGTAGATCAGCACGATGCGCCGGGCCGGAGCCGGGGCCGGGGCGGCCGCTACAGGGGCCGATGCCGCAGCGGGCGGGGCCGCCGGCTCCAGCGCCAGGCGCACCTGCTGACCAGCCCGCAGGCTGCGTGCGGCCAGCACCTCGCCACGGCTGCCCAGCACGCGCAGCTGGCCGGCATGCAGCGGCACCTGCTGGCCACGCACGGTCACTGTGCCGGCCGCCAGGTCCACCGCCTCCAGCCGTGCCGACACCAGGTCGAGCATGGCCGCGCCGGCGCCCGCAGCCGGTGCTGCCAACACC
>JARXAJ010000281.1 GCA_029865965.1 Aquabacterium sp.
TCCATCGCCACGCTGGACGACCTGAAGGTGCTGTACGGCGGCTTCGACCTGTGCAACCCCGGCACCAGCGTCAGCATGACGATCAACGGGCCGGCGCCCAGCATCCTGGCGATGTTCATGAACACCGCCATCGACCAGCAGACGACCAAGTTCACCGCCGACAACGGCCGCGCGCCGACCGATACCGAGGTGGCCAAGATCCGCGCATGGGCGCAAGCCAATGTGCGCCGCACGGTGCAGGCCGACATCCTGAAGGAAGACCAGGGCCAGAACACCTGCATCTTCTCGACCGAGTTCTCACTCAAGGTGATGGGCGACATCGCCGAGTACTTCGTGCACCACAACGTGCGCAACTTCTACTCGGTGTCGATCAGCGGCTACCACATTGCCGAGGCTGGCGCCAACCCGATCAGCCAGCTGGCCTTCACGTTGAGCAACGGCTTCACCTTCGTGGAGGCGTATCTGGCGCGCGGCATGCACATCGATGACTTCGCGCCCAACCTGAGCTTCTTCTTCAGCAATGGCATGGACCCGGAGTACACCGTGCTCGGTCGGGTCGCCCGCAGGATCTGGGCAGTGGCCCTGCGCGACAAGTACGGCGCCAACGAGCGCAGCCAGAAGCTGAAGTACCACGTGCAGACCAGCGGCCGCTCACTGCACGCGCAGGAGATCCAGTTCAACGACATCCGCACCACGCTGCAGGCATTGATCGCGATCTACGACAACTGCAACAGCCTGCACACCAACGCCTTCGACGAGGCGATCACCACGCCCACCGAAGACAGCGTGCGCCGGGCCATGGCCATCCAGCTGATCATCAACCGCGAATGGGGCCTGGCCAAGAACGAGAACCCCAACCAGGGCGCGTTCATCATCGACGAGCTGACCGAACTGGTGGAAGAAGCGGTGCTGGCCGAGTTCGAGAAGATCGCCGACCGCGGCGGCGTGCTGGGCGCGATGGAGACGGGTTACCAGCGCGGCAAGATCCAGGAAGAAAGCATGCACTACGAGATGCAGAAGCACACCGGCGAGTACCCGATCATCGGCGTGAACACCTTCCGCAACCCGCACGAAGATCCGAACCCGAAGCAGATCGAATTGGCCCGCAGCACCACGGACGAGAAGGAATCGCAGCTGCAGCGGCTGGCCGACTTCCACGCCCGCCATGCCCACGAGGCGCCGGCCATGCTGGCCCGGCTGCAGCAGGCGGTGATCGACAACCAGAACGTGTTCAACGTGCTGATGGACGCCGTGCGCTGCTGCAGCCTGGGGCAGATCACCAATGCGCTGTTCGAGGTGGGCGGGCAGTACCGGCGCAGCATGTGAGCGCGCTGGCCTGAAGTGAAAACGCCACGGTGCATGGGCATCCGTGGCGCGTGGCAGACAGCACACCCGGCGTGATGCCGGGCGCTGGCGTCAGCCCTGGTTGCGGCGGCGGCTGGCCATCAGACCCAGCGCACCCAGGCCGGCCAGGAGCATGGCGTAGGTCTCGGGCTCGGGGATTGGCGACAGATTCAGGAAGCCGGCATAGCCAGCGCCCGACCCGGCGGTGGTACCCGCCAGTGCCAGCAGCAGCGGGGCGCCGGTTGTGGTGACGGTGCCGGTCAGGTAACCGTAGGTGGTGATGCCTATCGTCGCCAGCGGCACGGGCGTACCTTCAAATGTGGCGAAAACCACATTGATCTTGGGGCCGGTGAACGACACCGTGTAGTCGTAGATACCGGCAGCGAGGCCGGTGAACGACAGGATGTCGATGCCGCCCACCAGCGGGGTGGGATCGCTGAAAAGAGTGGTTTCGCTGGTGACCGGCAACGCGCTGTTGTCGGCCTGCGCTGCCGACACAGCGGCCAGCAACGCCGCCGCAGCAATGAGTGAACGGGACATGTTCATTGAGACCCCCAAAAAGTGATTGTTCCGCCGATCATGTCGCATGAAACATGCCCATTGACCCGACAGACTGGCGCGACCCACTCAAGTAGGTGGTCAGATTGTTCCGGTTTGTGTCAATGGCCGCTCATTTTGTAAGTTGGTGTTTCAAATTGGGTGGTGATGCAGTGGATTGACCCGCCGAACCTGCGATGAGGTCTGCCGAGGGCGCCTGGCGTGGCAAGTTTGTCGCCAGTGCAGCATCAGCGCCGGTGCGCTGACCCCCGCCGCAGACACCAAGACCGGGACTGCTGCGCCAAGCCGGTGCGCAACAGGGCATGCCTGGGGGCGAGTGAGAATCCATGCACCGCACGCAGCCTGCCACCACCCCGGAGACGCCCATGCCCACATCCCCCGTGATCGACGCCTGGCACCATTTGGTGCAGCACCGCGACATGGCGGCGCTGCAGGTGTTGCTGGCCGACGACGTGGTGTTCCATGGACCGGTGGTGCACACGCCGCAGCGCGGCAAAGACGTCACCACCCAGTGCCTGACCGTGGCAGTGCATGTGCCCAACAACGCCAGCTCCCGCTCTGACCAGCAGATCATCGGCAGCCATGCTGCGGTGCTGGAGTTCAGCACCACCAGCGATGGCATCGACGTCAGCGGCATCGACCTGACCCGCTGGAACGACGCCAGCCAGATCACCGACTTCAAGGGGATGGTGCGGCCGCTGAAGGCGGTGAACATGCCGCACCAGCAGATGGGCGCCCTGCTCGACCGACTGAAGCAGGGCCAGGCCCAGCAGCTGCAGCTGCAGCGGCAACAGCAGTAAGGGCCGCGCAGCCCATGCCTTCTTCCCGACTGGCCGCCCTGGTGCGGCGCTGCGCCGCGCTGTTGGCCGCCACCCTGGCAGGGCCGGGTGCCATGGCGCAGGGCGGCGCTCCGCCAAGCCCCGACACCAGTGCCTGTGCCGTGCTGTGGCAAGTCAGCGCGGTGCCAGGTGGCGTCGATGGTGCGCCGCTGCAACTGCAGCTGGGCCTGCGCTTTCAGGCTGGCGGCCGCAGCCTGACCGGGCTGCACCTGCCGGGCGGCTGGTCAGGCCACACCGAGCTGCCGGCCGGGCCCGGCACCGGCCTGCGGCTGCAGCCCCGCCCGGGTGAGCCAACCTGGCGCGACGTGGCCCATGCCCCCGGCGAGACGGTGCAACTGCAATGGCTGCTGCAACCGACCGGTGATGCCACCCAGGGCGGCCATGTGCAGACCAGCTCCACCTGGCTGGCCTTCAGCGGCCTGGGCGTGCTGCCGATGCCTGATGGCGCTGGTGCCGCTGGCAGCGGCCCGGCCTGCGTGGCCCTGCAGGGCCTGGCGCCCGGCAGCCGCTTCGCCAGCAGCCACGGCACGGCCGATGGACCGGACGCGCTGTGGCGGCTGGGCCCGTCGCCGGTGCCGCTGGCGCAGCGGGTGCAGCAGTCGCTGTATGCCGGCGGCGCACTGCAGTGGCAGGCCGCGCCGGGCGTGGTGGCAGTGCTGCCCAGCCCCTCACCCTGGCCGATGGCACCGGATGCGGTGGCCCAGGCCGCCACCCGCGTGCTGGACGCCCAGCAGCGGCAGTGGCCGATGCCTGCGGGACCGGAGACCGTGCCCCCCTGGCTGGTGCTGGTGCTGCCGGCAGCGGCTGCGGCCGCCCCGCACACCGCCCCACACACCGCCCCGGACGCGGCCCCAGGCAGCGGCCTGGCCAGCGCCTGGCACCATGCGCTGGCGCTGCAGCTGCCGCCTGCCTGGGTCGGCAATGACGCTGCGCTGCAGGCCCTGCTGACCCAGGCCGCAGCAAGCGCCTGGACGGCAGAGCGCTTTGGCCCGCTGGCCCATGCCGGCCGGGGTGACGCGGCGCTGCGCGCCTGGTTCACCGACGGCTGGGCCGGCTTCCTGGCCCACCGCGCCCTGCTGCGTGAGGGCCTGTGGACACCTGATGACTTTGCCACGGCACTGAATGCCCGCCTGGCCGCCTACCTGGCCGATCCGGCGCGTGCCCTGCCTAATGCGCAGTTGGCCGCAGGCAGCATGCTGTCGCCGCAACTGGCCATGCTGCAAGCCATGCGGGGCGAATGGCTGGCCCTGCACTGGCACCAGGCCCTGCGGCGCGCTGGCCACCCGGGTCTGGACGCCGTGTTGCGCCAGCAACTGGTGCCGGCAGCCCAGGCCCGACGTGAGGGCCCGATGAGCGCGCCCCTGGCCACCCACCGGGTGGTGGCGTCCCTGCGTGGGGTGCTGCAAGACCAGCCGCTGCGCGATCTGCAGCTCTACATCGAGCAAGGCCAGCCGTTCGGGTTCGGCACCGACAGCCTGGGCCCCTGCTTCCAGCTGGCAGCATCGCCCGGCCGCAGCGCCCCGCCCACCTACCGGCCGGTGGCTGGCGCGCTGCAACAGCCTGCTTGCCAGGGCTGGCTGGGGCTGGGCCCGCAGGCCAACGTGGCCGCGCCGCTGAGGCCGCACGCCGATGGGCGGGCCCGTGCCGCCAACCGGCAGGCCATCCGCCAGGCCCGGGGCACCCAGGCTGCGGCCAAGCCTGGCAGCAAAGCCACCGCCAAGGCCGGCAACAAGGCCGGCAAGGCCGGCAAATCCGGCAAGCCCTCTGCAAAACCCGGTGCAAAGCCTGCCAAGAAACCCGCCGCCAAGCCAGCGCGCTGAGAAAGTCACCCGCCATGCCCTGTCCCCTGCCCGCCAGCGGCACCGCCCTGGTGCTGATCGACCTGCAGCAGGCGCTGTTCCAGCCGGCCCCGCGCCCGCATGAGGCTGACACGGTCGTCCACCGCGTCAACAGCCTGGCCGCGCGTGCCCGCGCTGCCGGCGTGCCGGTGCTGTGGGTGCAGCATGAAACCACCGCCAGCCACCGGCTGGCCCACGGCAGCGCGGGCTGGGCGCTGGCCGACGGGCTGCACACCGCCACCAGCGATGTGCACATCCGCAAGACCACGCCTGACAGCTTTCTGCACACCGGCCTGGCCGACTGGCTGGCGGTGCGCGGCATCACCCGGCTGGTGGTGGCCGGTTACGCCAGTGAGTTTTGCGTCGACACCACCACCCGCCGCGCCGCCGGCCTGGGCCTGGCCGTCACGCTGGCGGCCGATGCCCACACCACGCACGACAAGCCGCATGCCAGCGGCGCGCTGATCCGCGCCCACCACAACGCCAGCCTGGCCGACCTCACCAGCTTCGGCGTGCCGATCACCGCCGTGCCAGCGGCTGACATCGCCTTCACGGCGGCCCCGGCCCAGGCCGACCACTGGGTGCACACCCCGGCACAACTGGCCGCGCTGTACGGCCAGCCCAGCGAGGCCGCCCTGAGCAAGGAATCCGCCTCGCTGACCGCCCCCTACCGCGCCCTGCTGGAGGCATCGCCCTTCCTGGTGCTGGCCACCTGCGGGCCGGGCGGGCTGGACGCCTCTCCGCGTGGCGACCCGGCGCCGGCCGTGCTGGTGCAGGACGACCACACCCTGCTGCTGGCCGACCGGCGCGGCAACCACCGGCTCGACAGCCTGCGCAACATCGTGGCCGACCCGCGCGTGGCGCTGCTGTGCCTGGTTCCCGGCACCAGCGAGACGCTGCGCATCAACGGCCGCGCCCGCCTGAGCACCAGCCCGGACCTGCTGGCCCGCCTGGCGGTGGACGGCAAGCTGCCGGCGACGGTGGTGGTGATCACCATCGAGCTGGTGTTCTTCCAGTGCGCCCGGGCACTGCTGCGCTCGCAGCTGTGGCACAGCGCCAGCTGGCCCGACCGCAGCGCCCTGCCCACCGCCGGCCAGATGCTGACCGCCGCCACCGGCGGCGGCTTCGACGGCGCGGCCTATGACGCTGCGCTGCCGCTGCGGCAGAAGGACAGCCTGTACTGACGCCCGCGCACCCCGGCCCCGGGCACGCCGACAATGCCGTCATGCCCGCACCCGCTGCCACGTCCGCCAACGCTGCCACCGACACCCCCACCGACACCCAACGCTTCATCAGCCGCCTGCAGCACAGCCTGGCCGACGGCAGCTTCGTCAAACTGGGGCTGGGCCGGCCGCACGGCGGCGACCCCAGCCTGCTGAAACTGCTGGCCCGCCGGGTGGTGATCAAGGGCCAGGACCAGCTGTCGCTGGTGTGGCGCCACCGCACCAAGGACATCACCAAGAACCTGCCGCCCGTTGCGGCGCTGGCCCTGGTCGACAGCCTGCTGGCCGACAGCGCCGAAGCAGGCTTTCACCATGCCCACCTGCAAACCAGCGGGCATGACATCCAGCTGGCGCGTGGCCGCAAGGGCCAGTGG
>JARXAJ010000207.1 GCA_029865965.1 Aquabacterium sp.
CAGCAGGGCGCCGCCCAGGCCCACCGGGTCGACCGCCAACAGGGCCGCAGCCGTCAGGGCGTCGGCCCACGCGGCGTCGGTGTCGGTGGTGTTGTCCATGGCGCGGCCGGCGTCCGGGTCCGCCATGGCGGCGGGGGCAGGCATCATGCCGCAGGCAGGTCGGCCAGCGCCCTTTCGACCCGCACGCTGGAGCCGGCGTCGTCCAGCGGGTCGCGCCGCAGCCGGTGGCGCAGCGCTGGCGGGCCGACGCGCCTGACATGGTCGACGGTGACGGTGGTGTCGCCTTCGAATGCGGCCAGCGCCCGGGCTGCGCGCATCACCGTCAGCTCGCCGCGCAGGCCGTCGGTGCCCAGGGCCATGCACAGGCGTGCGGTGTGCTCCAGCACCGCGTCGCTGACCACCACCTGCGGCAGCAGCGCACGGCCGGCGACGATGCGCTTGCGGATCTTGGCGTCTTCCTTGGCCCAGGCAGTGGTGAAGGCCACCGGATCACGCTCGAAGGCATCGCGGCGCTTGACCACCTCGATGCGCGAGGGCAGGTCTTTTGGTGTGCTCACCTCCACGCTCAGACCGAAGCGGTCGAGCAACTGCGGCCGCAGTTCGCCTTCTTCCGGGTTGCCGCTGCCCACCAGCACGAAGCGCGCAGGGTGGCGCACGCTCAGGCCCTCGCGCTCGACCACGTTTTCGCCCGAGGCGGCCACGTCGATCAGCAGGTCGACCAGGTGGTCTTCGAGCAGGTTGACTTCATCGATGTAGAGAAAGCCGCGGTGCGCGCGCGCCAGCAGGCCGGGCTCGAAGGCCTTGACGCCGTCAGCCAGCGCGCGCTGCAGGTCGAGCGCGCCGACCACCCGGTCTTCGGTGGCGCCCAGCGGCAGGTCGACCACCGGCACCGGCACGCTGTGGCTCTTGACGGCGGCCTTGCCGGACTTGAGGGTGGCGCACAGGTCACAGGCGCCGGGCGCGGCGGCCGGGTCGCAGTTGTAGCGGCAGCCGACCGTGGCCTTCATCGGCGGCAGCAGGGCTGCCAGGGCGCGCACGGCGGTGCTCTTGCCGGTGCCACGGTCGCCGAAGACCAGCACGCCGCCAATGCCAGGGTCGACTGCAGCCACCAGGATGGCCAGCTTCATCTCGTCCTGTCCGACGATGGCTGAAAAAGGAAAGGCGATTGCCATGCAGGAAAACTCCGGGAACGGGGACGTGTTGTTGATGTCAGTGGAAACTGCGGCTGGCTTCGCCATCGTCGGCCGCAATGCGCCGGTGCACCCGCTTGAGCACCAGCCAGGCGCCCAGCGCCAGCACCGGCACGGCAGCGCCGGTCAGCAGGTCGGGCGAGATCGGTGCGCCCGCCGCCTTCAGCGCCTTGGCACCGTAGCCCACCAGGCCGGCCAGGTAATACACGATGGCGGCCACCGACAAGCCTTCGACCGTCTGCTGCAGCCGCAGCTGCAGCTTGGCACGGCGTGCCGTGGCGACCAGCAGGGCCTGGTTCTGGCGCTCGCGGGCGATGTCGACCCGGGTCGACAGCAGGCTGCTGGCTTGCGCCACCCGCTCGCTCAGGTCGTGCAGGCGCTGGTTGGCGGTGGCGCAGGTGGCCATGGCCGGGCTCAGGCGCCGGGTCATGAACTCATCGATGGTCTGCAGGCCCTTGATGCGCACCTCGCGCAGCTCGTCGATGCGGGTGGTCACCAGGGCGTGGTACGCCCGGCTGGCGCCGAAGCGGGCCTGGCTGGCCGACAGCGCGCTTTCGATTTCGGCGGCCAGGGCCATCAGGTCCTGCAGCAGTTGCTCGTCCTGGCCGGGCCCGGCGTTGGCGCCGGCGGCAATGCGCTCGGTCAGCCCGGCCAGGGTGCGCTCGATGGCCTGCAGCCGCGGCCACAGCACGCGGGCCACCGGCAGGGCCAGCAGGGCCATCATGCGGTAGGCCTCGATCTCGAACAGCCGTTGCAGCATGCGCCCGGCCTGGCGCTCGGTCATCTCGCGGTCCAGCAGCAGGAAGCGGGCAAACCCGTCGGGGTGGATGACGAAGTCGGTGAAGGCCAGGCCGGCGCCGTCGCCAATGCCCGCGCCCACCACCACGTTGGCGCTGAAGTGCACGGCCAGCTGGGCAGCCGACGGCAGGCCGCCGGGGCCGTCGGCCAACATGTCGGCCAAGGCCAGCTTGGCATGGGCGGCAAACACGGTCTGCCCCGGCACGCCGGCCAGCCAGCCCTGGGGCAGCAGGCCCACCACCGGCTCGGCAAACGGCAGGCCGCTGAGCCCGGCGGTGAAGAAGGTGTAGCTGGAGAACTCGCCGTGGCGTTCCCACTTGAAGCGCACCGAGCCGATCCGGGCCGCCCATTGGGTGCCGCCGGCCGGCGGTGGCGCCACGCCGGTCAGGCCGCACAGCGCGACGATGTGCGCCAGCTCGGCAGCGCGGGCCTCGCCATCGATGCGCACCGCCACATAGGTGGCGCGGCTGGGGGCCGACAGCGGCTCGGGCGGGCGGGCATGCACCTCGGCGGCCAGGCTGGCGCGGTCGGGGTGGTCGGGGGGCAGCAGGGGAGTGTCAGGCATCGGGGTGGCCGGCGCGGCAACACCGCCCGGCAGGCGTTAGCTTAAGCCACCGCCGGCCCGGCGCCGCCGGCCGGATACCCCGAGTGTCGCGTCAGGTTGACACCATGGGAAGCCCCACGTAATTCTCGGCCAGCGCCGTCATGGCCGCCTGGCTGCTGAACAGGTAGGCCATCTCGGCCATCTGCATCTTGTGGCCGAAGCTGCCGTTCTCGGGGAAGCGGTGCATCAGCGAGGTCATCCACCAGCTGAAGCGCTCGGCCTTCCAGATGCGCGCCAGTGCCCGCTGGCTGTAGTGGTCGATCTCGCCTGCACGGCCGGCGTAGAAGCCCTGCAGCGCCTGCCACAGGTAGCCCACGTCGCTGGCGGCCAGGTTCAGGCCCTTGGCGCCGGTGGGCGGCACGATGTGGCCGGCGTCGCCCACCAGCATCAGCCGGCCGAAGCGCAACGGCTCGGCGACGAAGCTGCGCAGCGGCGCGATGCTTTTCTCGATCGACGGGCCGGTGACCAGGTTGGCGGCGGTGTCGGCCGGCAGGCGGGCGCGCAGTTCGTCCCAGAAGGCGTCGTCGGACCAGTGTTCGACCTTGTCGTCCAGGCTGCACTGCACGTAGTAGCGGCTGCGCACCTTGCTGCGCTGGCTGCACAGCGCAAAGCCGCGGTCGTGGTGCACGTAGATCAGCTCGTCGCTGACCGGTGGCACGTCGGCCAGCACGCCCAGCCAGCCGAAGGGGTAGACCTTCTCGTGCAGGGTGATCTTGTCGGCCGGCACCGTGGCGCGGCACACGCCGTGGAAGCCGTCGCAGCCGGCGATGAAGTCGGCCTGCAGTTCATGGCGCACGCCGTTGACGGTGTAAGTAACGCTGGGGTGGGCGCTGTCGTGGTCGTGCACCGTCACGTCGTCAGCCTCGTAGACGGTGGGCAGGCCGGCGGCGCTGCGGGCGGCCATCAGGTCACGCGTGACCTCGGTCTGGCCGTAGACCATCACCCGCTTGCCGGTCAGGCCCAGCAGGTCGATGCGGTGGCGCTGGCCGCCGAAGCACAGCTCGACACCGTCGTGCGGCAGGCCTTCGGTGTCCATGCGGGTGGCCACACCGGCCTCGCGCAGCAGGTCCACCGTGGTCTGCTCCAGCACGCCGGCGCGGATGCGGCCGAGCACGTAGTCGCCGCTGCGCTGCTCGATCACGGTGTTGGCAATGCCTGACTTGGCGAGCAGCTGGCCGAGCAGCAGGCCCGACGGGCCGGCGCCGATGATGGCGACCTGGGTTTTCATGGCGTCTCTCCGGTGGGGGTCTTGATGGCTGTGAAGCTTAGGCTGCCAGGCGCGCCAGCTCAAGGCACGTTGCACGCAAAAGCTTGCACAATTCGAACATGCGTGTTTCCACCAAGATGCCCGGGCCAACGCCGGCCTCCAGCCCCTTGCCCACCTACGCCCTGTACGGCGAGGCCGGCCGCACGCAGGCGACCGACTGGCTGCACTGCGAGCGCATTGCCGAGCGCAGCCAGCGCTACGACTGGGAGATCCGGCCGCACCGGCATGCGGCCTTGCTTCAAATTCTGCACATCCACCGCGGCACTGCCCAGGCCTGGCTGGACGGCCGCAGCCAGATGCTGGCCGGGCCTTGCGTGCTGCTGCTGCCGGCGCTGGTGCCGCACGGCTTCATGTTCGCGCCCGACATCGACGGCACGGTGGTGACGGTGCTGGAGCAGCACCTGGCGCGGCTGCTGGCCACCACACCGGCGCTGGCAGCGCAGTTGGGCGATTGGCGGCTCTGCACGCTGGACGCCACCGCGCCCGGGGCCGATGCCCTGCAGGCGGCGGTGGCGCAGTTGCGCGCCGAGTTTGCCGCCACCGGTGCCTGGCGTGAGCTGGCGCTCGACGCCGCCTTGCTGCAACTGGTGGTGCAACTGGGCCGCCTGCTGCCGGCCGATGCCACCGCCCAGGCCCCGGCGCCCGCCGGCAGCCGGGCGCTGGACCATGTGCGCCGGCTGCGCGCCCTGGTGGAAGCGCAGTTCCGCCAGCAGCCGGCCCTGGCTGCGCTGGCGGCGGCGCTGGGCATCACGCCGACCCAGCTCAACCGGGTGTGCCACCGGGTGCTGGGGCATTCGGCGCTGGGCGTGCTGCATGGCCGCCTGGTGCTGGAGGCCCAGCGCGACCTGGCCTACACCACGCTGTCGGTCAAGCAGATCGCGCTGGGCCTGGGCTTTGCCGACGCCGGCTACTTCAGCCGGTTTTTTCTGCGTCAGACGGGGCATACCCCCAGCGCCTGGCGGGCGCTGGCGGCACGTTAATCGCCTGGCGGGCGCTGGCGGCACGTGAGTCGCCTGGCGGGCGCTGGCGGTGCGTGAGTCGCCTGGCGGGCGTGCGAACCGTCACACCCCGCCGGCCCGGTTCAAGTTCCGGCGGCTGCGTGCCGAAAGTCCAGCCACGCGGGGCGCTTGTCCGTGCCCCAGACCCCACGCTGGAAGACCACAGTCCATGTCGAAGAACGTCGTTGTCGAAGACTTGCAAGTCGGGATGTTCGTGCACCTCGACCTGGGCTGGTGGGCGCACCCGTTTGCGCTGTCGAGCTTTCTGATCACCAGCGCCGACCAGATCAGCACCATCCGCGGCCTGGGCCTGAAGCAGCTGCGCTGGAGCCCCGAGAAGAGCCGGCTGCCCGTGCCGCCGCAGCCCCCGGGCAACGCACAGGACAGCGATGCGATCGTCGTCCGCACCGGCCCCACCCCCACCCCCACCCACACCGACGATGGCGCCGTCGTGCCGGCCACCGGTGGGGCACCGGCCGCCGCCGACACCGCGGCTGCCGTGGCGCCGGTGCTGGCCGCCAGGGCCCGCGCCGTGCCCGGCCC
>JARXAJ010000226.1 GCA_029865965.1 Aquabacterium sp.
GCCCACATCGGCCTGGGCGCCAACCTGGGCGACGCCCGGGCCACGCTGCAATCGGCCCTGCTGGTGCTGGGTGATCTGCCGGGCTGCCGGCTGCTGCAGGTGTCGGCGGTCTACCGCAGCGCCCCGGTGGATGCCGCCGGGCCCGACTTCTTCAATGCCGTGGCGGCGCTGCACACCACGCTGGATGCACTGGCGCTGCTTGACGCCTTGCAGGCCATTGAGTTGCAGTTCGGCCGGCAGCGGCCGTATGCCAACGCGCCGCGCACGCTCGACCTGGACCTGCTGCTGCTGGGCGATCTGCAACTGCACACACCGCGGCTGACATTGCCGCACCCACGCCTGCACTTGCGGGCCTTCGTGCTGCAGCCGCTGCTGGAGATCGCCCCGGGCCTGTCTGCGCCCGGCCTTGGCCCGCTGGCGGCCCATCTGCCGGCCACCGCCGGCCAGACGGTGCAACGGCTGCCGCCCTGAGCCTGCGCCATCGCCATCGCCATCGCCATCGCCCGGCGGCTCAGGCGCGCCCCGGCTGCCGCAGCAGCAGCGGCGCGATCGCCAACGCGGCGGCATGCAGCGCGGCATCGTCGTCGGCCGCATGGCCCGGCAGGGCAGCAACGCTGCCGGCAGCACTAAAAAGCCCAGCCGCAGCCCCGGGTGCAGGCTCTTGGAGAAGGTGCCGATGTCGATCACCCGCCCACCATGCGGCAGGCTGCACAGCGCCGGCGTGCGGTGGGCGCCGTATTGGAATTCGCCGTCGTAGTCGTCCTCCACGATCCAGCCCTGGCACTGCCGCGCCCAGGCTATCAGCGCCAGCCACCGCGCCAGGCCCATGTGCACGCCCAGCGGGAACTGGTGGGTGGGCGTCACCACCGCCAGCCGGGCGGCGGGCCAGGCGCTGGCGGCAGCGGCGATGTCCAGGCCCTGGTTGTCTACCGCCGCTGGCCGCACCACCACGCCGTGGCCGGCCAGGCTGGCGCGGATGCCGGGGTAGCCGGGGTCTTCGACGATGGCCTCGTCGCCGTCGTCGAGCAGCAGGCGGCCCACCAGGTCGATGGCCTGCTGCGACCCGGCCGTCACCAGCACCTGGCCGGCCTGGCAACGCACCCCGCGTGAGACCAGCAGCCACTGCGCGATGGCCTCGCGCAGTGCCGGCAGGCCGGCCGGGTCGATGTACTGGGCCTGGCCTTGGCGCTGGGCGCTGCTGCACTGGCGCGCCAGCCGGTCCCACAGCGCAAACGGACAGCCGGCCACGTCGGGTGCGCCGCTGCCCACGCGGGCCAACACATAGCCCTCGGCCTGCAGCCGCGCCCGCGCCCACAGCACGGTGTTGCGGCCCACGCCCAGCAGCTGGGCATGGGCCCGGGTGGGCGGCAGCCGGCTGCCCGGCGCAAAGCTGCCCTGCTCAATGGCGGCCCGCAGTTGCTGGTAGACCTGCAGCCGCTTGGCAGGTGCCACGGCGGCGCGTGCATTGGCTTGGCTGGGCATGCGCAATTGGCTTCTTGATCGGCTGATTTTCTCGCTAAGCTGCAAGCCATTCCTACACGCGCCCACTGCATGTCGACCCACACCGCCACCATCGCCTGGCAGCGCGACGGCCAGCCTTTCACCGACCGGCGCTACCGCCGCCATCACCAGTGGCGCTTCGACGGCGGCGCGGTGGTGGCCGGGTCGTCGTCGCCCCAGGTGGTGCCGCTGCCGATGTCCGACGCTGCGGCGGTCGATCCGGAAGAGGCGTTTGTGGCGTCGCTGTCGAGCTGCCACCTGCTGTGGTTCCTGGACATCGCCTGCCGCGCCGGCTGGGTGGTCGACAGCTACCAGGACGACGCCACCGGCCTGCTGGCGCCCGATGCCAATGGCCAGCTGGCGATGACGGTGGTGACGCTGCGGCCGCAGGTGGGCTTTGCCGGCGCATACCAGCCCGACGCGGCCGAGATCGCCCGCCTGCACCATGCCGCGCATGCGGCCTGCTTCATCGCCAACTCGGTGCGCACCGACGTGCGCTGCGAGCCCCGCATCCCAACCGCCTGACCGGTCACGCCCATGTATCTGCCCCAACACTTCGAAGAAACCCGCCCGGCGGTGCTGCACCGCCTGCTGTTGGCCCACCCGCTGGGCCTGCTGATCACGCTGGACGACGCCGGTGCACCGGTGGCCAACCCGATCCCGCTGATGCTGGATGCCAGCCGCGGCGCGCTGGGCACGCTGTGCGGCCA
Organism: Aquabacterium sp.; assembly: GCA_029865965.1. Lineage (GTDB taxonomy): Bacteria > Pseudomonadota > Gammaproteobacteria > Burkholderiales > Burkholderiaceae_C > Pseudaquabacterium. The sequence continues at coordinate 2,211 of JARXAJ010000226.1, forward strand.
TGTGGCCCGCGCCAATCCGGTGTGGCGCGCCGGCGGCCAGCAGGTGCTGGTGGTGTTCCAGGGGCCCGATGGCTACATCTCGCCCAATGGCTATCCGTCCAAGCAAGAGCACGGCAAGGTGGTGCCGACCTGGAACTACGCCACCGTGCAGGCCCGCGGCCCGCTGGTGGTGCTGGACGAGGCCGCCGCCACGCATGCGCTGGTCTCTCGCCTGACCGACCGGCATGAGTCACGCCAGGCCCGGCCCTGGGCGGTGGGTGACGCGCCCGACGACTACATCGCCAGCATGGTGAAGGCCATCGTCTGCATCGAGATCCCGCTCACCGCGCTGGTGGGCAAGTACAAGCTCAGCCAGAACCGCAGCGCCGCCGACCGTGGCGGCCTGGTGGCCGCGCTGCAGGCCCAGGGCGATGCGCCCGCCCAGACCCTGGCCGCCTGGATGGCGCAGCCCGGCGGCGACGCCGCATGACCGGCCCAGCCCTGCGCCTGGGCCCCCTGCGGCCCGACGACCGCGCTGCCTGGGAGCCGCTGGCGCGCGGCTACAAGGCCTTCTACGAGACCGAAGTCGACGCCGCCGGCTATGCCGCCGCCTGGCAGCGGCTGATGGCCGGCGGCGACATGCTGGGCCTGGGTGCCTGGCTGCCCGACGCCGCGCCTGGCCAGCCCGATCGGCTGGTGGGCATCGCCCATGCGTTGTTCCATGCCAGCACCTGGTCGCAGCGCAACTGCTACCTGCAGGACCTGTTCACTGCGCCCGATGTGCGTGGCCAGGGCGTGGCCGGGGCCTTGATCGCCCATCTGGCCACCTTGGCCCATGCCGGCGGCGCCGACCGGCTGCACTGGCTGACCCACCACACCAATGCCCGCGCCCGCCGGCTGTATGACCGGGTGGCCGCCCACAAGGGTTTCATCCGCTACGACCACCCGATGCCGCCCTGACCGGGCGCGGCCGCGCCGTCTTCACATCCAGACACGCCGCGTGCATGGGCCGCTGACAGAGCCTGCGCAGACTGCTGCCATCGCCAGGGCAGGGGCCCTGGGTGCACGGAGCAGCCAACATGCGCATCAACTTCAAACCGCTGGCCTGGGCCCTGCTGGGCGGTGGCCTGGCCGTCGTCGGCAGTGCCGGCGCACTCGATCTGGCCTGGCTGCAGGCCAAGGCACCTGCTGCACCGGTCGCACCGGCCGCCCACGCTGCCGCACTGCTGCCGGCAGCCAACCCGCTGCCAGCGCTGCCGCCCGGCAGCGCGCCCAACTACCGCGCCATCGTGCAGCGCTACGGGCCGTCGGTGGTGGGGGTGATGGTCGAGGGTCAACGTGACGCCGACAGCGAGGCACCGCCGGCCATGCCCGGCCTGCCGCATGGCTGGCACCGGCCCGCGCCGCAGGGCGCGCAGCCCTTCCGCGGCCAGGGCTCGGGCTTCATCGTGGCCGCCGACGGCCTGATCCTCACCAACGCCCATGTGGTGAAGGATGCGCAGCAGGTTACCGTGCTGCTGGCCGACCGGCGTGAATACACCGCCCAGGTGCTGGGCAGCGATGCCGCCACCGACATCGCCGTGCTGCGCATCCCCGCCCAGGGCCTGCAGCCGGTGCAGCTGGGCGACCCGGCGCAGCTGCAGGTGGGCGACGCGGTGCTGGCCATCGGCGCACCCTACGGCCTGGTGCAGACGGCCACCGCCGGCATCGTCAGCGCCACCGGACGCAGCCTGCCGGGCGACGGCGCCGTGCCCTTCATCCAGACCGATGCGGCGGTGAACCCCGGCAATTCCGGCGGCCCGCTGTTCGACGCCGCCGGCAACGTGGTCGGCATCAACGCCCAGATCTACAGCCGCACCGGCGGCTTCCAGGGCGTGAGCTTTGCGATTCCCGTGGACGTGGCGATGCGGGTCAGCCGCCAGATCGTGGCCACCGGCAGCGCCCAGCATGCCCGGCTGGGCGTGGCGGTGCAGGACATGACGCAGCCGCTGGCCGACAGCTTTGGCCTGGCCCGGCCCGACGGTGCGCTGGTCTCGCAGGTGCTGCCCGGCAGCCCGGCGGCGGCCGCCGGCCTGCGCGCCGGTGACGTGATCCAGAAGATCGACGGCCAGCCCACGGTGCAGGCGGGTGCGCTGTCGGCCCGCATCGCCCAGTCGGTGCCGGGTGACCGCATCGCGCTGGGGCTGTGGCGCCAGGGCCAGGCGCTGGACCTGACGGTGACGCTGGGCCGTGCCGGTGACGGCGCGCAGGCGGGTGCACCGCAGCCCGGTGAGCCCGACGCGGCAGCGCCCCCTGGCGGCGCCAGGCTGGGGCTGGCCCTGCGGCCCCTGCAGCCTGCCGAGCGGGCCCAGGCCAGGCTGGACCATGGCCTGGTGGTGCAGGGCGCCCAGGGCGCGGCGGCGCGTGCCGGCCTGGTGCGGGGTGACGTGGTGCTGGCCATCAACGGCCAGCCTGTCGACAGCATCGACACGCTGCAGCGGGTGCTGGCGGGTGCGCCCAAGCGGGTGGCGCTGCTGGTGTGGCGTGCGGGTGAGCAGCTGTTCGTGCCGGTCTCGCCTGTCTGAGCCGGTCGCCACCCGGAACTGTGGCCTAATCGAGGGTTTTCGCCCCCGCCTTCCCCGGAGCCCAGGAGCCCACCCATCATGGCCATCAAGATCAGAACCGAAGCCGACCGCAAAGCCACGCCCCGCCCGCCCGCGCCCAACGGTGTCACCTACACCGCCGGCCGTGGCCAGAAGCGCAGCCTGGAGCGCGGTGCCCACACCCGCAGCAAGAAGCAGGCAGGCAAGCGCCCGCACCAGGGCTGAGCCAGGACTCAAGGCCTCCTGAGGAGGCCTTGTGCCTGGCGAAGCGGGCGCGCTCTGCGCGGCCGTGGGTGCAAGGCACAGCCAGGACTCAAGGCCTCCTGAGGAGGCCTTGTGC
>JARXAJ010000309.1 GCA_029865965.1 Aquabacterium sp.
GTCCGGCACCCGCTGCAGCGCCAGGCACGGGCACGGCAGGCTCTCCGGTGCCCGCCTTGCCGGCGCCTGCGCCGGTTGTGCCCGGCGCCAGCGTGATCGACAGCCTCACCGCCAGCCCCTGGCTGCTGCCCGGGGCGGGCCTGCTGGCCCTGGTCTTGGGCGGCTTCGCTGCATGGCGCCTGCGTGGCCGGCTGCGCAAGACGGCCAGCGAGACCTCGTTCCTCGAGAGCCGCATGCAGCCCGATTCATTCTTCGGTGCCAGCGGCGGCCAGCGGGTGGACACCCGAGACGGCAGCAACAGCAATGCCAGCTCGATGGGCTATTCGCTCAGCCAGCTCGACGCCATCGGCGATGTCGACCCGGTGGCCGAGGCCGATGTCTACCTGGCCTACGGCCGCGATCTGCAGGCCGAGGAAATCCTCAAGGAGGCCATGCGCGCCACGCCCGACCGCCTGGCTGTGCGCACCAAGCTGCTGGAGGTCTATGCCAAGCGCCGCGACACCAAAGGCTTCGAATTGCTGGCCACCCAGTTGTATGCGCTGACCAAGGGCACGGGCCCGGACTGGACGCAGGCCCAGGCCTTGGGTCTGCAGATCGACCCTGACAATCAGCTCTACCAGCCGGGCGGCCACCCCGACGAGATCATCCTCGACGGCGAGCGGGTGGTGGTCGAGCCACTGGGCGCCACCACCCAGCCGCATTCCATCCTGTCGACGCCCACCGTGCGGATGGCCGATTCCGAGCTGCCGCAGCTCAGCGACATCGACCTTGACCTGAACCTCGACCTGCCCGATGGCGGCGCCAGCACCAGGGCGATGGAAGCCACCCGACCGATGGCGCCCAGTGCCCTGCGGCCAAACGACCTGAGCCTGGACTTCGACCAAGGGCCGGCCATGCCGGTGCGGCGCAAGCAGCCGCCGGTCGCGCCTGATCTGGACCTGGATTCGCTGACCATGGACTTCGACGATGGCCCGACCGCCAGCGAGCCGACGGTGAACTTGGGCCAACGCGGTGGTGATCTGTCGCGTGACTTCCCTGATTTCCAGAATACGGATACCGACCCGCTGTTTGAGCGGTCCACGGTGGCCAACGACACCCTCGACAGCGACCCGCTCACCCGCAAGCTGGAACTGGCGGAAGAGTTCCGCCAGATCGGTGACCTGGAAGGCGCCCGCGATCTGCTGGAAGAGGTGGCGGCCAAGGCCGGCGGCGCGCTGCGCGCCAAGGCCCAGGCCATGCTTGACGCCCTGAACTGAATGAGGCCCCCCGCGCGCACTGCTAGCCACTTCCCCCCGGGGTGCTCTCCGCGGCTTCGGGCGGCCGGGCGCCACCGAGAGCCTGTGAATTTTTCGCTCATGCCCGCTCGACACGCCAAAACCGCCCTGCTCGTCGTTGCAAATGCGCGCCATAGCCCAGGCTATGGCTGTGCTTTGCGCCGAGATCAGGCCGCTTTTGGCGCGCCGCTCGGGCACGGTCGAAATCTTCACAGGCTCTGAGATGCCGCGCCTGGCCCTCGGGGTCAGCTACCGCGGCAGCGCCTACCGCGGCTGGCAGCACCAGCCTGGCGGCCAGACGGTGCAGGACGCGCTCGAAGCGGCGCTGTCGGCCTTCGTCGACCAGCCGGTCTCCACCATCTGTGCCGGCCGCACCGACGCCGGTGTGCATGCCTTCAACCAGGTGGTGCACCTGGACAGCCCGGTCGAGCGCGATGTGTTCTCCTGGCTGCGCGGCACCAACCGCCACCTGCCGGCCGACATCGCGCTGCAGTGGTGCCAGCCGGTGCCTGCCGACTTCCATGCCCGCTTCCATGCCCACGGCCGGCGCTACCGCTATCTGCTGCTGCAGTCACCAGTGCGCCCGGCACTGGAGGCTGGCACCGTGGGCTGGACCTTCCGCCCGCTGGACGGTGATGCCATGCGCGCTGCCGCGGCGTTGCTGGTCGGCGAGCATGACTTCAGCTCCTTCCGTTCGTCGCAATGCCAGGCCAAGAGCCCGGTGAAGACGTTGCGCGCCATCCGCATCGACAGGCGTGGCGCCTACTGGCGCTTCGACTTCGACGGCTCGGCCTTCCTGCACCACATGGTGCGCAACATCCTGGGCTGCCTGGTGGCCGTGGGCAGCGGCCGGCAGGCGCCGCCCTGGCTGGGCGAGGTGCTGGCCGCGCGCAACCGCGATGTGGCGGCCCCCACCTATTCGGCGGACGGCCTGTACTTTGCCGGGCCGTACTACGATCCAGGGCTGGGCCTGCCGGAACACACACCGGCGATGGACTGGCTGCCCTGAGACTGCTGTGAGACCCCCATGAGCTTCCACCCCCGCACCCGCATCAAGATCTGCGGCCTCACCCGTGAGGCCGATGTCGATGCGGCTGTCGAGGCCGGCGCCGATGCCATCGGCTTCGTGCTGTATGCCAGGAGCCCGCGCGCCGTCAGCGCCGAACGCGCCGGCGAACTGGCGCGCCGCCTGCCGCCCTTCGTCACGCCGGTGTGCCTGCTGGTCAATGCCGATGCCGCCTTGCTGCAGTGCGCGCTGGCGGCCGTGCCGCAGGCGCTGCTGCAGTTCCACGGCGACGAAAGCCCGGCTGACTGTGAAGCGGTGCATGCCACCACAGCGCGCCCGTACTTGCGGGCCGCACGCATGGCGCCGGGTTTCGCTTTGCTAGACTTCGCCGCTGCGCATCCCCATGCGTCGGGCATCCTGCTCGATGCCCATGTCGACGGTTACGGTGGGGGTGGAAAGGCTTTCGATTGGTCGCTCATTCCCGCCCACGTGCCCCGTCCGGTCGTTTTGTCTGGTGGGTTGCACATTGCCAACCTGATCGATGGCATCACGCGGGTGCGGCCCTGGGGCGTTGACGTCTCGTCTGGCGTCGAAATCGCCAAGGGCCTGAAGGATGCGGCGCTGATGCGCCAGTTCTGCGAAGCGGTGCGCGAGGCCGATGCCCTGATCGGCACGCACCCGGCTGACGCAGGCAGCTGAACCACCCATTGCCCGGCCAGTGCGCCGGGCCACAAGGACCACCATGCTGGATTACCACCAACCCGATGCCCGCGGGCATTTCGGGCCCGTCAACGGCCTGAACTACGGCGGCACCTTCGTCGCTGAAACCCTGACCCATGCGCTCGACGAGCTGAACGCCGCCTACGCCCATTACAGCCAGGACGCCGCCTTCATGGCCGAGTACCGGCATGAACTGGCGCATTTCGTCGGCCGCCCCAGCCCGATCTACCATGCCGCCCGCATGAGCCGCGAGATCGGCGGCGCGCAGATCCACTTCAAGCGCGAGGATCTCAACCACACCGGCGCGCACAAGATCAACAACACCATCGGCCAGGCGTTGCTGGCCAAGCGCATGGGCAAGCCGCGTGTCATCGCCGAGACCGGCGCCGGACAGCATGGCGTGGCCACCGCCACCATCTGCGCCCGTTACGGCATGGAATGCGTGGTCTACATGGGCAGCGAGGACGTCAAGCGCCAGAGCCCCAACGTCTACCGCATGCACCTGCTGGGCGCGCGCGTGGTGCCGGTCGAGAGCGGCAGCAAGACGCTGAAGGACGCGCTCAACGAGGCCCTGCGCGACTGGGTGACGAATGTGGAGAACACCTTCTACATCATCGGCACCGTGGCCGGCCCGCACCCCTACCCGATGATGGTGCGCGACTTTCAGCGTGTGATCGGCGATGAATGCCTGGTGCAGATGCCCCAACAGATCGCCGAACTGGGCGGCCCCGCCGGCCGCCAACCCGATGCGGTGATCGCCTGCGTGGGTGGCGGCAGCAACGCCATGGGCATGTTCTACCCCTACATCCGGCACGAAGGGGTGCGCCTGATCGGCGTGGAAGCCGCCGGCATGGGGCTCGACAGCGGCAAGCATTCGGCCAGCTTGAGCGCCGGCAGCCCGGGCGTGCTGCACGGCAACCGCACTTACCTGCTGCAGGACGACAACGGCCAGATCACCGAAACGCATTCGATCTCGGCCGGGCTGGACTACCCCGGCGTCGGCCCCGAGCATGCCTATCTGAAGGACATCGGCCGGGCCGAGTACGTGGGCATCACCGACGACGAGGCGCTGAGCGCCTTCCACCGGCTCTGCCGCACCGAGGGCATCATCCCGGCGCTGGAGTCCAGCCATGCCGTGGCCTACGCGATGCAACTGGCCGCCACCATGCGCCCCGACCAGCACCTGCTGGTGAACCTGAGCGGGCGTGGCGACAAGGACATCGGCACCGTGGCCGATCTGTCGAATGCCGAGTTCTTCTGCCGGCCGTCGTGCAAGGGGCAGTCGGTGAAAGGTGGACTTGCCGGTGGTGTGCAACCCGTGGAGTTCACGCGATGAGCCGCATCGGCAGCACACTGGCCGCGTTGCAGGCCCAGGGGCGCCAGGCCCTGATCCCGTTTGTCACCACCGGCGACCCGTTCGCCGACGCCACGCCCGAGATCATGCAGGCGCTGGCCGACGGTGGTGCCGACATCATCGAGCTGGGCGTGCCCTTCAGCGACCCGATGGCCGACGGCCCGGTGATCCAGCAGGCCGGTGAGCGGGCGCTGGCGCGTGGCATCGGCCTCGCCCAGGTGTTGGGCTGTGTGCGCGACTTCCGCCGCAGCAACACCGGCACGCCGGTGGTGCTGATGGGCTATGCCAACCCGGTGGAACGCTACGACCAGAAGCACGGTGCCGGCCGCTTCATCCGCGATGCCGCCGAAGCCGGTGTCGACGGCCTGCTGGTGGTCGATTACCCGCCGGAAGAATGCGAACAGTTCTCGGCTGAACTGCAGGCCGCCGGCATGGACCTGATCTTCTTGCTGGCGCCCACCAGCACCGAGCAGCGTATCCGCGACGTGGCCAAGGTGGCCACCGGCTATGTGTACTACGTGTCGCTCAAGGGCGTCACCGGCGCCGGCCATCTGGACACCGATGCGGTAGCGCTTGCAGTGCCACGCATCCGTGCCCATGTCAAGGTGCCGGTTGGGGTAGGCTTCGGCATCCGCGATGCGGCCACCGCCCAGGCCGTGGCCCGGGTGTCAGACGCTGTGGTGATCGGCTCGCGCCTGGTGCAACTGCTGAACGAGGCGCCGCGCGATCAGGTCGGGGCTGTGGCCAAGGGCTTCATGGCCGAGATCCGTACCGCAATTGACGCGCGTTAAAGGAGAAGATTCCATGAGTCTACACAAGTTGACAGGCCGGAAGCGGGCCGAGCGCCGGGCCGCTCCCAAGCCGGCCCGCATCCCCTTTGGGGATCGGTCGACGTACCCGTCGAGCGAGGGGCTGCAATGAGTTGGCTGGAAAAACTGCTGCCCCCGAAGATCCAACAGACCGACCCGACCGAGCGCCGGTCGGTGCCCGAAGGCCTGTGGGTGAAGTGCCCTGCCTGCGAGACGGTGCTCTACAACACCGACCTGGCGCAGAACGTCAACGTCTGCCCCAAGTGCGGCCACCACCACCGCATCGGCGCGCGCGAGCGGCTCGATGCCTTCCTGGATGCCGAAGGCCGCTGGGAGATCGGCCAGGAGGTGGTGCCGGTCGACCCGTTGAAGTTCAAGGACAGCCGCAAATACCCCGAGCGCCTGAAAGATGCGCTGGAGAACACCGGCGAGACCGACGCGCTGGTGGTCTTCGGCGGTGCGGTGATGAGCGTGCCGCTGGTGGTGGCCTGCTTCGAGTTCGACTTCATGGGCGGGTCGATGGGCTCGGTGGTGGGTGAGCGCTTCGTGCGCGGCGTGCATGCCGCCATCGAGCAGAAGGTGCCGTTCGTCTGCTTCACCGCCACCGGCGGCGCGCGCATGCAGGAAGGCCTGTTCAGCCTGTTCCAGATGGCCAAGACCAATGCCGCGCTGGGCCGCCTGGCCAAGGCCAAGTTGCCCTACATCAGCGTGCTGTGCGACCCCACCATGGGCGGCGTGTCGGCCAGCTTCGCCTTCTTGGGCGACGTGGTCATCGCCGAGCCCAAGGCGCTGGTGGGCTTTGCCGGGCCGCGGGTGATCGAGAACACCGTGCGCGAGAAACTGCCCGAGGGCTTCCAGCGGGCCGAGTTCCTGATCACCAAGGGCGCCATCGACCAGATCGTCGACCGCCGCCAGCTGCGGCCCACCATCGCCAGCATGCTGGCCATGCTGCAGCGCCAGAACGCCGACGCTGTCTCATAGGCGCGCCTGCCGGCCGCCACCACCGGGCCCTGCGTGGGCCCGCTTTCTTTGTCGAGACCCTCTGTGACCCTGCCGACCACGCTCGACCAATGGCTCGCCCACTGCGAGCAGTTGCACCCCAAGACCATCGACATGACCCTGGAGCGGGTGCGCCTGCTCTGCGCGCGGCTGGGCCTGCGCTTTGACGTGCCGGTGGTGGTGGTGGCCGGCACCAATGGCAAGGGCTCGTCCTGCGCCATGCTGGAGTCGATCGCCTTGCAGGCCGGCTACCGGGTCGGGCTGTACATCAAGCCACACCTGGTGCATTTCAACGAACGTTGCCGCATCAACGGCGCCATGGCCAGCGATGCGCTGCTGCTGGAGCACTTCCAGGCGGTCGAGGCCGCGCGCGGCGGCATCACCCTGACCTGGTTCGAATACACCACCATCGTGATCATGCGGGCGCTGGCCCATGCGCCGCTGGACCTGGTGATCCTGGAAGTGGGCATGGGCGGGCGGCTGGACGCGGTGAACGCGGTTGATGCCGACGTGATGCTGATCACCAGCATCGCGCTGGACCACACCGAATTCCTGGGCGACAACCGCGAGGCCATCGGCCGCGAAAAGGCCGGCGTGATGCGGCCCGGCCGGCCGGTGGTGGTCAGCGACCCGCAGCCGCCCGCCAGCCTTCAGCAGCGCGCCACCGAACTGGGTGCCGATCTGCGCCAGCTGGGGGTGGACTTCAACTTCCAGGGCGACAAACAGCAATGGGGCTGGCGCGGCCGCAACCAGCGCTTCAACAGCATGGCCTACCCGGCGCTGCGCGGCGCCAACCAGCTGCTGAATGCGGCCGGCGTGCTGGCGGTGTTCGAGGCGCTGCGCGAGCGCCTGCCGATCAACGCCCAGGCGGTGCGCAACGGCCTGGCCATGGTGGATTTGCCCGGGCGCTTCCAGATCGTGCCGGGCCAGCCCACGCTGGTGCTGGATGTGGCGCACAACCCGCAGTCGGTGGCGGCGCTGGCGCTCAACCTCGACCAGATGGGCTTCTACCCGGCCACGCATGCGGTGTTCGGAGCCATGCGTGACAAGGACCTGGCCACGCTGCTGCCGCACCTGGCGCCGCTGGTCGACCATTGGCACCTGACCGACCTGCCCACTCCGCGTGCAGCCCATGCGGCCGACCTGGCGGCGCTGGTGCAGGCGGCCAGCACCGGCCGCAGCGTCAGCATCCACACCCATGCCAGCCCCGACGCCGCGCTGAAGGCTGCGGCGGCGGCCGCAGACCCGGCTGATAGAATTGTTGTCTTCGGATCGTTCTTCACCGTGGGCGGTGTGCTGAAAGACGGCTTGCCCCGTCTGGCGGCCCGGCATCTGGGCTGAAAGCTCCCCAGACAAAGGCCCCGGCGGCCGCAACGCGCACTTCACCACCACCGGCTGCGGCCCCTGCCAGCATGGGTTTGCTGTCCATCTTCCAACGCCAAACCGACACTGCGGCCGATGCACCTGCCGCAGAGCCCGACGCCGTGGCCGCTGCACGCACCCGTGCCCGGCGCCGGCTGATCGGTGCGGCCGTGCTGCTGGGCATCGGCGTGGTGGGTTTCCCGCTGCTGTTCGAGACCCAGCCGCGGCCGGTGCCGGTGAACATCCCGATCGAGATCCCGCGCAAGGATGGCGCGCCGCCGCTGGCCCCGCCCGGCCCCAGCCCTGCGTTGTCGGCCGCATCCGCAGCGGTGGTGACGCCCGCTGCCGACCCGCCGCCCGCCCGCCCGCCCGAGATCACCGAGCGGGCTGCCGATGCCGGGCGCTTTGTGCCGCCGCCACCGGCAGCTGGTGACCGCGACGCCCTGGCAGCAGCGCCCAAGCCCCCCGCCGCCGCATCCAGGCCGGCAGCCACCGCATCCCTCCCCACACCCGCAACTGTGGCCGCCGCCGCCAAGCCGGACGCTGACAGCGCCCGCGCCCAGGCCCTGCTCAACGGCCAGCCCGGCAGCGCCCCCGCCGCAGGCCGGGTGGTGGTGCAGGTGGGCGCCTACACCGAGCCGGCCAAGCTGAAGGACGCCCGGCAGAAGGTGGAGGCCATGGGCTTCAAGACCTACACCCAGGTGGTGGAGGTCGATGGCACCAAACGCACCCGGGTGCGGGTGGGCCCGTTCGCCAGCAAGGCCGAGGCGGACCAGGCTGCCGCCCGCATCAAGGCCAGCGGCCTGCCGGTGGCCATCCTCACACTGTGAACCCTGTCAACGCCATGCCAGTGCTGGGCTGGGTGGACTGGACGCTGCTGGCGGTGCTGGCACTATCGGTCGTGGTGGGCCTGTGGCGCGGGCTGATCTTCGAGTTGATGTCGCTGGTGGGCTGGGTGGTGGCTTATGTCGCCGCGCAGCTGTACTCGCCGCTGGTGGCGGCGCAGTTGCCGTCCGGGTTGCTGGGCCTGCCTGGGACGGCGCTGAACCTGGGCGCCGGCTTTGCGCTCACCTTCATCGGCGTGCTGGTCGTCTGGACCTTGCTGGCCAGGCTGGTGCGCCTGCTGGTGCATGCCACGCCGCTGACGCTGATCGACCGCACCCTGGGCGCGGCCTTCGGCCTGGTGCGCGGCGGCGTGCTGCTGCTGGCCCTGGCCACCGTGGTCGCATTCACCCCGGCAGCGCGCAGCCAACCCTGGCAGGATAGCCTGGGCGCCGCCTGGCTGCGGGTGGCGCTGCAGGGCATCAAGCCGGTGTTGCCGGCCGATGTCGCCAAACACCTTCCCGTCTGAACCCTGCCCAACCGCAGCCCTCTCGTCGACAACGGCGCCTTTCATCCTTTCCAGCCTCCAGGACTCCCACCATGTGCGGCATCGTCGGCGTCATCTCCAAAGCCCCCGTCAACCAGCTGCTCTATGACGCGCTGCTGCTGCTGCAGCACCGCGGGCAAGACGCGGCGGGCATCGTCACCATGCAGGGCACGCAGTGCTTCATGCACAAGGCCCGCGGCATGGTCAAGGATGTGTTCCGCACCCGCAACATGCGGGCGCTGCCTGGCCCGGTGGGCCTGGGGCAGGTGCGCTACCCCACGGCCGGCAATGCCTTCAATGAAGAAGAAGCCCAGCCCTTCTATGTCAATGCACCTTACGGCATCGTGCTGGTGCACAACGGCAACCTCACCAACGCCCACGCGCTGAAGACCGAGCTGTTCGATGTCGACCGCCGCCACATCAACACCGGCAGCGACACCGAGGTACTGATCAACGTGCTGGCCCACGAGATGGAGCGCAGCGGGCGCGACGTGCCGCTGACGCCCGAGCTGGTCTTCCGTGCGGTGCGGGCGGTGCACAAGCGCATCCGCGGTTCTTATGCGGTGATCGCGCTGATCGCCGGTTATGGGCTGCTGGCCTTTCGCGACCCCTACGGCATCCGGCCGCTGGTGTATGGCGTGGCAGATCTGCCGGCAGCCGATGGCGGCGGGCAGGAGATCATGGTGGCCAGCGAGACCGTGGCGCTGGAAGGCACCGGCCACACCACCGTGCGCGACGTGGCCCCCGGCGAGGCCCTGTTCATCGACATGGCCGGCCGGGTGCATGCCCAGCAATGCGCCGACAACCCGACGCTGCACCCCTGCATGTTCGAGTACGTGTACCTGGCGCGGCCTGATTCGGTGATCGACGGCATCTCGGTCTACCAGGCGCGGCTGAACCTGGGCGAGACCCTGGCCCAGCGCGTCATCAACACCATGCCGCCCAGCGACATCGACGTGGTGATCCCCATCCCCGAGAGCAGCCGGCCCAGCGCCATGCAGCTGGCGCAGAAGATCGGCAAGCCCTACCGCGAGGGCTTCGTCAAGAACCGCTACGTGGGCCGCACCTTCATCATGCCCGGCCAGCAGGCACGCAAGAAAAGCGTGCGGCAGAAGCTGAACGCCATCGGCGTGGAGTTCAAGGGCCGCAATGTGCTGCTGGTCGACGACAGCATCGTGCGCGGCACCACCAGCAAGGAGATCGTGCAGATGGCGCGCGAGGCCGGTGCCCGCAAGGTCTACATGGCCTCGGCCGCGCCGCCGGTGCGCTACCCCAATGTGTACGGCATCGACATGCCGACATCGGAAGAGCTGATCGCCCACAACCGCACGGTCGAGGAGATCCGCCTGTTCATCGGTGCCGACGCGCTGATCTACCAGGACGTGGACGCGATGAAGCGGGTGGTGGGTGCGCTGAACCCGGCCATCCTGGGCTTCGAAGCCAGCTGCTTCGACGGCCTCTACATCACCGGCGACGTCAGCATTGCCGACTTTGCCGCCATCGGGGCCCAGCGCGCCGAAGCCCGCAATGACGACGAAGACAGCAACGACCGCACCCGCCTCACCCTGCAAAGCCGGGCCGAGCCCGCTTGAACCGACCCCCACCATGAGCCTGCCCACCGAGAAGAAGCGCCTGGCCCGCAAGGCCTTGCCGCCCGGCCTGCACCGCGACACCCTGGCCGTGCGCGAAGGCATGCCCGCCAGCCAGTACGGCGAAAACAGCGAGGCGCTGTACCTCACCAGCAGCTATGTGCAGCCCGACGCTGCCACTGCCGCGCGCCGCTTTGCCGAGGAAGAAGAAGCCTTCACCTACAGCCGCTTCGGCAACCCCACGGTGATGATGATGGAGCGCCGCCTGGCTGCGCTGGAGGGCACCAGTGGCTGCATGGGCACCAGCAGCGGCATGTCGGCCATCCTGCTGCTGCTGATGGGCCTGCTCAAGGCCGGCGACCATGTGGTGTGCTCGCGCAGCGTGTTCGGCTCCACCATCCGTCTGCTGCAGGGCGAAATGGGCAAGTTCGGCGTCGAATCCACCTTCGTGTCGCAGACCGATGTGGATGCATGGCGCCAGGCCATGCGGCCCAACACCCGGCTGCTGATGGCCGAATCGCCCACCAACCCGCTGACCGATGTGTGCGACATCGCCGCGCTGGCCGACATCGCCCACCGCGGCGGTGCGCTGCTGGCGGTCGACAACTGCTTCTGCTCGCCTGCGCTGCAGAACCCGGTCAAGTTCGGGGCAGATTTCGTGCTGCATTCCGGCACCAAGTACCTCGACGGCCAGGGTCGGGTGATCGCAGGTGCGCTGTGCGGCCCAGAAGACATCCTGCAGACCCGGATGCTGCCGGTCATGAAGTCGGGCGGGCTGACCTTGTCGCCGTTCAACGCCTGGGTGGTGCTCAAGGGGCTGGAGACGCTGTCGGTGCGCATGCAGGCCCACAGCGCGCGGGCACTGCAGGTGGCGCAATGGCTGGCCGACCAACCCCAGGTGGCGCGGGTGCACTACCCCGGGCTGGCGTCGCACCCGCAGCATGCGCTGGCGATGGCGCAGCAGCGGGGCAGCGGCGGCGCGGTGGTCAGCTTCGACGTGAAGGGGCAGGGCGCGGACGACCTGCGCGCACGCGCCTTCCGGGTGATCGACGCCGCCCAGGTGGCCAGCATCACCACCAACCTGGGTGACGTGAAGACCACCATCTGCCATCCGGCGTCCACCTCGCACGGCCGCCTGACCGAGGCGCAGCGCCAGGCCGCCGGCATCGGCCAGGGCCTGGTGCGCTATGCGGTGGGCCTGGAGGATGTGGGCGACCTGACGGCCGACCTGCAGCGCGGGCTGGAGCAGTTGGCATGACGACATTGCCTGCCACCAAAGCCGTGCGCACCCGCATCGCCCCGTCGCCCACCGGCTTCCTGCACCTGGGCACGGCGCGCACCGCCTTGTATTCCTGGGCCTATGCGCGCCACTTCGGCGGGCAGTTCGTGCTGCGCATCGAAGACACCGATGTGGCCCGCAGCACCCAGGATTCGGTCGACCAGATCCTGGCGTCGATGCACTGGCTGGGGCTCACTTACGACGAAGGCCCGGTCTACCAGATGCAGCGCCTGGCGCGTTACCACGCGGTGGCCCACCAGATGCTGGCCGCCGGCACCGCCTACAAGTGCTACTGCGCACCGCAAGAGCTCGACGCGATGCGCGAGGCCCAGAAGGCCCGCGGCGAAAAGACCGGCTACGACGGCCGCTGGCGGCCCGCACCCGGCAAGGTGCTGCCGGCTGTGCCCGACGGCGTGCAGCCGGTGGTGCGCTTTGCCAACCCAGCCGACGGCATGGTGACCTGGAACGACCTGGTCAAGGGCCCGATCAGCATCGGCAATGCCGAGATCGACGACCTGATCATCCTGCGGCCCGACGGTGTGCCGACCTACAACTTCGCCGTCGTGGTCGACGACTGGGACATGGGCATCACCCATGTCTTCCGCGGTGACGAGCACATCAACAACACGCCCTGGCAGATCAACATCTTCCACGCCCTGGGCGCGCCGCTGCCGCAGTTCGGCCACTGCCCGGTGATCCTGGGCGACGACGGGCAGAAGCTCAGCAAGCGGCGTGGCGCCGTCAGCGTCACCGCCTACCAGGAGAACGGCTACCTGCCCGAGGCCATGCTGAACTACCTGGCCCGCCTGGGCTGGAGCCATGGCGATGATGAACTGTTCAGCATCGACCAGATGGTGGCCTGGTTCGATGGCAGCCACCTCAGCAAGAGCCCGGCGCAATGGGACGCGGCCAAGCTGGCCTGGGTCAACGCCCACTACATCAAGCAGGCCGACGATGGGCGGCTGGCCGGCCTGGTGGCGGCCCAGCTGGCGGGCCGCGGCCTGCAGGTGGCGGGTGACAGCCGCCTGCCGACGATGTGCGCGCTGTTCAAGGACCGCTGCAACACCACGGTCGACCTGGCTGACTGGCTGCAGATGTACTTTGCGCCGGTTGTGCCGTCGGCAGACGACCTGGCCGCGCACCTCACCGATGCCGTGCGGCCGGCCCTGGTCAGCCTGCGTGACCGGCTGGCCGATTGCGCCTGGGACAAGCCCGGCATTGCCCAGGCGCTGAAGGACACGCTGGCTGAACACAAGCTGAAGATGCCGCTGCTGGCCATGCCGTTGCGTGCGCTGCTGTGCGGCCGCACGCAGACACCATCGGTCGACGCGGTGGTGGCGCTGTTCGACAGGAGCACCGCCCTTGAGCGCTTGCAGCACGTCTGACAGCCATGCTATAGTCATTGACTCGCTTGAACAGCGTTTGATTTGAGGCAAAAGCCAAGATTCAAATGGGGGTATAGCTCAGCTGGGAGAGCGCTTGCATGGCATGCAAGAGGTCAGCGGTTCGATCCCGCTTACCTCCACCAAGTGACTGGTGGCGCTGTTCAAACGAAAGTCGTGAATTCAAGTCCCCTTCGTCTAGAGGCCTAGGACACCACCCTTTCACGGTGATTACAGGGGTTCGAATCCCCTAGGGGACGCCAGATACACCGGCCGCTGTGCACAGCGGTGGTGGCAAGCAAAGAGCACTTCGGTGCTCTTTTTTGTTTTTGCCGGCGACGGCGCGGCGGGTTCGCTGCTGTCTTCTGTGGGCTGTCGCCTGCGGGCTATCGCCCCACCCCCGGCCCTGCATCATGGTGGCCCCACCACCCCCATGCAGGCCCGCCATGACCGAACCCGCCACCCTCGACCTGGCCGCCCTGGTCGACGACCTGTTCAAGCTGCTGCGCCTGAAGACCACGCCGATCGGCATGCAGTTGTTCGCGCATGTCGACGACATGCTGGCGGTGCCGAAGATCCGCCGGCCCAAGGGCACGGTGCACACCACCGACCAGATCGTCGGCCAGGCCGCGCGGCTGGGTTTCACTGTGGGCATCACCGTCGACGACCTGGTCGGCCAGCAGTGCGGTGCAGTGATCGGCCTGGCGCCGCAGGACGCCACCTTCCAGGCCGGCAAGGCCTTCATCGGCGTGTGGTTCGCCACCGATGCCGATGCCGCCGCCCATCAGCAGGCCATGACCTGCGTGCCGCACGGCCGCTACACCGCGATGGCGGTGTCGCCGCTGGCTGCCGGCAGGCTGCCGGCGCCCGACATTGCCCTGGTCTACGCCAACCCGGCGCAGATGATCCTGCTGATCAACGGCCTGCAGTGGGCCGGCTACAAAAAGCTGGAATGGGGTGCGGTGGGCGAGTCAGCCTGCGCTGACAGTTGGGGCCGGGCCCTGGCCACCGGTGAGCCCAGCCTGGCGCTGCCGTGCTTTCCCGAGCGCCGCTACGGCGGCGTGCCTGACGACGAACTGCTGATGGCGCTGAAGCCGGCCCAGCTGGCCCAGGCGGTGGCCGGCCTGAAACGCCTGTCGGCCAACGGCCTGCGCTACCCGATCCCGCCCTATGGCGTGCAGAACGACGTGCGCGCCGGCATGGCCGCCAGCTACGGCGCCAAGTGATCCTGCCTGCTGGGCTGACAGCAGCCCGTGCACAGGTTGGGGTCGTTCACGAGCGCTCAGGTCTTGCGCAAGGCTGCCGACAGAGCAGGCAAAGCGGCGGTCGGCCGGCTCCATAGGCATGGCCGCACGCAGATTGCCTGTCCATCACGTCCGCACCGCCGCCAGCGGGCAGTCAGCCAAGTTCGCCCGTGACCACTGTGCATGCACTTCATTTCGCCGACACCGCCTTGCTGTCGGCCTTGCAGCAAAGCACTGACGCCGAATGGGATGCCGTGGATTTCGGCATCATCGGCATCGATGCAGCAAACCTCGTATGCCGTCACAACGCCTGCGAGTCGCAGCTGGCCGGCTTGTCGCCGCAACGTGTGCTGGGCGACCCGCTGTTCACCGTGGTGATGCGCTACGTGCCGGTGCAGCGGCCCGGCTGAAACCGCGGCCAATTGACGATGACGTCACGCCCGACCATGCGGCACTGATCCAGCGCCTGTACCCCGCGCCCATCGGCCTGGCGCAGATCCGCCCGGACGGCGATGTGCTGATGGTCAACCCGCTGTGCGCCCAGCTATTGATGCCGCTGGCGCCCGACGGCGCGCTCGACAACCTGTTCACCGCGCTGCGGGCCGTCGCGCCTGGCCTGGCTGGCAGCGCGCGCCAACAGCCTCAGGCCGACGGCGTCAGCCCCAGCAGCCGCATCGCGTTCTGCTTGAAGATCAGCGGCTTGACCTTTTCCTTGTAGCCTGCTTCGTCGAAGTCCTTCATCCAGCGCTCGGGCGTGATCAGCGGGTAGTCGCTGCCGAACAGCATGCGGTCCTTCAGCAGGGTGTTGCCGTACTGCACCAGTTGCTGCGGGAAATACTTCGGGCTCCAGCCGCTCAGGTCGATCCAGACATTGGGCTTGTGCAGCGCCAGGCTCAGGGCCTCGTCCTGCCAGGGCCAGCTGGGGTGGGCGATGACGATCTGCATGTCGGGGAAGTCGATCGCCACGTCTTCCAACAGCATCGGGTTGCTGTTGGCCAGCCGCAGGCCGCCGCCGCAGCGCATGCCGCTGCCGATGCCCGAATGCCCGCTGTGGAAGATGGCCGGCAGCTTGTATTCGGCAATCACCTCGTACAGCGGCCAGGCCATGCGGTCGTAGGGCAGGAAGCCCTGCACCGTGGGGTGGAACTTGAAGCCCTTGGCGCCATGGCTTTCGATCAGCCGGCGGGCCTCACGCGCACCCATCTTGCCTTTGTGGGGGTCGATGCTGGCGAAGGCGATCATCATGTCGCTGTTCTTCTGCGCCGCCTCGCAGATCTCTTCGTTCGGGATGCGGCGCCGGCCCAGCTGGCTTTCGCTGTCGACCGTGAACATCACCAGGCCGACCTTCTTCTCGCGGTAATAGGCCACCGTCTCGTCGATGGTGGGCCGGCGGTTGCTGCCGAAGTACTTGTCGGCGGCCCGGTCGTACTCTTCGCCATAGTTGTCGAACGGGTTCCAGCACGACACCTCGGCATGGGTGTGGATGTCGATGGCGATCAGGTCGTCGGTCTTCATGGCGGGCCTTGATGGTTAAGAAGTCGAAGCAAATGCGACGGGCACTTCCGGAGAATTTTGGATTCTGCCCCGACAGAATCGGTGGCAACTTCGGGTTTGCCCTAATCTTTCAGTTCATAAACTGAACTATCTTAGCGCTCTCATCCACCCTGGCGCCAAGATGAATCACGACTTCACACCTGTCACCGGCCCACTCGCCGCACTGGACCTGCTGGCCATCAGCCAGGCTGGGCCGGTGCTGCACATCCAGCTCAACCGCCCGGCCAAGCGCAATGCCGTCAGTGACGGCCTGGTGCAGCAGTTGCACACCGCCTTCGTCAGCCTGCCCGACACCGTCAAGGCAGCGGTGGTCAGCGGAGCCGGCGCCCACTTCTGCGCCGGGCTGGACCTGTCGGAACTGGTCGAACGCGACATGCAGGGCGCCATCCTGCATTCGCGCCGCTGGCATGCGGCGTTCGACGCCATCCAGTTCGGCACCGTGCCGGTGGTGGCGGTGCTGCACGGCGCAGTGGTCGGTGGCGGGCTGGAGCTGGCGGCGGCTTGCCAGATCCGCGTGGCCGAGGATTCAGCCTACTTCGGCCTGCCCGAGGGCCAGCGCGGCATCTTCGTCGGCGGTGGTGGTTCGGTGCGCATCCCCAGGCTGATGGGCACGGCCCGCATGGCCGACATGATGCTCACCGGCCGCGTCTACGACGCCGACGAGGGCGACCGCGCCGGCCTGGTGCAGTACCGGGTGCGGGATGGCGAAGGCCTGGCCAAGGGCATCGCCCTGGCGCAGAAGATGGCCGCCAACGCGCCGATGACTGCCTTTGCGGTGATGCATGCGCTGCCGCGCATCGTCGAGCAGTCGCCCGGCGAGGGCTTGTTCACTGAATCGCTGATGGCAGCCG
Organism: Aquabacterium sp.; assembly: GCA_029865965.1. Taxonomy (GTDB): domain Bacteria; phylum Pseudomonadota; class Gammaproteobacteria; order Burkholderiales; family Burkholderiaceae_C; genus Pseudaquabacterium. The sequence continues at coordinate 16,793 of JARXAJ010000309.1, forward strand.
CCGCCAGCAACACGCCCGAGGCGCAGACACGGCTGCGCGCCTTTCTTGAGGGAAAAGCCGCGAAGGTGACCAAGTCATGACCGCCCGCCGGGCCGCCCCAAGGGCATTCGCTCCCCCTCGTGGGGAAGGCGCAGAACGCGCCAAGGAGGCCAAATGAACACCGCGAAGTACCGCGATGCCGCCGTCGGCGGCTGCATCAGCGCCACTGCCGAACACCGCCCCGACGGCACGCTGGTGCTGCGGTCTGACGAGCCGCTGCGCTGGTTCCCCGACCGGCTGACCGACGCGCTGGAGCAGTGGGCCGCCGAGGCGCCTGAGCGCACCCTGGTGGCCCGCCGCGGGCCCGACGGCCAGTGGATCCGCATCAGCTACGCCCAGATGCTGCAGCGCGCCCAGGCCGTGGGCCAGGCCTTGCTTGACCTGGGCCTGTCGGTGGACCGGCCGCTGGCCATCCTGAGCGAAAACGACCTGGAGCACCTGACCCTGGCCCTGGGCGCCATGTGGGCCGGCGTGCCCTTCGCGCCCGTGTCGTCGGCCTATTCCCTGGTGTCGCAGGACTACGGCAAGCTGCGCCACATCCTGGGTGTGGTGACACCGGGCCTGGTGTTCGCCTCGGATGCACGGTTTGCCAAGGCCATGGCCGCTGTGCTGCCGGCCGACGTGCCGGTGGTGCTGACCGAAGGTGCGGCGCTGGCAGGCGCCGAAGGCCCGCTGGCAGGCCGGCGGGTGCTGGGCTTCAACAGCCTGCTGGCGGCCGAGCCCGGGCCGGCGCTGGCGGCCGCGCATGCGGCGGTCGGCCCCGACAGCATTGCCAAGATCCTGTTCACGTCGGGCAGCACCAAGGCGCCCAAGGGCGTGGTCAACACCCACCGCATGGTCTGCGCCAACCAGCAGCAGGTGCGCCAGTGCATGGCCTTCCTGGCCGAAGAGCCGCCGGTGCTGGTCGACTGGCTGCCCTGGAACCACACTTTCGGTGGCAACCACAACGTCGGCATCACCGTCTACAACGGCTGCACGCTCTACATCGACGATGGCAAGCCCACGCCCAAGGGCATAGCCGAGACCTTGCGCAACCTGCGCGAGATCGCGCCCACGGTGTATTTCAACGTGCCCAAGGGCTTCGAGGAGATCGCCTTCGCGATGGACACCGACACGGTGCTGCGCGACAGCCTGTTCAAGCGCTGCAAGGCCTTCATGTTCGCCGGCGCCGGCCTGGCCCAGGCCGTCTGGGACAAGCTCGACGCCCATGCCGAGGCGGCGGTGGGTGAACGCCTGCGCATGGTCACCGGCCTGGGCATGACCGAGACTGCGCCGGCCTGCATGTTTGCGGTGGGCACCGACACCCGCTCGGGCCACATCGGCCTGCCGGTGCCTGGCGTCGAGGTCAAGCTGGTGAAGGATGCCAGCACCGGCGGCAAGCTGGAGATCCGCTTCAAGGGCCCGAACGTGATGCCCGGCTACTGGCGTGCGCCCGAGCAGACAGCCGATGCCTTCGACGACGAGGGCTTCTACCGCACCGGCGACGCCGGCCGGCTGATCGACCCGGACGACATCCAGAAAGGCGTGTTCTTCGACGGGCGCACCGCCGAAGACTTCAAGCTCAGCACGGGCACTTTCGTCAGCGTGGGCCCGCTGCGGGCCAGGATCATCGCCGCCGGCGACCCGCTGGTGCAGGACGCGGTGATTGCCGGCATCAACCGCGACGACGTGGGCGCGTTGCTGTTCCCGCGCGCCGATGAATGCCGCAAGCTGGCCGGCCTGGGCGAGCAGGCGCCGCTGCCCGAGGTGCTGCACCACCCGGTGGTGCGCGCGGCCTTCCAGCGCCTGGCCGACCACCTGTGGCGCGACGCCACCGGCAGCGCCAGCCGGGTGGCCCGCATGCATGTGCTGGCCGAGCCGCCCGCCATCGACCTGGGCGAAGTGACCGACAAGGGCTCGATCAACCAGCGCGCCGTGCTGCAGCACCGCGACGCGCTGGTGCAGGCGTTGTATGAAGGCGCGGCATCCGACCCGTTCCTGATTCTTCCGAACAAATAACCCCCCCCCCGAAGCGCCTGCGGCGCCTCCCCCCGGGGGCGCTGCCAGCGGCCCGGCAAAGCCGGTTCCGCGGCGGCTGCTTGATTGACCGGCGCGACGCGCCTACAAGGAGACCTGAGATGCAGATCCAAGGACAC
>JARXAJ010000095.1 GCA_029865965.1 Aquabacterium sp.
GCGCAGACCGTTCAGGCGCGGGACCGCGGCGGTCGCAGCAGGCCGTCGAGCAGGGGGTCGGGCGCAGCCGCCCCATCTGCGCTGCCCGGCGCCACCGACCCCGCGGGCACGACGGCATGGGCCCGCACCGTCAGCACAGCCAGCGAGGCGCCGGCCTGGTCGGCGACCACATGGTGTGTCGACGTGCTGGCGCCATCCAGCTGGTATGACCCGTCATCGGCATGCTGGTGCGCTGTCTTCTGCCAGTGCAGCACAGCATGTGCCAGGTCAGCCAGCGCGTTGACTGGCGAGCCGATGCGCGCCAGCGCCAGTGATTGCCAGAGCATGGCAAACAGCATGGCGATGAGGACGGCGTTGCGGCGCATGGTGCAGGGCAGTGTACCCAAGCACCTGGCAAGCGCGGCCCGGCTAGGCCGTGGCCTGGCTCTGGGCCAGGCCAGGCGGGTGCGCCGCATCGGTGCCCCGATACGCCAAGGTGACGGCCCGTGCGGTGCCCCATCGGCCAAGATGGCCGGTACCCGGACTGCAGCCCACCATGCCCACCACTGCCATTGACCAGGCCAGCCGCGGCGGCACCGTCGCCGACCTGCTGCTGACCGCCATCCGCCGCTTCCCTGATCGCACCGCGTTCGCCAATGCCGAGGCCAGCCTCAGCTACCGCCAGCTGGGCGAGGCCATCAGCCGCATCGCCCGGCACTTCGACAGCCTGGGCCTGCAACCCGGCGACACCGTGGCCCAGCTCGGCGTCAACCGCTGGGAGGTGTTTGCCATCGCCGCTGCCGCCTACCTGCGCGGCCTGCGCTCGGTCATGCTGCATGCGCAGGGCAGCGAGGCCGACCATGCCTTCATCCTGGCCGACTGCGGTGCCCGCCTGGCCATTGTCGATGCCCACCACGGCGCCCGCGGCGAGGCCCTGCGCCGCCAGTGCGCCGGCGTGCAGGCCTGGTGTGCGCTGGGCGACGTGCCCGGTTTCACCGACCTGCTGCCGGCGCTGGCCGCCGCGCCGCCGCAAGACCAGCTGCTGCAATGGCGGCCCGTCGGCGATGCCGAGACCATCGTCCGCGTGGCCTACACCGGCGGCACCACCGGCCGGCCCAAGGGCGTGCTGCTGTCGAACCGGGCGCTGGCCACCAATGCGGTGATCGACCTGGCCGTCAAGGACTGGCCGGCCGACATCCGCTACCTGTGCGTGGCGCCGATCTCGCACGGTGGCGGCTCGCTGGTGCTGCCCACGCTGATGCGCGGCGGCTGTATCACCCTGGTGCGCGGTTTCGCCACCGGCAGCTTCATCGACGCCATCCAGCGCTTCGGCTGCAATGTCACCTGGCTGGTGCCGACCATGCTCTACACCCTGCTCGACAGCGGCCGCACGGCCGAGGTGGACTGGTCGCGCTTCCACACCCTGGTCTACAGCGCCGCGCCCGCCTCGCCCGCCCGCCTACGCCAGGCCCTGCAACTGCTGGGCCCGGTGCTGCTGCAAAGCTACGGCCAGACCGAGGCGCCCAATGCGCTGCTGATCCTGACCCGGCAGGACCATGTCGGGCTCAGCGATGCCCAGCTGGCCGCCGCAGGCCGCCCCAGCCCGCTGATGCAGTTGCGCCTGCTGGACGACCAGGGCCAGGAGGTGCCCCCGGGCGAGCGCGGCGAGATCTGCGCGCGTGGCCCGCTGCTGATGTCGGGCTATTGGCAGCGCGACGGCGAGACCGCCGCCGCGCTGGCCGACGGCTGGCTGCACACCGGCGACATCGCCTACCAGGGCGATGACGGGCTGTACTACATCGTCGACCGCAAGAAGGACCTGATCATCTCGGGCGGCTTCAATGTCTACCCCAAGGAGGTGGAGGACGTGCTCAGCACCCACCCGGCCGTGGCCGCCGCAGCAGTCATCGGCGTGCCCGACGACAAATGGGGCGAACTGGTGCTGGCCTGCGTGCAGTGCAAGCCCGGCGCCACGGTGCAAGCCGAGGCGCTGATGGCCCTGGTGCGTGCGGCCAAGGGCGCGGTGGCCACGCCCAAGCGGGTGGAGTTCCTGCCCGCGCTGCCGCTCACCGCGCTGGGCAAGATCGACAAGAAGGCATTGCGCGCCCACCACTGGCCGGCGGGCGGCCGTGCCGTGCATTGACAAGGTGGGAACGAACCCGACATGGCTGCTCATCCCACCCAAACGCCCCGGCTCGTCGTTGCAGATGCTCGCCATGGCCACGGCCATGGCTGCGCTTTGCGCCTCGATCCAGGCCGTTTGGATGGCCTGCTCGGCCACGCCGGATTCATGCACACCTTGTGACAGGACACCACCACCATGACCCACGACCCCGGCGCCTACATCTGCGGCGCCTATGAACACCCCACCCGCCACGCACCCGACAAGTCGGTGGCCCAGCTGCATGCCGAGGCCGCGCTGGGCGCGCTGGCCGACGCCGGCCTCAGCCTGGCCGACGTCGACGGCTACTTCTGCGCCGGCGATGTGCCTGGCGGCACGCCGCTGGTGATGTCCGATTACCTGAACCTGCGCCTGCGCTGGATGGACGGCACCGAGCTGGGCGGTTGCTCCTACATCGCGCTGGTCGAGCATGCGGCGGTGGCGATCGCCGCCGGCAAGTGCTCAGTGGCGCTGATCACCATGGCCGGCCGGCCGCGCAGCACCGGGCTGTCGGTGGGGGTGCAGCCACGCGCGCTGCCGCCTGACCGACCCGAGGCCGCATTCGACAGCGCCAGCCAGTGGACCATCGCGCCCATCTACGCCATGGCGGCGCAGCGCCACATGCATGAGCACGGCACCACGCCCGAACAACTGGCCTGGGTGAAGGTGGCCGCCTCGCTGCATGCCCAGCACAACCCGCATGCCCTGCTGCGCAAGCCGGTGACGGTGGACGAGGTGCTGGCCTCGGGCGTGATCGCCGACCCGCTGCACAAGATGGACTGCTGCGTCATCACCGACGGCGGCGGTGCCCTGGTGGTCACCAGCGCTGCGGTGGCGCGGCGGCTGAAGCGGCCCCTGGTGCGCCTGCGAGGCAGCGGCCAGACCATCCACACCAACCAGGGCGGCCTGGTCGACCTGACCCGCACCGGCGCCGAGGTCTCGGGCCGGCTGGCTTTTGCCCAGGCCGGCGTCGCGCCCAAGGACATCCAGTACGCGTCGGTCTACGACAACTTCACCATCATGGTGATCCTGCAGCTGGAGGACCTGGGCTTCTGCAAGAAGGGGCAAGGCGGCGCCTTCGTGCAGGACGGCAACCTGGTGTCGGGCCGCGGCGCGCTGCCGTGGAACACCGATGGCGGCGGCCTGTGCAACAACCACCCGGCCAACCGTGGCGGCGTCACCAAGGTCATCGAGGCCGTGCGCCAGCTGCGCGGCGAGGCCCATCCCGCCGTGCAGGTGCCCGGCTGCCAGCTGGCGCTGGCCAGCGGCCCCGGCCTGGTGCTGGGCAGCGGCCATGCCCATGCCACCCTGATCCTGGAGCGCACATGACCAACCCGTTGCCACCCGGCTTCCAGGACGATCCTTTCGTCGCATCCAACCCCGAGAACCTGCCGTTCTGGCAGGCCGCTGAAGTAGGCCGGCTGCTGGGCAAGCGCTGCACCGATTGCGGCCGGCACCACTGGACCCCACGCTGCATCTGCCCCTTCTGCGGCAGCGCCAACACCGCCTGGGTGCCGCTCAGCGGGCGCGGCAGCATCCATGCGTTTTCGACGCTGCGCCGCGCCAGCCCGCCCTACACCGTGGCCTATGTCGAACTGGCCGAAGGCCCGCGCATGCTGACCAACCTGGTCGACATGGCCGAGTCCGAGATGCGCATCGGCGCGCCGGTGAAGGTGGTGTTCCGCCGCACGGCAGAAGGCCGCCAGGCGCCCAAGTTCACCCGCGACGACACGGCAGCTGGCTGAGCGCCGGGCCTGATTCCCGCCCGCCCGGCCATCGGGGGATAGCATGCGTGGCCTTTCCACACCTTTTCAACCTAGCGCGCCAACCACGCGTCATCGACCCATGGCCACTGCCAAGAAATCCGTTCCCGCTCCTGCAGCCAAGAAGACCGTGCAGGCTGCCAAGCCCGTCAGGGCCCCCGCCAAGAAGGCAGCGGCGGTCAAGCCGGTCCCCACCAAGACAGCCACCAGGGCCACCACCAAGACCGTGGCAGCCAAGGCAGCGCCCGCCCAGCTCAAACCGATCAAGACCGCCTTCAACAAGACCGGCTTGTTGGCCCATGTGGCTGAAATGGCGGCGGTGGAGCCAAAGGCCGCCAAGGCGGTGCTGGCCGCGCTGGAGGCGACCATCCTGGCGTCCATCCACAAGAAGGGTCTGGGCGAATTCACGCTGCCCGGCCTGCTGAAGATCACCGCGCAGCAGGTGCCGGCCAAGAAGAAGCGCATGGGCAAGGACCCGTTCACCGGCCAGGAGCGCATGTTTGCCGCCAAGCCGGCGAGCACCAAGATCAAGACCCGCGCGCTGAAGAAGCTGAAGGTCGCCGCGCTGTAACGCGGCGCCGGTTGCGGGGCGGCCTCAGGCGCCTTTGCGCGTCTTTGGCCCGGCAGCCGGTTTGGGCCGCGCCGGGGCGGGCGCCTTGTCCTCGCCAAACAGCGCAATCACCTGGCCACGCAACCACTGGTGCGCCGGTGAGCGGTGCACCTTGGCATGCCAGAACAGGTTGATGGCGACCTCTGGCAGTGCGACGGGGTGTGGCAAGTGGCGCAGGTCGAACGGCACCACCAGGCGCTCGGCCAGGCGCTCGGTCACGGTGGCCACCATGTCAGTGCGCTGCAGGATGTGCCCCACGCTGACGAAGTGGGGCACGGTCAGCCGCACCTGGCGGTTGACGCCGGCGCGCCGGATCAGCTCGTCGGCCTTGCCATGGCCTGTGCCGGCCGACACGATGACCAGGTGCTCGGCCGCCTGGAAGTCGGCCAGCGACAGCTGCTTGCGGTCCAGCGGGTGGCCCTTTCTGAACAGGCACACATAGCGTTGCCGGAACAGGCGCCGCTGGAAGAACCCGGCCTTGAGCTGCGGCAGCGGGCCGATGGCCAGGTCCACCTTGCCGGACTCCATGTCCTCGCGCAGGGTGCTGGCGGTGGTGCGCACCGTGCTGAGCGCAACGCCCGGGGCCTGCTGGCGCAGTTGCTCGACCAGCTCCGGCAGGAAGACGATCTCGCCGATGTCGGTCAGGCCGATCGTGACCGCGCGCTGCACGCTGGCAGCGTCGAAGTGGCTGTGCTGGTTCAGGCCACTGTGGATCAAGCCCAATGCCCGGCCGATGGGCTCGGCCAGCTGCTCGGCAAACGGCGTCGGCATCATGCCCTTGGGCGTGCGCACGAACAGGTCGTCGCCGAACTGGCGCCGCAGCCTGGCCAGCGTGTTGCTGACGGCAGGCTGTGTCAGCCCCAGGTTCTCAGCCACCCTGGAGACGCTGCGCTCGACCATCAGTTGTTGGAAGAGCACCAACTGGTTCAAGTCGATGTCGGACAGCTCCACAAGGCTCCATCACCAGGGGTGATACATCACATTCAAGCCATTCTATTTGCCGAGTGGCCCAAACCGGGAATGATCGGAGGGCAACACACCGATGCCGGCGCTCGACACCCCAGGCACTTGAGGAGACAACCCATGCATGCCGCCAACCCCGGGCCCGAGGCCCTGCGCCAACGCGCTGACTACTACGATCGCATTGGCACCCGCCACATGACACCGTTGTGGGAGGTGCTGGGTGCCCTGGTACCGCCGCAGCCGCGATCACCGGCGCAGGCCCACCTGTGGCGCTATGCCGAGCTGCGTGACCAGGTGATGGAGGCCGGCCGCCTGATCTCGGCCGAAGAGGCCGAGCGCCGCGTGCTGGTGCTGGAGAACCCCGCACTGCGCGGTCAGTCGTGCATCACGCAGTCGCTGTATGCCGGGCTGCAGCTGATCATGCCGGGTGAAGTGGCGCCGTCGCACCGCCACACCCAGTCGGCCCTGCGCCTGGTGCTGGACGGCGAGGGCGCCTACACCGCCGTGGACGGCGAGCGCACCACCATGCGCCGCGGCGACTTCATCATCACGCCGGCCTGGACCTGGCATGACCACGGCAACCTGGGCGACCAGCCGGTGGTGTGGCTCGATGGGCTGGACATCCCGATCGTGCGCTTTCTCGACGCCGGGTTTGCCGAGCGCAGCGAACAACCAGCGCCGCAGCCGTCACGCCCGGAAGGCGATGCAGCGGCCCGCTATGGCGCCAACATGGTGCCGCTGGACCACCAGCCCAGGCCTGCGGACCCGGCGCGGGTGTTCGTCTATCCGTTCGCACGCACCAGGTCCTCGCTGGTCGGCATCTCGCAGGGTGCACCCGACCCACACCATGGCTTCAAGCTGCGTTACGTCAACCCGGCCACCGGTGCATCACCGATGCCGACCATCGGCACCTTTGCGCAGCGCCTGCCCGCAGGTTTCGAAACCAGCGCCGTGCGCAGCACCGATGGCACGGTGCATGTCTGCCTGGAAGGCGCCGGAGAAGCCCGCATCAGCGGCCTGTCGGGTGATTTCACCTGGCGCTTCCAGGAGAACGACGTCTTCGTCGTGCCGTCCTGGCACACGCTGCAACTGCGCGCCGACCGCGACGCCGTGATGTTCAGCTTCTCGGACCGGCCGGTGCAGCAGGCATTGGGCCTGTGGCGCGAAGAGCGGCTCTGAGGCCCACACACCCCCCCACAGGAGACAAGACATGCATGAGCCATCCACGGTCTTTCCCGACCAGCCGGTGTGGGAGGGTGACGGCACCCACCGCATCCCGTTCCGGGCCTACACCAGCGCGCAGATCTACCGCAAGGAACTGGAGCGCTTCTTCTACAAGGCCCACTGGTGCTACGTCGGCCTGGAGGCCGAAGTGCCGAAGCCGGGCGACTTCAAGCGCACCGTGATCGGTGAGCGCTCGGTGATCCTGGCGCGTGACGCCGACGGCCAGCTCAACGTGGTGGAGAACGTCTGCGCCCACCGCGGCATGCGCTTCTGCCGTGAGCGGCATGGCAACCGCAAGGAATTCGTCTGCCCCTACCACCAGTGGAGCTACACCCTGAAGGGCGACCTGCAGGGCGTGCCGTTGCGCCGCGGCATCAAGCAGGACGGCCAGGTGCACGGCGGCATGCCGGCCGACTTCAAGACCGCCGACCATGGCCTGACCAAGCTGAAGGTGGCCACCCGTGGTGGCGTGGTCTTCGCCTCTTTCGACCCCGATGTCGAGCCCTTCGAAGACTTTCTCGGCCCCACCATCCTGGGCTACTTCGACCGCCTGTTCAACGGCCGCCAACTGAAGATCCTGGGCTACAACCGCCAGCGCATCCCGGGCAACTGGAAGCTGATGCAGGAGAACATCAAGGACCCCTACCACCCGGGCCTGCTGCACACCTGGTTCGTCACCTTCGGGCTCTGGCGCGCCGACAACAAGAGCATGCTGCGCATGGACGACAGGCACCGCCATGCGGCCATGGTCTCCACCCGCGGCACCGCCGGCCAGGCCGGCCAGGTGACCGAGGTGTCGAGCTTCAAGGCCGGGATGACGCTGCAGGACCCGAGCTTCATCGACATCGTGCCCGAGCCGTGGTGGCGTGGGCCGCCGCCGCCGGGCCGCCCCGGGGCGGCAGCAGCCCCCTCGGGGGGTAGCGAGGCATACGACGTGCCGGGCATGGTGGCACCCGTTCCCACGGCAGTCATGACAACGATCTTTCCGAGCGTGATCCTGCAACAGCAGGTCAACAGTGTCTCGACACGCCACATCCAGCCCAACGGCTACGGCAGCTTCGACTTCGTCTGGACGCACTTCGGCTTCGACGACGACAGCGACGCGATGACACAGCGCAGGCTGACCCAGGCCAACCTGTTCGGCCCGGCCGGCTTCGTGTCGGCCGACGACGGCGAGGTGATCGAGTTCAGCCAGCAGGCCTTCGAGAGCAAGCCGTTCCACCGCGCGGTGGCCGAGCTGGGCGGGCGCGACGTGGGCGACACCGAGCACATGGTGACCGAGACGCTGATCCGCGGCATGTACCGCTACTGGCGCGATGTGATGGAGTCCTGAGCCATGGCGATCAGCATCTGCTTCGAAGACTGGCTGGCCCTGAACCAGCTGTACGCCGACTACGCCAGCGCCGTCGATTCCGGCCATTGGGACCTCTGGCCCGACTTCTTCATCGACGACTGCATCTACCGGCTGCAACCGCGTGAGAACCATGAGCGCGGCTTCCCGCTGGCCACGCTGTCGTTCAGCAGCAAGGGCATGCTGAAAGACCGTGTCTACGGCATCCAGGAGACGCTGTTCCACGACCCGTACTACCAGCGGCACATTGTCGGTACGCCGGTGGTGCACGAGGCGGCTGATGGCCGCTGGCGTTGCGAGGCCAACTATGCCGTCTTCCGCACCAAGCTGTCGCAGGCCACCACTGTGTTCAACGTCGGCCGCTACCTCGACACCGTGGTGCGCACGCCGGCCGGCCTGAAGTTCGCATCGCGCGAGTGCATCTACGACTCCGAGATGATCCCCAACTCCATCATCTATCCGATCTGAGGCCCCATGCGCCACCTGAACTGGGTCGACGCCATGTCGGCCGATGATTTGCCTGCCAACGATGTGAAGGGCGTGGTCGTCTCCGGGCGCGACATCGCGGTCTACACCGTGGGCGATGCGGTCTACGCCACCGACAACAGCTGCACCCACGGCAACGCGCGCCTGTGCGACGGTTTTCTGGACGGCCATGAGATCGAGTGCCCGTTGCACCAGGGCAAATTCGACGTGCGTGACGGCAAGCCGACCTGCGACCCGGTGACTGAAGCGTTGCGCAGCTATCCGGTGCGGATCACCGGAGGCCGGGTGTTCCTGCAGGTGGACTGATGCGCTGCGCCTGAAGCGTCAGTGCGCCAGCGTCATCCTGTCGATGACATTGCGCACGCCGGGTGTGCCCCAGACCGAGTTGGTGGCCGTGTCGCGCTCGTCCCAACTGTGCACCGTGCCCGACAGCGTCACATCGCTGCCATGCACCGCGACGGAGATCTGCCGGGCATCCGCAATCGACGTGCGCTTCAGCGCCGCTTCGATGTCCGACTTGACGGCCGTGGCCATCACCGATGGATTGATGCTGATCTGGTCGCTGACACCTGCCACCCCCATCAGATTGCGCACATTGTCGGTGGCGGCCCGCCGCTGGTACTGCCAGTCGACATCACCGGACAGTGTGACCCATCCCCCCTCGACCATCACCTGGATGGCACCAGCGGGCAACCACGACGTCCATTCCAGCACGTTCTCGACCGCTGCCGCGATGTCGGCGTCGGTGCGCTTGCTCAGGCCGGTGAGATGCACCTGCAACTCTGAGGTCAAGGCCATGACGCCCGCCACACGCTGGGCGGCGCGCTCGGCGTTCCATTTCTCTGCGTAACTGTCGACCTGGCCGGCCAGCGTCACGACACCCTTGTTCACTTCGACGCCGATGCGCGCGGCGTGAACCGAAGGTTCCCATTGCAGTTCTGCGCTGACGTCCTGTTGCAGTTGGCGGTCGGTCTTCATGGTGGTTGATCACGGGTGTGGAGGAAGTCGTCAGTTTGGTTGCTTGCGTGCCCCGGGTCTGTTCGTCTGCGCACGCCCTGAAGCCGTTCTCGCACAAGGTGGCAGCACAGCGGGCAGCAGCACAGCGGCCGGCGCTGCGGGCCTGCTGATGGCAGACAACCACCGGCCTGTTCCAGGCAGCGCATCGGGCGGGGCACCGCACACTGCGCGTCCATACCCGAGCCGAATGCCCTTCCCGCGTTACCCGGCTTGCCCGCGTGGGACGTGGCCGTCACGCGGCAAGTACGCGCAGTGCAGCCAGGGTCGGGGCCTGCGCACAGGCGCTGGCGCGACGCTTCCATGCAGCCCGTAGAACCTGGACCGGGCTGAGATGGCGGTGGACGTGGCAGCCCTGGGGCAGTTTGATCTGCTGCGACCGTTCGCCCAAACTACTGGCGGGGGCTGACGGACCAGCCCGACCGCAGGCCGGCCCAGACCAGCAGGCCGGTAGCGGCATCTGATCCACAGCGCGGGCCACGAGGCGCTGCCCCAGCCAGGCTCGACATCCACACAGGCGCTGGGCAGTGCGGCCATCGCTGCTACGCCGGACGCCCCTGGCCAACTCGTCAGTCGAGAAGCACCAGATGCCCATGTTCCTGGGCAGCTTCGATCACTTCGGCCGGCAGCGCCACGGAGCTTTGCCCGCGCGACCCCCAGATGATGTCGATCGACCGCCCGCCAAGGCTCTCGACGAGGCATGGGCCGATGGGGATGTTCTGTTTGCGGCCGCTGCCCGACAGGTAGGAAACTGGACCTGTGATGCGTGCGCGGTGTGTCGTGATGTCCATGATGCGTCCCTTTCGTCCGGGTGGGCTTGGTGCCCGTTGTGATGCGCGGGGTGGCGGGCTGCGTCGTTGTGCAAGGTGGCGCTGCGCTGGCAGGCGCAGTTCTTGTCTGCCGCCATGACCCTGGCCAGGCTGTCGTTTCAATCGATGTAGCTCAGCTTGTCCACGACATGGCGCACGCCCGCGCTGCCCCAGGCAGAGCGCGTGGCCAAGTCCCGTTCGGCCCAGCTGTGCACGGTGCCGGTCAGAGTCACGTCACCACCCTGGACCTCGACGGCGATGCTTGTCGCATCGGCCGCAGCGCGGCGCTTGAGTGCGGCCTCGATGTCCGCCTTGATCACCTTGGCCGACAGTGCCGGCTTGATGGCGATCTGGTTGCTGACTCCGGTGACGCCTGAAAGGTCGCGCACGCTCTGTGCAGCGTTCTGGCGCTGGAACTGCCACTCCACGTCGCCCGACAAGGTCAGCCAGCCGCCCTCGACCATCACCTTGACGGCATCTGCGGGCAGCGTGCCCGTCCAGCTCAGGATGTTCCTGGCCGATGCGGCAATGTCCGCATCGCTGCGTTCACTGAGCGCCGACAGCTTGACCTTCATCTCGACGGCCAGGGCCTTGACACCGGTCACACGTTGCGCGGCACGCTCGGCGTGGCGCTTTTCGGCATAACTGCCAACCTCACCGGCCAGCGTGACGACGCCGTTCTTCACCTCGACGCCAATCTGCGTGGCATGCACCGCAGGTTCCCATGTCAGTTCGGCCATCACGTCTTGCTGCAGTTGGGCGTCAGTCTTCATGGTCATCGGTCCGGTTCGTTGAGGATGACGACAGCCTGCGCTGCCAGGGCGGGCGGGTCTGTGCGACAGCGAACGCGTCCCGGCTGGCGTCAAACGATCGCTCCTGGCGCATGTTCGCTGCCGCACTGTCAGACAGGCGCGGTGTGCGTACGCTGATGTTTCTTGTGCAGTCGAGCCGCAACATCGGCGACTGCCTGTCCCCACAGGAGACCCGCATGTCCCAGAAAACGCCTCTCAAGAACCAGGATCCGGCGCCGATACCCGCCCCGGGACGTTCTTCGATGCCGACGCCGTCCAACCCGCCACGACCGCCTGTCGAGCCCATCGAGGTGTTGGGCCGACACAAGAACACGGGACAGAAGGACCACAAGGGCGCGCGGTGAGCCCACCCTCGCTTCACAGGCTTCGGCCCGCCTGACTGCGTGGGCAGGCCCGGCAAGCCGGCCCCGACGTCGACGCGTTCGACCTGGCCTTGAAAGCCGCCGCGAAAGCGTCCTGGCAGAGTTGCCAGGACTGTGACTCTGCTGGCAGGTAGCGGTCTGGATTGCGACGGTGAATGCGCGGCTGCGGCCGTCCAGTGCCTGTGCAGGCCGCCCAAGCGCTGGGGCTGGCCGACGCGTACCCGGCGCCTGATGCAAGGCGGGCACCCGAAGCCGCCGCGCACGTGTGCAACGGGATGCGGTTCCCCGCGCAAAGGCTGCGGTGGCCGGTGCCGCCATGGGCCCGGCTGCCGGCCCGGCACCCGGTGCGCACCAGGCTGCCAGGCAGGACACCGACGCTGCGTCTTGGACGTTGCGAGATGGTTCACAGCAAGGCCGGGTTGAAGGACAGCGACACCATCAGCCGGACCAATGGCGCGCCAACGCGGCGATCGATGGCCGCGTGACGGCCGCTGGCAATGCCAGCTTCTGAAAGCCACGCATGGAATTCAAGGACTATTACGCCACGCTCGGCGTCGAGCGCACCGCAGCCCCCGCCGAGATCAAGCGCGCCTATCGCAAACTGGCCCGCAAGTACCACCCCGATGTCAGCAAGGAACCGGACGCCGAGGCGCGGTTCAAGGAAGTGGCCGAGGCACATGAAGCCCTGATCGACACCGAGCGCCGCGCCGCTTATGACGACATTGCGCAGCGCCATGCCAATGGGCAGCCCTTCGAGCCACCGCCGGGCTGGGACACCGGCTTCGAGTACAGCGGCCGTGGCCGTGGCCGTGGCGGTGCCGATCGCGGCCATGCCGATGATGCCGGCAGTGCGGCTGACTTCAGCGACTTCTTCGAGTCGCTGTTCGGCCGCGGCGGCCCGGACGACCGGCAGCCGCGCAGGGCAGGTGGTGGGCCCTTGCCGGGGCGCGATCACCATGCCAAGGTCGCCATCGATCTGCTGGACGCCTACCTGGGCAGCCAACGCATGGTCTCGCTGCGCATGCCCGTTCTGGACGCGACGGGGCAGACCATGCTGCAGACGCGGCAACTCGAGGTCCATGTTCCCAAAGGCGTGCGCGCGGGCCAGCACCTGCGGCTGGCGGGCCAAGGCGCCGCCGGCCACGGCGGCGCGCCCGCCGGCGATCTGTACCTGGAGATCGAGCTCCTGCCGCACCCGCTGTTCCGGGTGGATGGCGGCGACATCAGTTTCGATCTTCCTGTTGCGCCCTGGGAGGCGGCACTCGGCGCCCTGGTCACCGCCCCGACGCCGGACGGCAGCGTGCAACTGAACATTCCGCCCGGTTCGACCCAGGGGCGCAAGCTGCGCCTCAAGGGCAAGGGCCTGCCCGGCAAGTTGCCCGGCGACCTGTATGCGGTGCTGACCATTGCGCTGCCCCCAGCGGCGTCAGACCCCCAGAAGGAGGCCTATGGCGTCTTTGCCCGCGCCTTTGCCGCCTACAACCCCCGTGCCGCACTGGAGGCTTGAAGACCATGGCCACACCTGACGTCCTGATCGCGCAAGCCGTCGTCGTTGAAGAACATGTGTCGTTCACGCTGGCGGCGCTGTGCCAGGCCAGTGGCGCCGACCTGGCGCAGGTGCAGGCGCTGGTGGGCGAAGGCCTGCTGCAGCCCACAGGTCTCCGCCCGACGGATTGGCAATTCGAAGGGCATGCCTTGCCGCAAACGCGCAGGGCGCTGCGCCTGGCCCGTGACTTCGAACTGGACATGGCCGCCGTGGCCCTGGTGATGGACTTGCTGGGCGAGATCGACCGCTTGCGGTCGCGACTGCCGCGCCGTTGACCCCATCGCCAGGCAGATGATGGCCCGCACGCCGCGCCGACAGGGCGTGCGCCTGATCAATGCCCACATGTGGGCCGGCATTGCCGGCATCGGCATTGTCATGGCGCTGCTCACCCTGCTGACCATCGACCTGTTCCTGCCTGGCGGACTGGTGGAAGGCCAGGAAAGCCTGACGCGCGCCCGCACGGCGGGCTTCAATGTGCTGGTGCTGGCGCAGCTCTTCAATTGCTTCAATGCCCGTTCCGAGACGCG
The DNA here is from genome assembly GCA_029865965.1 of Aquabacterium sp. Classification (GTDB taxonomy): domain Bacteria; phylum Pseudomonadota; class Gammaproteobacteria; order Burkholderiales; family Burkholderiaceae_C; genus Pseudaquabacterium. The sequence continues at coordinate 13,608 of JARXAJ010000095.1, forward strand.
CAGCGCGTTCCATGGCCTGTTTGCCAACAGGTGGTTGTGGGCCGCGGTGGTGCTCTCCCTGGTGTTGCAGGTGGCGGTCGTCCATGTCGAACTGCTCAACCAGACCTTCGCAACGGTGCCGCTGTCGCTGGGGCAGTGGGGCATGTGCATCGGCATGGCCAGCGGGGTGCTGTGGTTCAGCGAGCTGCGCAAGTGGGCCTTGCGCGCCTGGACCAGCGCTGCGCAACAGGCGCCCGCCACAGGCGGCGGATGACGCTCTGCAGGACGGTGTGCGCAAGGTGCGGTAACGAACAGAAGGCCAGTGGCGCCCGGTGCCAGACTGCGCCATCGCGAGGAGCCCGACTGCTGTTCGACCCGATCACACTGAAATGGATGTCGCATGAACAAGCGCCTGGTTCCAATCTTCGACAGTGAGACAGCCGCTGTGTCGGGGCTGCAGGCTCTTCATGCCCTGCATGCCTTGCACGCCGCCGGCGATAGCACGCTGGACGCCACCGGCTTGCTCGCAAAAGACGCCAAGGGCGTGGTCGCCCCTGACATCGCGGCTTTCAAGTCCGAGATCACGGCGCTTGGGGCCGAAGCCTCGCAGGCCAGTGGCGCGGCCATGACCCAGTTGCAGGCCAGGGCCGCCGCCACGAACAAGCGCATGGACGGCGCCATGCGGCGCGCCCGGCAGCGCGTCGATGCGCTGCGGCAGGAAGCCGATGCCAAGGCCGGGTCGCTCAGGCTGCAGCGCAGCCAGGCCAAGGGCGACGTCAAGACCCGCGTCGAAGACCGCATGCAGCATGTCAAGAGCGCATGCCACGTGCGCGGTGCCAGGCTGTCGCACGCCTGGAATCTGACCAACAACGCCTTGACGGCCTGAAGGCCGCAACAAGCCGCAAGAAGCCGCGCAATCCTGGCATTTTTGAGGTGGCCCGGCTTGCACATGGTTGATGCTGCACGCTGCCCGACGTATGCCACCGTGCCAGCGCGCGCGGGCTTGCGCCGTGGCGCAGTGGCTGCTTGCCTCTGGCCGCAACGGCGCGGCCTGGCGCTGCTGCTGGTGCTGCAGGTGGTCCAGGCCCTGGCGTCGCTGCTCTTGCCCCACCTGAGCGCCAATGTCATCGACCTGGGTGTGGTGCCGGGCGACACCGCCTATGTCTATCGCATGGGCGGGCTGATGTTCGTGGTGTCGCTGGTGCAAGTGGTCTTCGCCGTGGGTGCCACGGTGCTGGGCGCCCGTCTGGCCATGCGCTTCGGGCGTGATCTTCGGGCCCAGGTGTTTGCCCATGTGCAGGGCTTCTCTCTGCAGGAGATGAACCGCTTCGGCGCCCCGTCGCTGATCACCCGCAGCACGAACGATGTGCTGCAGCTGCAGACGGCCTTGCTGATGATCCTGACGATGGTCATCAGTGCACCGCTGATGGCCGTGGGTGGCGTGGTGATGGCGGTGCGCCAGGACGCACAGCTGTCGCTGCTGCTGGCCTTCAGCATCCCGGTGATGGTGCTGGCGGTGGCCGTGCTGATGTCGCGCACCGTTCCCGACTTCCGCAAGATGCAGGGCCAGATCGACCGCCTGAACCAGATCCTGCGCGAGCAGATCACCGGCATGCGCGTGATCCGGGCCTTCGTGCGCGACACCGCAGAGCGCCAGCGCTTTGCCAGTGCCAACGCCACGCTGACCGACACGGCCCTGCACACCGGACGCCTGATGGCGGCCCTGATCCCCATGGCCGTTCTGGTGATGCAGTGGTCGACGATCGCACTGGTCTGGTTTGCAGCTGCGCGCATTGGCGCGGGCAGCTTGCCGGTGGGTTCGCTGGTGGCGTTCCTGGCCTACTTCGCGCAGATCCTGATGTCGGTGATGATGGCGGCATTGCTGTTTGCCTTTCTGCCCCGGGCTGTGGTCTGCGCCAGGCGCATCGACGAGGTGCTGGGCACGCTGCCCTCGGTGGCCGAGCCGCTGCACGCTGCGGCGCTGCCGCCAGGGCCGGCAGCTGCGCAGCCTGGCAAAGGCCCGACGGGCCGGGGCCTGGTGTTTGCGGCGGTCGGCTTTCGGTATCCGGGGGCTGCAGCCCTGGCATTGCAGGACATCAACCTGCGCATCGAGCCCGGCCAGACGGTGGCCGTGATCGGCGCCACGGGCGCGGGCAAGTCGACACTGCTGAACCTGATCCCCCGGCTGTTCGACGTCACCGCAGGCCAGGTGCGCCTGGATGGCCGGGACGTGCGCGACTGGTCGCTGCCTGTGCTGTGGGGCGCCATCGGCCTGGTGCCCCAGAAGCCTTACCTGTTCACCGGCACCATCGCCAGCAACTTGCGCTTCGGCAGGGCCGACGCCCGCGATGCCGAGCTGTGGCGGGCACTCGATGTGGCACAGGCCGCAGACTTCGTCAGGGCCTTGCCGCAAGGCCTGGCGACGCCCGTGGCGCAAGGGGGCGGCAACTTCTCCGGCGGGCAGCGGCAGCGCCTGACGATCGCACGTGCGCTGGTGGTCAAGCCGCGCCTGTTTCTCTTCGACGACAGCACGTCGGCGCTGGACTACGCCACCGAAGCCAGCCTGCGCCTGGCCATGCAGCCGCTGCTGAAGGACACAGCCCTGCTGCTCGTGGGCCAGCGCGTGAGTTCCCTGCGCCAGGCCGATGCCATCGTCGTGCTGGACGCCGGTGCAGTGGTGGGCACCGGCACGCATGCAGCGCTGTTGCGGCAGTGCGCCGTCTACCGTGCGATCGTCGATTCGCAACTGGCCGGGGCGGCACGGGTGTGAGCATGCGGGGCATGCCCGGCAGCGGGCCGGGTGCAGGCGCGCATGTGGGCGATTGGGGTGGCACGCTGCGCCGCCTGTTGGCGCTGCTGGTGGTGCAACACCGCAGGCTGGCCGGCATCCTGGCGGCCACCGTGGCCAGCGTGGCGCTGCATGTCATCGGCCCTTGGCAACTGGGCCGGGCCACCGACCTGATCCAGGCGGGTGTCAGCAGCGGCAGCGCCATCGACGTCGCGCAACTGGCGCGCCTGCTGGCGGTCGTGGCCTTGCTGTACGCCAGTTCGTCGGCGCTGAACTGGTGGCAGGCCTGGCTCAGCAACGACCTGCTGCAAGGCGTGGTGCGCGGCCTGCGCCAGCAATGCGAGGACAAGCTGGCGCGCCTGCCGCTGGCCTGGTTCGACCAGCAGCCGCGTGGCGAGGTGCTCAGCCGCGTCACCAACGACATCGACAACGTCAGCCAGAGCCTGCAGCAGGTGTTGAGCCAGTTGCTGATGTCCTTGCTGAGCCTGCTTGGCGTGCTGACCATGATGCTGATCCTGTCGCCCCGTCTGACGCTGATCGCCCTGGCCGCCGTGGCGGCATCGGCGGGGCTGGCGGCCTTGCTCACCATCAAGTCGCAGCCGAAGTTCTCTGAGCAGTGGCGTGCCACGGGGGCACTGAATGGCGAGATCGAGGAGGGCTACACCGGGCACACCTTGGTCAAGGTGTTCAGGCACCAGGCGGCGGCACGCGCGCAGTTCGACAGCGACAACGCCGCGCTCCATGACAGCAGCTTCAGCGCGCAGGCGTTTGCGGGCGCGGTGCAGCCGGCCGTCCTGTTCGTCGGCAACCTGGCCTTCACGGGCGTGGCGCTGGTCGGCGGCCTGGGCGCCATCGGCGGGCAGGTCAGCCTGGGCCTGCTGCAGGCCTTCATCCAGTACGCACGGCAGCTGACGCAGCCGCTGTCCCAGATGTCCGGCATGGCGGGCAGCACGCAGTCGGGGCTGGCGTCGACCGAACGGGTGTTCGCCTTGCTGGACGCGCCCGAGTCGGGCGCAGAGCCGGGCGCCGATGCGGCACAGCCGGTGCCCGCGTGCACCACGGTGCCGCCAGCACTGATGTCACCGACGGGCAAGCTGCCGACGCCCGCTACGCCCGCCAGCCAGGGGCATGTGGTGTTCGATGCGGTGAGCTTTCGCTACCGGCCGGACCAGCCGCTGTTCGAGCAGGTCAGCCTGCAGGCGTTGCCGGGCCAGATGGTGGCCATCGTCGGCCCCACCGGGGCGGGCAAGACCACCCTGATGAACCTGCTGCTGCGCTTCTATGAGATCGACAAGGGGTGCATCCGCCTGGACGGCGTCGACATCCGGACGCTCACCCGCGAGGCCTTGCGCAGCCACTTCGGTGTGGTGCCGCAAGAAACCTGGCTGTTTGCCGGCAGCATCCACGACAACATCGCCTACGGCCATGCCGGCCCTGTGCCGGCCACCCGGGCCCAGGTGCTGGCGGCGGCCAGCGCCTGCCATGTCGATGCCTTCGTGCGCCTGCTGCCCGGCGGCTATGACACGCTGATCGACGAGAACGGCGGGGGCTTGAGTGCCGGGCAGCAGCAATTGCTGACCATCGCACGCGCCTTCATCGCGCAGCCCGCGGTGCTGATCCTGGACGAGGCGACCAGCTCGGTCGACACCCGCACCGAACGCCTGGTGCAAGAGGCCACGGCCCAGTTGCGGGCCGGGCGCACCAGCTTTGTCATTGCGCACCGGCTCTCCACCATCCTCGACGCCGACCTCATCGCCTACATGGAGTGCGGCAATGTGGTCGAGCAGGGCAGCCATGCGGTGCTGATGGCGGCCAAGGGGCGCTATTGGGCGCTGTACGAATCGCAGTTTTCCAGCGAACCCGTCGCTGCATAGGAGCCTGTTCATGACGCCAGACCCGCCAACCACCGGCCACGCCCTGCACCGCGGCGGGCGATTCACCAAAGCGCAGGGCCGCCACCCGGAGCGCCACCACAGCGACCGCATCGGCTGGCTGCGCGCTGCCGTGCTGGGCGCCAACGATGGCATCGTGTCGACCGCCAGCCTGGTGCTGGGGGTGGCCGCCGCAGGTGCCGCGCACCAGACGATTCTGCTGACCAGCGTCTCCGGCCTGATCGCCGGTGCCATGTCGATGGCAGCCGGCGAGTTCGTCTCCGTGCATTCCCAGGAGGACATCGAGACGGCCGACCGGGCGCAGGAGCGCGCCGAGCTGCAGCACGACCCGGCGGGCGAGCAGCGCGAGTTGGCGGCCATCTATGTCAGCCGGGGCCTGGACGCGGCACTGGCCGCGCAGGTTGCCACCGTGTTGACGGCCCACGATGCGCTGGGCGCCCATGCGCGTGACGAACTGGGTCTGTCGGCCACGACCGCCGCGCGCCCGACCCAGGCTGCGCTGGCCTCGGCGGCCAGCTTCGCGGTCGGCGCGGTGTTGCCGATCGTGGTGGTTGCCACGGTGTCGCCCGCGCACCTGATCCTCTGGGTGTCGGTGTCCGCGCTGGCCTTCCTGGCCGGCCTGGGCGCCGTCTCGGCGCTGGCAGGCGGAGCCCCGGTCTGGAGCGGCACCTGGCGCGTCGCCTTCTGGGGCGCCTTTGCCATGGCGGTGACTGCGGGCGCCGGTGCGCTGTTCGGTGCTGTGGCCTGAGCGCCCGTCTGCGGCTTCCGGTGGCACTACGTGTTGTCGATGATCAAGGCCCAGGCCCTGCGCGCTCGCCGATGGCCAGCACCCAATCACCCACCCGTGTTGGCGGCACACCCGCCCGCAGGTCTGCGGGCGAGCCAAGCCGCGCCAGGGTGGCCGCAGGCTGGCCGGTGGCGTTGATCTTCAGCACGGCAATGTCGATCAGCGGGTCGCTGCCCAGCACCTTGGCCGCAAACCCGCGGCATTCGCTCAGGCCGGTTTGTCAACCCGCCGGTGATGTGCTGCCATCAGGGGCGGGCGCATTCCACAGTGCGATCACAGGCCTGCGCGGATGGCCGACCTCGAAGCTGAGGATGCTGATGGACGCCGGACCGATGGCGAAGTGCTGACCCTGGGCTGCAAGCAGACCGATCCACCGTGCGGCGAACGCCCGCCCGAACTGGCCGTGCGAGAACAGCGCCACCGTGCCTGTGCCGCCGCGCAGGCGCCCGATGAGGCGGTCGGCGCGCGCGCTGATGTCGGCCGGCGTCTCGCCGCCAGGGCAGCCGTCCCGCCACACATCCCAGTGCGCCTGCTGCTGCTGGATCTCGGCCGTGCGCAGGCCCTCGTAATCGCCGTAGTCCCACTCGGCCAGATCGGGCTCGGTCAGGGCACCAGCGGCCAGGCCTGCCAGTGCGCAGGTGGCCCGCGCCCGCAGCCGGGGGCTGGTCAACACATGTGAGAAATCAATGCCTGTCAGCGCCGTTGCCAGCCCGCGTGCCATCGTCTCGCCATGCGGCGTCAGCGGCAGGTCGGTGCGGCCGGTGTGCTGGCCCGAAAGCGACCAGGCGGTCTCGCCATGGCGGATGAAGTAGATCTGCAGCGGCGGGCGCAATGGCGGACCTTCGTGCTGCGCACTGCGGTATTCGCCCTTCGGGCGGCCGGGCGGGCTCATGCCACTTCCATCGCGGGGCTGTAGGCGCCCAGCAAGGCCGCGTGGTTGCACCGGGCGCGGTGCATCAACGCCTGTTGCGCCGCGTGCCGATTTGCGGCCTGGCCGGCCCAGATGTCCAGGGCCGGATGCTGAAGCGCGCGTCCGAACGAGAACGACAGCGGGCAGGGGCTTCGGGCCCCGTCATGCATGGCGTTGAGCCTGCCGCTGGCCTCTTCGCCAGACTGCCCGCCCGACAGGAACATGATGCCGGGCACGGCGGCAGGCACGGTGCGCTGCAGGCACTGCAGCGTCGCATCGGCCACTTCTGCCACTGTGCTGCGGGCTGGGCAGGCCAGGCCGGCGCTCACCATGTTGGGCTTCAGGATCACCGCCTCCAGCACCACGCCCTGCAGGACGAGCTGCTGGAAGACGCTGCGCAGGACGGATTCGGTGGCTTCATGACAACGCGCCAGCGAGTGGGGCCCGTCCATCAGCACCTCCGGCTCGATGATCGGCACCAGCCCGGCTTCCTGGCACAGGGCGGCGTAGCGGGCCAGGGCGTGCGCATTGGCGCAGATGCAGGCGCGCGTGGGCAGCCGCGCGTCATCCAGGGCGAACACGCCGCGCCATTTGGCAAAGCGCGCGCCCAGCGCGACATAGGACGGCAGACGCTCGCGCAGCCCGTCCAGCCCTTCCGTCACGGTTTCGCCCGGGTGCGCTGCCAGGGCCTTGGCGCCGGTGTCGACCTTGATCCCGACCAGCAGGCCGGCGTCTTGTGCAAGCCGGGGGAAGGGCATGCCATCCGCAGCCGACTGTCGGATGGTCTCGTCGACCAGGATCACGCCGCTGATGCAGGTGTCCAGGCCAGGCGTGGTCAGCAGCAATTCACGCCAGGCGTGACGCATCTCCACGGTCGGCGCGATCCAGGCGCCGGCAAACCGCTTGTTGCAGGTGCCGATGCTCTCGTCCATGGCCAGCAGCCCCTTGCCAGGCGCGACCATGGCGTGGGCTGTCTCGGTCAGCAAGCGCAGGTTCACGCGGCGTCGCCCCATGTCCAGTTGCGGATCTCTGGCAGGTCCTGGCCGTGCAGTTCGATGTGGTGCTTGTGCGCGATCAGCTTGTCCCGGCACATCTGGTTGAGATAGGCGCCAGCGCTGCCCAGGTGCGGCAGGCAATCGACCGCTTTTTGCACCAGGTGGTAGCGGTCCAGCTCGTTTTGCACACGCATGTCGAAGGCCGTGGTGATGGTGCCTTCTTCCTGATAGCCATGGACATGCAGCTGGCGGTTCGTGCGGCGGTAGGTCAGCCGGTGCACCAGCGACGGGTAGCCGTGGAAGCCGAAGACCACCGGCTTGTCGGTGGTGAACAGCGCATCGAAGTCGGGCTCGGACAGGCCGTGCGGGTGCGCACTGGCGGACTGCAGCCGCATCAGGTCGACGACGTTGATGACACGCACCTTCAAGCCGGGCAGGTGCGCACGCAGGATGGACGTGGCGGCCAGGATCTCCAGCGTCGGCGTGTCGCCGCAACTGGCCATCACGATGTCCGGTTCACTGTCTTGGTCGTTGCTGGCCCACCGCCAGATGCCGATGCCCTCGGTGCAGTGCACGACAGCCTCGTCCATCGTCAGCCATTGCGGCAGCGCATGTTTGCCGGCAATCACCACGTTGACAAGGTTGCGGCTGCGCAGGCAATGGTCGGCCACGGAAAGCAGGCAGTTGGCATCGGGCGGCAGGTACACGCGCACGATGTCGGCCTTCTTGTTGACGACGTGGTCGATGAAGCCCGGGTCCTGGTGCGTGAATCCGTTGTGGTCCTGTTGCCAGACATGCGACGCCAGCAGGTAGTTCAGCGATGCGATCGGCCGGCGCCAGGGCAGCTCGCGTGTCACCTTCAGCCATTTGGCGTGCTGGCTGAACATCGAGTCGATGATGCGGATGAAGGCCTCGTAGCTGTTGAACAGGCCATGGCGGCCAGTCAGCAGGTAGCCCTCGAGCCAGCCCTGGCACAGGTGCTCGCTGAGCATCGAATCCAGCACCAGGCCATCGGGTGCCAGGAACTCGTCGTTGGGCAGCAGTTCGGCATTCCACTGCCGTCTGGTCACCTCCAGCACGGCACCAAGCAGGTTGGAGACGGTCTCATCAGGCCCGAAGAGGCGGAAGTTGCGCTGGCGCGCATTGCGCTGGGTCACATCACGCAGGAAGGCGCCGAGCACGAGGGTGTCCTGCCCCTGCGCCGCGCCGTGCGCCGTGACCTGTACGCCATACCCGCGAAAGTCGGGCAGCTGCAATTCGCGCAGCAGCAGGCCGCCGTTGGCGTGCGGGTTGGCGCCCATGCGGCGGTCGCCCTTGGGTGCCAGGGCTGCCAGTTCGGGCATCAGCCGGCCCGCCGTGTCGAACAGCTCGTCGGGCTTGTAGCTTTTCAGCCAGTCCTCGAGCAGCCCGACATGCGCCGGGAATGCGGGGCTGACCAGCAAGGGCACCTGGTGCGCACGGAACGTGTTCTCGATCTGCACGCCGTCGACGGTTTTCGGGCCGGTCCAGCCCTTGGGGGAGCGCAGCACGATCATCGGCCAGCGCGGTCGCTTCTTCACGCCACGGTTGCGTGCTTCGTCCTGGATCTGCCGGATGTGTTCGACGGCCCGGTCCGTGGCGGCCGCCATCCGCTGGTGCATGGTCATCGGGTCGTCGCCTTCGACGAAGATCGGCGTCCAGCCGCAGCCGAGGAAGAAGTGTTCGAGCTCCGCGCGGCCGATGCGGGCCAGCACCGTGGGGTTGCTGATCTTGAAGCCGTTCAGGTGCAGGATCGGCAGCACCGCACCATCGGTGATGGGGTTGAGCAGCTTGTTGGACTGCCAGGCCGTGGCCAGCGGCCCGGTTTCGGCCTCGCCGTCACCGATCACGCAGGCGACGATCAGGCCGGGGTTGTCGAAGGCCGCACCGAAGGCATGGCTCAGTGAATAGCCGAGTTCGCCACCCTCGTTGATCGACCCCGGCGTCGTCGGCGCCACATGGCTGGAGATGCCACCGGGAAACGAGAACTGCTTGAACAGCTTCTGCATCCCGGCGATGTCTTGCGTCACGCCTGGATAGACCTCGCTCCAGGTGCCCTCCAGGTAGACGTTGGCCACCAGCGCGGCGCCACCGTGCCCGGGGCCGGACACATAGAACATGTTGAGGTCGTACTTCTTGATCACGCGGTTCAGATGCACGTAAATGAAGTTCTGGCCTGGCACGGTTCCCCAGTGGCCGACGACCAGCGGCTTGACGTGGGCCAGGCGCAGCGGCTCGCGCAGCAAGGGGTTGTCGTACAGGTAGAGCTGCCCCACCGACAGGTAGTTGCTGGCCCGCCAGTACGCGTCCATCTTGCGGAGCAGGTCGGGTGAGAGGGTGTCGGTCTTCATGGTTCAGGGTTCCCGGTGCTCGATGGCCCGCAGTTTGGCCAGCCGGCGTTGGTGGCGCGGGGCGCCCGAGAAGCGGGCGTTGAGAAAAACATGGACCAGGTCAAGCGCCAGCCCGGCGCCGATGACGGTGCCACCCAGGCAGGCCACGTTCATGTCATCGTCCTCCACCCCTTGATGGGCAGAGAAGACGTCGTGCACCAGTCCGGCGCGCACGCCGGCAAACTTGTTGGCGGCAATCGACACGCCGATACCGCTGCCGCACAAGGCGATGCCGCGCACCAAGTCGCCACTGGCAATGCCCTGTGCCAGCGGGATCACGAAGTCGGGATAGTCGTCCGCAGGGTCCAAGGCATGCGCGCCAAAGTCCACCAGATGGCAACCGCAAGCCCGCAGTGCCCGCACCAGTTCGGTCTTGAGCGCAAACCCGCCGTGGTCGGCCGCAATGCCGATGTGCAGCTTCATGCTGCCCGTGCACGCAGCGCGCTGGCTGCGCCGGCATGCCCGGTCATGTGGCTGCCCGTGGACCCAATGGTGTCGATGTTGCGCTCCTGTGCTGTCACTCGCGCCAGGTCTGGGCGGCCTGATGGATGGGCTTCACCTTAGGCACTTGCAGCTGCATCGTCTGTGCGCTGGTGCACGTGCTGGCACCTTGCATGGTCGCGGTGCGGCGGGCCAGGGTTGACCAGCACCTGCCGCATCCAGACTTTGGCATCCGGCATCAGAAGGTGAACACCTGCCTGGCGATCTGGTCAGACCGCTGACGCTGTCGATTAGAAATTCCCGCACTGCCAGGGTACGACAGCGAACAGACACCGCGCAGGGTGGCGCGCACCGTGGCATGGAGCGCACTGGGACTGCTGTTGCAAGTCCTGGCAAGCGCGTCCCCTCTCCACCCTTTGCCACGGCCCCTGACCGTGGCACCCACCAAGGAAGCCGATATGTTGCGCAGCGCCAAAGGATTCAATGACTACAAGATCAGCGCCACCGACGGCGCGGTCGGACATGTCAAGGATCTGTACTTCGATGACCATGACTGGGCGGTTCGGTACTTCGTGGTGGACACCGGCACTTGGCTGTCCAGCCGCAAGGTGCTGATTTCGCCCATCTCGGTGCACCATCCCGACTGGGCGGGGCAAATGCTGCCCGTGTCCATCACCAAGGTCCAGGTGAAGAACAGCCCGGACTTCGACGCCGACAAGCCGGTGTCGCGGCAGAACGAAGAGCACTATCTGGGCTACTACGGCTACCCCTACTACTGGGCCGGCGGCGGCCTGTGGGGCGACGGGCTGTACCCGTCTGCGATGGTGCCGGGGTATGCGGGCTTTGGCGTTGACCGCGTCGAGCGGGAACGGGAGATGGAGACCTATCTGCGCGACGAACGGGCCCGCCACCGCAACGACGACCCGCACCTGCGCAGTTGCAATGCCGTCACCGGCTACAACATCCATGCCAAGGATGGTGAGATCGGCCATGTCTCGGGGTTCCTGGTCGACGACACGACCTGGGCCATCCGCTACCTGGTCATCGACACCACCAATTGGTGGGGCGGCCACAAGGTGCTGATCGCGCCGCTGTGGATCAAGGGCGTGCATTGGTCCGACCAGTCCGTCTCCGTCGACCTCAGCCGGGAGTCGATCAAGAACGCACCGCCCTATGACGCCAACAGCGATTGGGGCCGCAACCAGGAGGAGGCGCTGTACCGGCACCACGGCCGCAGCGGCTACTGGGCCGGCAGCGCGGTGCACGAAACCAAAGTCTGATGCCCTGAGGCCCGAGGCAGTGCGCGGGGCCTGGCCGCCAGCCTGCGCCCAGGGGCGCCAATGGTTGTCCGACAGCCGCTACCCGCACCGGAATGCACCCATGTGCTGTGGGTGTGGCGGCGCGCGCCGCACAGCGCCGGCGCCGGGATAGCGCGGCATGACCAAGGCGAGGTCATGCTGGGTGCGGTCTGGGGCAGAGCAACCTTTGACGCTGAGGCCCCATGCCATGCCCAGACCGACCGGGCCCACCGGTCCCGCCAGCCCCCTGGCCGGGAAGCCGGCCACGGCGACGCCGGCCAGCATCAGCACGCTGGAAGTGCTGGCGGCCCATGGGGTCGATGTGATGCTGGCGACGAACGACCAGACCACCCCACCCCGGCGATCTCGCAGGCCATCGTCCAGGACAATCGCCAGGGCGGCAGAAGCCCCGCCGACGGCATCGTCGTCACGCCTTCGCACAACCCGCCGCATGACGGCGGCTTCAAGTACAACCCGCCGCATGGCGGACCGGCCTGCGATGCGGTGACCGGCCCGATCGAAGCCGCTGCCAGTGCCCAGGGCGGCTTCACAGCAGCGCTGCTGTCCGCCGAGATTGGGGTGGGCAGCGCCCCGGCCCGTGCCATCGACGGACCGTTCAAGCTGCCAGGCCGCACAGCGCCCAGGTATGGCGGGCGATCTGCTCGTCCTCCTGAGACGGCAAAACCCGCACGACACAGCGCGATGCGTCGTGGCTCACCAGGCCGATGCCCCGCAGGTTGCGGCGCTCGTCCAGCGCGACACCCAGGCTGGACAGGCGCGCGCAAACATCGGCCCGCACCTGCACATCATGCGCACCGATGCCGCCCGTGAACACGATCTCGTCGACGCCCCCCAAGGCAATGGCCATGGCCCCCAGTTCCTTGGCGACCCGGTAGCAGAACATGGCGATGGCCAACCGGGCGTCGCCCTGCGCAGCCGCCGCGTCGTGCAGGGCCCGCATGTCGCCACTGATGCCAGACAGGCCCAGCAGGCCGCTGTGGTGGTCGACCAGGTCTTCCATCGCTGCGGCGTCGAGCCTTTGCGTGCGCATCAGGTGGACCAGCACGCCGGGATCCAGATCCCCGCTGCGTGTGCCCATGATGAGGCCGCCGGTGGGTGTCAGGCCCATGCTGGTGTCGATCGAGAGACCGTTGCGCACCGCGGTGATGCTGGCGCCGCTGCCGAGGTGGGCAATGATCAGCCGCCAGGGCACTTTGCTGGCATAGTGGCGCACGATCGATTCGCATGACAGGCCGTGGAACCCGTAGCGCTGGATGCCTGCTGCGCGCAGGTGGCGCGGCAGGGGCAGGGTGCTTGCAACAAGTGGCATGGCGGCGTGGAAGCAGGTGTCCAGGCAGGCCACCTGCGGCAGACCCGGGAAGTGCCCCAAGGCATAGCGGATGACCGCCAGCGCTGCGGGCGTGTGCAGCGGTGCAAAGGCCGCGGCTGCTTCAAGGGTGGCCAGCACCGATGCGTCGATGGTGCAATGCTGGCGCAGGTGCGGGCCGCCATGCACGACCCGGTGGCCAATCGCCGCTGGATGCGGTGCGTTCCTGTCTGACAACAACTTGCCGATGCGCACCACGGCGGCACCAGCGTCCGCCATTGCAGATGTCTCCTGCACAAGCACTGCACCCTGCGCATCTGTGGCGTGAAATGAGGCTCCCGCCTCACCCAGGCCTTCGGCTTCTCCAGACAGCAGGCACAGCGTGTCGGCACCGCACAGCCGGTACAGCCCGAACTTCAGCGAAGACGAGCCGCTGTTCAGTGCCAGCACATGGGTGTCGATGTCAGCGTCAGCGTCAGCGTCAGCGTCTGGGGCTTGTCTGGACACGCTGTTCAGGCGGGCTGCCTGCTCCCTTGGTATGGCTGCCACTGTCGGTCATCCGTTGATCGCTGGTCGGTGCGGCGCCCCGCATGGCCGTGGATAAAAGCTTGGGCGCTGATGTCTGCCGGGCACCACCCACGGGGTCGGCAGACGGGTCAATCTGGGGCCGGCGGTCACAATCCTGCTGCGCCTGCGCCGTCTTGGCTCTTGTGCACCCGCCGATGACTCCCAGCACCCTTGCCCTCACCCCACATGGCCGCCTCACCGGGGTGGCCGTGCCCGACGCCCCGTGTTTGCCTGCGGGACTGGCCGAGCAACTGGCGGGGCAGGGCGAGCGGGGTTCGGGCCAGGTTCTGCTGGCGCTGGGCGCTGAACATGTCGGCGCGGCCTTGCCGCCGGTGGTTGCCTGGTGGCGCGATCTGGCCGTGCGCTATCTGACGGCGCTGTGCACGCTGCCCGAGGTGGCGGACCACCTGCCTGGACGCGTGCCACCGCCAGATGCAGGCGCGTTGCAAGCACTGGTGTGGTCGGCGCCGCCAATGGACGGGGCGGAATACCTGTCTGTGGCCCTGCTGGAACGGCTCTGGCAGGAACTCGACGCTGCGCTGCACGCCGAACTGCAGGCCTCGGCCCAGCCGCTGGGCGTCTTCCTGAAAGCCTGCAACCCGGCCTGGAACCTGGTCGGCCGTGTCCACGTCCATCTGGCGGAAAACCGCAAGGATGCGCAGTTTCCTTTCGCCTTGTTGGCCACCTACACCACCCGGCTGTCAGCGCAGGGAAAGGCCCAGCACCGTCCGTTGGGCGAGGCCCTGCGCGAATACGCTGCTGCGGCCGACAAGGAGCGCCTGCTTGCCCTGTTGGCGCCGCTGCAACGCGCCGGCGAGGGCTGCGCCTGGTTGAAGGACCTGATCGACCGCCGCGAGATCTTTCAGCCGCTGCGCTGGAGCGCGGCCGAGGCGCTGGCCTTGCTGCACGATGTGCCGATCTTGGAGCAAGCCGGCGTGGTGGTGCGCATGCCGGCGCAGTGGCGGGCCAACCGACCGCCGAGAGCGACGGTCAGCGCCACGGTCGGTGCGAGCCCACCGTCGCGGGTGGGGCAGGACGCACTGCTCGACTTCCAGGTGTCGGTGACCCTGGATGGCGAGGCGCTGACCACGGCCGAGGTGAGCAGCCTGCTGGCCGACAGCCGTGGGCTGGTGTTCATGCGCGGCCAATGGGTTGAGGTCGACGCGCAGCGGCTGCAACAAACGCTGACGCAATTCCAGCAGGTCGAACGCTTGGCCAGCGCGCAGGGCCTGGGCTTCCATGAGGCCATGCGCCTGCTGGCCGGGGCCGGTGGGTCCATCGGCGGCAAGGAGGACACCGTCTCGCCCGACTGGGCGCAAGTGAATGCCGGGCCCTGGCTGGCAGAGACCCTGGCAGGGTTGCGCGGGCCGCAGGGTCTGGCGGCCGTCGACGCCGGCCCCGATCTGCACGCCACGCTGCGGCCGTACCAGCAAGTCGGCCTGCGCTGGCTGCACCTGCTGTCGCGCCTGCGCCTGGGCGCCTGCCTGGCCGACGACATGGGTCTGGGCAAGACCATCCAGGTGCTGGCGTTGCTGCTGGTGCGCAAGCGCGCCGAAGGCCCGGCGCCCAACCTGCTGGTGGCGCCAGCCTCGCTGCTGGCTAACTGGGCGCAGGAGGCAGCGCGTTTTGCGCCGGGCCTGCGCGTGCTGGTGGCCCACAGCTCGGCAACTGGCGCAGGGCAGCCGGCGTTGGCTTTGGGCGAGTTGTCGGCCGAGTATCTGGCCGGGGTCGATCTGGTGATCACCAGCTATGGCGCGCTGCACCGCTTCGACTGGGTGCAGGCCACCCCCTGGCGGCTGCTCATCCTCGACG
Organism: Aquabacterium sp.; assembly: GCA_029865965.1. Classification (GTDB taxonomy): domain Bacteria; phylum Pseudomonadota; class Gammaproteobacteria; order Burkholderiales; family Burkholderiaceae_C; genus Pseudaquabacterium. The sequence continues at coordinate 28,812 of JARXAJ010000095.1, forward strand.
AGGCGCAAGCGATCAAGAACCCGGGCACCCGGCAGACCAAGGCAGCCAAGGCGTTGAAAGCCGGATCACGCCTGGCCCTGACCGGCACGCCGATCGAGAACCGGCTGGGCGACCTGTGGAGCATCTTCGACTTTGTGAACCCGGGCCTGCTGGGTGGCGCCAAGCCCTTCGCCAGCTTCGCCAAACGCCTGGCCGACAGCCCTGGCGGCTATGCGCCGCTGCGCCGGCTGCTGCAACCCTACATCCTGCGCCGGCTCAAGACCGACAAGGCGGTGATCAGCGATCTGCCGGACAAGATCGAGCAGACCGCTTACTGCGGCCTGTCACGCAAGCAGGCAGCGCTGTACCAGCAGGCGGTGGACGACCTGACCCAGGCGCTCGACAAGGGCGTGGAGGGCGTGGACCGCAAAGGCCTGGTGCTGGCCTTCATCACCCGCTTCAAGCAGATCTGCAACCACCCGTCGCAGTGGTTGGGCGACGGCGGCTGGGCCGAGGCCGACAGCGGCAAGCTGGCCCGCCTGCGGGAACTGGCCGAAGTCATTGCCGCCAAGCAGGAGAAGATGCTGGTGTTCAGCCAGTATGCCGAGGCCACTGCGCCGCTGGCTGCCTTCCTGGGGTCCATCTTCGGGCGCGACGGTTGTGTGCTGACCGGCGCCACGGCGGTGAAGAGCCGCCAGGATCTGGTCGCCCGCTTCCAGGGGGACGAGACGGTACCCTTCTTCGTGCTGTCGCTGAAGGCCGGCGGATCGGGCCTCAACCTCACCGCCGCCTCGCATGTCGTGCATTTCGATCGCTGGTGGAACCCCGCGGTGGAAAGCCAGGCCACCGATCGCGCCTTCCGCATCGGCCAAAAGCACAACGTTCTGGTCCACAAGTTCGTCTGCCGGGGTTCCATCGAGGAGAAAATCGACACCATGATCAACGACAAGAAGCGGTTGGCGGCAGACCTTCTGGATGCCGGTGGCGGCGAGGTGAAGCTGACCGAGCTGAGCGATGCCGAACTCTTGCGTCTGGTCAGTCTCGACCTGGCGTCTGCCTCCATCCAAGGGTAGAGAGGGAAAGCCATGGCCTATGGGTGGGCACGCTATGTCTCCGTGGACGAGCGCCGGCGCAAGGCCGCTGCCGAGATGGCCAAGTTGGCGAAGAAGGGGCAGACCATCTCGCCCGTTGTCATCCAGGGCCGCGCCATTGCCGACACGGCCTGGGGCAAGGCCTGGTGCGCCAACATGGAAAGCTACAGCGACTTCTCGAACCGCCTGCCGCGCGGGCGCACCTATGTGCGCAACGGGTCGGTGGTCGATCTGCAGATCGCGCCCGGTACGGTCGTGGCGCGGGTCAGCGGGTCGTCGATGTACCGCACCACCATCACCGTCCAGCCGGTGCTGCAGGCGAAGTGGCAGCAAGTCTGCGCCGACTGCGCTGGCGGCATCGACTCGCTGGTGGAACTGCTGCAGGGGCGCTTCTCCAAGGGCGTGATGGACCGCCTGTGCCGCCAGGGCGATGGACTGTTCCCCATGCCCAAGGACATCGCCTTCGACTGTTCGTGCCCGGACGGTGCGTCCATGTGCAAGCATGTCGCCGCCGTCCTCTACGGCATTGGCGCGCGCTTCGACAGCCAGCCCGAGCTGCTGTTCAGGCTGCGCCAGGTCGATCCCGCCGATCTGCTGAGCAAGGCCAGCAGTGGTGTGGTCAACGCCCCTGCGGGTGGCGGCCGCACCTTGGCCGATGACGATGTCGGCGCGCTCTTCGGGCTGGAGATGGATGCATCCTTTGCGCAGGCCCCTGCGGCCGCAGCGGCTCTGAAAAAGCCGCGTGTGCCTGCCAAGCCAGCCGGTGTGTCGCCGCCAGGCACCAAGCCGTCAGGCCCAGGCACCAAGCCAGCACGGGCGCGCGACCCGGCCGTGCGCCTGCTGGCCGCATTGCGCCAGGCAGGCGCGCTGGACAATGCCGCCGCCCGCGCGGCCACCGGCCTCGACGCTGAGGCGGTCAGGCCATTGCTCAGGCAGCTGGTGGCAGACGGACATGCCCACGTACAGGGGCGGGGGCGCGGCACGCGGTATGTGGCGGTCAGGTCAGTGCTGAAGGCCTGACAGGCACCAGCGTCGCCCAGAAAGCAGAACTCAGCAGGCGCTGGCCCGCTGACCTTTGTTTGACTTGGTGCCCCGGCCTGGGCATGCACCGGCACCATGTGTCGGTCAATGGCTGGCGGCCTCCGCTGCGCTTCGCTTGTCTGCGGTGTCAACCGGGTCTGGCAATCACCGAGGCCGGCACCGAAGGTGGCAACACCTGCAATGGCGCGTGCGCCACCGAACAGACCCGCGCACGCACCCGTCCCCACAGTACGCCATGACCTTCTCGCCATCCGGCACCACCGCCCTTGCGTGCCCGATCGCCAACAACGCAGAAGACGCCACAGCCGACCAGCACCGTGGTGCCGACCTGTGGATGACGCCGGCGCGCAGGCACAAGCGGAGGCGCCAGCAGATGAGCGCGAGCTGCACTCCGCTTGCAAGGGGATCTGCGGGGGCGGTGCTTCCTCGGGATCTTGAGCCTGCAGGGCTGGCTGCCCGCACCGCGCGGCGTTCCACCACTGGGTGTCGCGGTCCGCCCCCACGCGGCTTCGGAGCCCAGCCGCTCTCTGGTTCCCTCATGCGCGGGCGATGCTGCCGTCTTCCGTCTTCCGTCTGCCGTTTGCCATCTGCAGCCCAGGCCATTCGGCTCACGCCAGCAGGCCCTCGCCCCATGCGCCCCAAAGTCGGCGCGATTCATTTCTTGAAGGCCATCCCCATGATCCCAGCCCGCGGCTACGCCGCCCATGATGCACAAAGCCCCCTGCGCGCCTTCGCCTTTGAACGCGACGAGCCGCACGAGCGCGACGTGCAGATCCAGGTGCTGTTCTGCGGCGTCTGCCACTCCGACATCCACCAGGCGAAGAATGAGTGGTCGAACACCGTGTATCCCTGCGTGCCGGGCCACGAGGTGGTTGGCCGTGTGACGAAGATGGGCGCTGGCGTGACGACACACGCCGTGGGCGACATCGTCGGCGTGGGATGCATGATCGACAGCTGCCGCCACTGCAAGCCATGCAAGCTGGGGCTGCAGAACTATTGCGAAGGTCCGAACAGCTGGCTGTCCACCTACAACGGGCCCATGGTGCCCGCCAAACTGGCGGCCGACGGACTCAACGCCTACGGACGCGACAACACCTACGGCGGTTACTCCGATGTGCTGGTGGTGAGGGACGACTTCCTGATCAGGATTCCGCCGGCCCTGAAGCCAGAGGTCGCCGCGCCCATCCTGTGCGCTGGCGTCACCACCTATTCACCCATGAAGCACTGGGGGGTTCAAGCTGGCCAGAAGGTCGGCATCATCGGCTTCGGCGGGCTGGGCGACATGGCCGTCAAGCTGGCCCGGGCGATGGGCGCGCACGTCGTCGTCTTCACCAGCAGCAGTGCCAAGTTTGAAGAAGCGCGCAAGCTCGGCGCCGAGCCCGTGCTGGAGAGTGATGCAAAGGCTTTGGCGCTGCACGCGTCCAGCTTCGACTTCATGTTGTCGACGGTCCCGCAGCGGCACGACCTGAACCCCTACATTCCGTTGCTCAAGCGCGACTGCACGCTGGTGGTGGTCGGTGCGCTGGAAACCATGGCGCCTGTCAACCACCAGCAAGTCGCCTTTCACCGTCGGAGCATCTCGGGGTCGCTGATCGGAAGCATCGGCGAGACCCAGGAGGTGATCGATTTCTGCGCCCTGCATGGCATTGGTCCGGACATCGAATTGCTGCGCATCCAGGATCTGAATGAGGCCTATGTCCGCATCGTGAGCGGCGAAGTTCGCTTCCGCCACGTCATCGACATGGCGTCCCTGGCTGAGGACTCGGTGCCTGACTGAGGCCACGGCGAACAGGCGAGATCGCGCCCCTTGTCCAGCCTGCGGGTGGCCCATCGCCTTCAGTGATGGGCTGCTGCGTGCTGCGTGGCCCGACGGTGCTTCCTGGCCTGGAGCCATGGCAACTCGCCGCAACAACCCGCAGAGCCGCGGATGCGGCAACGACGAAGCGGCACTTTTGGCCGAGTGCCAGCCAGTCTTCATCAAGGCGCGCCGGCTGTCCAACTGCGTGCAGCGTTCTTTGCGCACGGGCTCATTCCGGGGTCGACGTGCCAGGCGCGCCACAGCGTGCCGCAGTCGTCAGGCTCGACGCTGGGCTTTCCCCTGCCGGGGCCACTGCCGACGCAGCCGGGACATCGGGCAGTGTGCGGATGGCGTCCGGCCTCGACCACCGTTGCGGCTGGGCCGGTGAGCCGGACTCGATGAAAAGCCGCTTGATCATCGGGTAGCGCTCACGCACGTGGCGCTCGACCTCGGCCATCGCCAGCGCGGCGTCGGCGGCGGCCGTGCCGGCGTCGAAGTCGAGGTCCATCGTCACCAGTGCATCGTCCGGGCCGACATACATCGACAGCACGCGCCCCACGTCGCGCACGCCGGGCTGCGCCAGCGCGATGTGGCGGATAGCGCGTGCGGTCTCCGGACGGATACCTTCACCGATGAGCAGGCTGCGTGATTGCCAGACGAGCAAGATGGCCACGCCGGCGAGCAGCAAGCCGATCAGCACCGAGGCGGCACCATCCAGGGCCGGCATCGCCAGATGGTGGCTGAGCGCAATGCCCACTGCGGCGATCGCCAGGCCCAACAGTGCGGCCGAGTCCTCGGCCAGCACGGTGTAGGTGGTCGGGTCCTTGCTGCGCTGCACGGCCTGCCAGAACGGTGTGCCGTCGGCCAGCCGCAGGAACTGGCGCAGCGCGATGGTGAAGCTGATGCCCTCGAAGACCGCCGCAGCGCCGAGCACCACATAGTTCCAGGTCGGGTCGTGCAGCGGTTCCGGATGACGGATGTGCTGCACGCCTTCGTACAAGGAGATGCCCCCACCCAGGCCGAAGATCAGCACGGCGACGATCAGGCTCCAGAAATACAGCTCCTTGCCGTGACCGAACGGGTGCTCGGGCGTGGCTGGCCGCTGGCTCAGACGGATGCCGACCAGCAGGAGCACGCCGTTGAAGGTGTCAACCGACGAGTGGATGCCTTCGGACAGCATCGCCGAGCTGCCGGTGACGCTGGCCACCACGAGCTTGGTGGCCGCGATGGCGAGATTGGCCGCGATGGCCCCGTAGATCGCCAGCTTTGACGCCGTCAGCAAGGTGGGCCTCATGGTGTGGCCCATCTTGCCGGCTGACTGGCTACTAAATCCATCGGGCGCCATGCAGGCGGTTGTGAACGAAGGCGCGACCCAGCAGGTGCACGGCCACGGCATGCCCCGCCCGCCGCTTCAACACGGGTATGCGCTCGAAGTTCAACCGGTGCAGGCTGAAGATCACGGCGCGCAATGCCACAGTACTTGCGCGTTGCTCGACGAGGTGCCGTGAACAGCGGCGCGTCGTCCAACCCGTCCAAGCCCAGCCGTCCGAAGATATCGGGCCGCATCTGCCAGTGCGCAGCTTGTGCGAGGGAGCCGAACCGGTCACGCCGCGTTCTTGTAGGCGCCACGGATGTTCATTGAGGCCAATCCGACTTGGAGCACAACGAGCGCCCAGGAGCCGCTGTGCAACGCCCATGCAATCCAGAGGACGTTGCTGAAGAGGAACAGCCAAAAGCCGTGATTGCGATGTGCCGCGCTCTGGGAAGCGACCAGCCATGACGCCAACAATGACGCGACCGTGGCTGGCCACTGAAGCAAATCGAGTCCTGACATTCCCGCCTCTCATGCGCAATCACACGCCATCAAAAAGCTCAAATTGCTTGAAAGGTCCATCGCCGTACAAACCGTTTAGACAACGCGCCCAAGCAACATCTTCAACTGCAATTTGCTTCTAGCCTTCTGCCATGTCTGTGCGATTCCGAACGCATCGGGTGGCATCTGGCTGACGCTGGAGTTCGGCAATGGTGATTCCGCATGTGGGCTATGGCGACGAAGTGGTGAAGGCGCTCGCCTTCGCAGTCACATGGCTGTGCATTGCAGTCGGCACCAGCGCAGGCGTTGGAGTCCCACCGCACCGACGGCTGCGTCCAGGGGCAGTAGGGTTCAGCGAATCTTCTTCACTTGCCAGGCCTTGTCCATGCTCAAACTATTCGCTGGTCTCGTTGCCGCCGCAGGGCTGTCGGTGCTGGGACACGCTGCCCTGGTTCACTCGGCAAGCAGCGAGTCGGGTACGGCCCATGCTGCACAGGCCACGTGCGCTTCTTGTCATCGCTGATCATTCCGATGCAGCATCATCGATGTCGCTTTGTCGCCCCCAACACAGCAGGTCCGGGCCGTTGTGCGACTCAGGCGTTCATGGCGATTGGATGTCCTCTGCGGCGGGGGACGCCGCCAGAAGCCTGTGCGCGGGTCCGCCCTGCAGCTTCGGACATGCGAGTTGCGCAGATTGGATGGTGCCGCGTCGCAGCTGCCACGCAGGATGGATCACTGCATGCCTCACATTTCATCAACCCCGGCAGGGCATAGCGTTGATGCGGCGCAACCCGTAGAAGCGATGCGGGTTCCACAAAAGGCTGATCTGATGAGGGACGATGGCATGTCTTGCCAGCACTGGCGGGCGCACCGCGCCACGGGCGGCAGTTCGGCATCCGCGACACACAAACCCGCAGCGCGCGGGGAGGCGATCCGTCAGCATCGGCTGCCGACCCTGGATGTGCAGCTGATGTCGGCATCGCTTCGCCATGTGTCTGACGCAGAGCGCGGCTACACGCGGGAGCGTCATGGCAACCGATTCACCTGTCGCAATCTGTCGCACTACACGATTCACGATGCAGTGACGATGGCGCGGATCGAGGCGCTTGCCATTCCGCCCGCCTGGGTGTCCCCGAGATGAAATCTTGCATGAAGCCCGCACTGCGGGCGAGCTGCTCATTCCCTTTGGTAGCAGCGGCTATGTGGCGCTGTTCGAGATCGATGACGCTGCGAACTTGACCGTCTTCGCGGTGCGCGACCAGTGCGAGGATGACGACCATTGCCCCGCGAGCGAAGCGACGCTTTGCCCGCGTTTTGCTGCTGTAGGTGATCTGCGCTTGGCGATGTAGCGGTACGGCGCCTGAAGGGCCTGCCGACGGAAGTCAGCCCCCCTGGCGCTGCCTCGAAGTCACCGTGACGACCATCACGAGTCATCGGCGGAGGGCGAACTCGGGCGTGCTGTGGATCTGATTCCTATCTTGAAGACTGGAAGATCTGATTCGCCGCGCGCCCTCACGGGACGCCGAAGGCTTCAGAGGCAACGCCCAGGCCGAGATCGTCACGTCGTCGTCATGCGTTCGACGTAAGCTGAAACCGATTTCAGTTTCTTCAACATTCCTCGTTGCAAGCGATGTCGATTCGCGACGTATCCAACCAGGCCGGCGTGTCCCCGGCCACTGTCTCGCGCGTTTTTAATGCGCCTGACACGGTCCGGCCTGTGCTGCGCGAGCGCGTGCAGGCGGCCGCCGCCGCATTGGGGTACCGACCCAATGCCAGCGCCCGTTCGCTGCGGACGCAGCGCACGCGGGCAATTGGCGTGGTGCTGCCGACCTTGCTGAACCCGGTGTTCGCCGAATGCCTGCATGGCATCGCCCAAGCCGCGACGGCAGCCGGCTACTCGATCGTGCCGTTCACCACCGACTACAAGCTGGCGCATGAAACGCACGCGGCCAACCTGCTGCTGGCCCGCGGTGTCGATGCGCTGATCCTGTGCGTGGCCAATGCTGCGCGGTCAAATGTCCTGACGCGTCTGCGATCGGAAAAGTCGCCTTATGTGCTCGTCTACAACCGCCATGCCCACCACCCCTGTGTCTCGGTGGACGGTCGCGCTGCGGTGACGGCTCTGGTGGCGCGGCTGCACGCCCTCGGCCACAGGCACATCTTGATGGTTTGCGGCGACCTGGACACCTCCGACCGCGCTCAGCAGCGCCACCAGGGCTATCTGCAGGGCATGGCCGCTGCCAGTCTGAATCCGCAGCTTCTGGAAGTGCCCTTCATGGAAGGCGCCACCGAGCGCGTGGCCGAGTACCTGGCCGCTCGCCAGGTCATGCCGCAGGGACCGACTGCCGTGGTGTGCTCGAATGATCTACTGGCCATCCGCTGCATGCGTGCGGCGCATCTCGTTGGGCTGCGCGTCCCCGACGACCTGTCGGTGGCCGGCTTCGACGGCATCGCGCTGGGCGAAGAGCTGACGCCCGCCCTGTCGACCATCGTGCAACCCAGCACCGAGATCGGCCGGCGCAGCGTCGAGCTCCTGGTGCAGGCACTGGCCGGCGCGGTTCCGCTGGGCCCTGGTAACAGCCTCACGCTGGACCTGCACTTCCGGGCGGGTGAATCCATCGCAGCCGCCCGCGTTCCGTTCCCTCAGTCCACCCACTCACTGCCACGAAGGACCACACCATGAACGTCTTCCCCTCCCGATTCCTGACGGCGACTGCTCTCGCCTTTGGGCTACTGGCCGGCGCCAGCGCCATGGCGCAGACCGCCATTTGCTACAACTGCCCACCCGAGTGGGCCGACTGGGCGAGCCAATTGCGTGCCATCAAGGACAAGACCGGCATCACCGTGCCACCCGACAACAAGAACTCGGGCCAGACGCTGGCACAGTTGGTGGCCGAGAAGGCCAGCCCGGTGGCTGACATGGCCTATTACGGAGTGACCTTCGGCATCCAGGCCAAGAAAGAAGGCGTCACGGCCGCCTACAAGCCCGCCGGCTGGGCCGAGATTCCCGATGGCCTGAAGGACCCCGAGGGCCACTGGTTCACCATTCATTCGGGCACGCTGGGCTTCATGGTCAACGTCGACGCGCTCAAGGGCAAGCCCGTGCCGCGTTCATGGGCCGACCTTCTCAAGCCCGAGTACAAGGGACTGGTGGGCTATCTCGACCCGGCCTCGGCCTTCGTCGGCTACGTGGGCGCGGTGGCGGTGAACAACGCACGTGGCGGCAGCCTGGATAACTTCGGCCCCGCCATCGAATGGTTCAAGGCGCTGAAGAAGAATGAACCCATCGTGCCGAAGCAGACCTCCTATGCGCGCGTGCTGTCGGGCGAGATCGCGATCCTGCTCGACTACGACTTCAATGCCTACCGCGCGAAGTACAAAGACAAGGCCAATATCGAATTCGTGATCCCGGCTGAGGGCACGGTCGTCGTGCCTTACGTGATGAGTGCCGTCGCCAAAGGCCCGAATGCGGCCAGCGGGCAGAAGGCGTTGGACTTCATCCTGTCCAACGAAGGCCAGGCGATCTGGGCCAACGCGTTCCTGCGGCCGGTTCGCGCTTCGGCCGTCAGCAAGGAGGCGCAGGCACGCTTCCTCCCGGCCATTGAATACGCCCGTGCCCGCACCGTCGACTACGGCCGCATGGCTGAGGTGCAGAAGGCTTTCTCCGATCGCTACCTGCGCGAGGCACAGTAATTGGTGCTGACGGCCTGCGCCGCGCCGGCGGCCGTGGTGTTTGCGGCCTTCTGGCTGCTGCCCATGGTGCAGCTGGTCTTGCTGCCGGCCAGCAAGGGCGCGGCCACCTACTTCGTGGTGCTCACTGAGCCGCGTTACCTGCAGAGCCTGGTGCAGACCACACTGCTTTCGGCGGTGGTCACGCTGGTGTCGTTGGTCGTGGCGGCGGCCGTGGGCCTCTACCTCGGCCGGCGGTCGTTTGCCGGGCGTCGCCTTCTGCTGTCCGTGCTGACACTGCCGCTGTCCTTTCCGGGCGTCATCGTCGGCTTCTTCGTGATCCTGATCGGCGGACGGCAAGGGCCGTTCGCCAGCTTCACCGACGCCGTGATCGGCGAGCGCATGACCTTCGCCTACGGCGTCACCGGGCTGTTCCTGGCCTACGTGTATTTTTCTCTGCCGCGCGCCATCTCCTCGTTCACCGCGGTGGTCGAGCGCATGGAGCACGGGCTGGAAGAAGCCGCGCGCTCGCTGGGCGCGCGGCGCTGGCACATCGTGCTTGACGTCTGGTGGCCGGCCCTGCAGCCCACAGCGCTGGCCATCGGCGCCATCCTCTTCGCCACCGCGATGGGCGCCTTCGGCACGGCCTTCACGCTGGCCAGCCGGTACGAGGTGCTGCCGATCACCATCTACAACGAGTTCACCAACTACGCCAACTTCGCGTTGGCAGCTTCCCTGTCCATCACGCTGGGGCTGATCACCTGGGTGGTGCTGGTTGTTGCACGCCGGTTCGGCGACTCCGCCATCGGAGCGGGTGCATGAAGCTGGTGCAGCGCGGCAGGGTCGACACCCCGATCCTGTTGGTCATCACGGTGGCGGTGACGCTGTTCACCCTACTGCCCATGGCGGTGTCCATCTCCGCGGGGCTGACCAACAACTTCAGTCGCGGCCTGGCCAGCGGCCTGACCACGCGCTGGGTCGAGGAGGTGTGGGCGCTCTACGGCTCCACCGCCTGGCGCTCGGTGCTGTTGGCGCTGGCCTGCGTGGTGGTGGGGCTGCTGGTGGGTGTGCCCTGCGCCTGGGCGCTGGCGCGCAGCCGGACGCGGGCTGCCGTCCTCTTCGAGGAACTGCTGACCCTGCCGGTGGCCGTGCCGGGGCTGGCCACTGCGCTGGCGCTGATCCTGGCTTATGGCCAGATTCGTGGCTTCCGCCAGAGTTTCGCTTTCATCCTCGTCGGCCATGTGGTGTTCACGCTGCCCTTCATGGTGCGCACGGTGTCTGCGGCCTTCGCGCGTGACGACCTGCAATCCCTGGACGAAGCTGCACGCTCGCTGGGCGCCAGCTTCCTGCAGCGGTTCCTGGGGGTGCTGGTCCCGGCCGTGGCGCCGTCCATCGTGGCCGGCAGCCTGATGGTCTTCACCCTGTCAGTGGGCGAGTTCAATCTCACCTGGATGCTGCACACGCCGCTGACGCGAACGCTGCCGGTGGGCCTGGCCGACAGCTACGCCTCGATGCGCATCGAGATCGGGTCGGCTTACACGCTTGTCTTCTTCATGGTCATCCTGCCGATCCTCTGGTGCATGCAGGCGCTGGCGCGCTGGATCGAGAACACCCATGGATCATCCCCAGGTGCCCGCCGCTGAACGCACGCGCGTCGAGATCATCGACTGCGCCAAGACCTACCCCGGCGGGGCCCAGGTGCTGTGCCCGACCACGCTGACGGTGGAGCCTGGCGAAGTGCTGGCGCTGCTGGGGCCATCTGGCTGTGGCAAGACCACGCTGCTGCGCGTCATTGCCGGCCTGATCGCCCCAGACCGCGGCGGGCGCATCGTTTTCAACGGCGACGACGTTACCGCACGGCCGATCGAACAACGCGCGGTGGGCATGGTGTTCCAGCACTACGCATTGTTCCCGCAGATGACTGTCGAAGCCAACATCGGCTACGGGCTGCGTGTGCGTGGCATTGCGCTGGACAAGATCCGCCAGCGTGTGGGGGAAGTCATTGAATTGGTGCGCCTGGGCGGGCTGGAGCAGCGCCGCCCAGCGCAGCTCTCGGGCGGCCAGCGGCAGCGCGTGGCCCTGGCTCGGGCGGTGGCGGTGCAGCCTCGCGTGCTGCTGCTGGACGAGCCGCTGACCGCGCTGGACGCCAAGCTGAAGGAAGCGTTGCGCGATGAGCTGGCGCAGCTGCTGCGCGACTTGCACATCACCGCCGTGCACGTCACGCATGACCAGAATGAGGCCCTGGCCATCGCCGACCGGCTGGCCGTCATGCAGGCCGGGCGCATCGTGCAGGTCGGCCGTGGCGAAGATCTGTACCGCCACCCTGGCCATCCCTTCGTTGCCGAGTTCCTGGGTCGTGTCAACCGGTTGCGCCTCGACGGCCAGGGTGGTCTGCCGCTGGGTGGTCTCGAACTGAACTGTCCCGCAGGCTTTGCCGGTGGTGACACCGTACTCGTGCGGCCGGAAGATGTGCAGGTCCAGACAGGGACGATGCCGGCACAGCCGTTGCACGGTGCAGGCTGGGGCCAGGCACGCGTGCTGCAACGCACCTTCCTGGGCGACCGCGTGCATCTGCGGTTGTCGGTGGCCGGGCAGGTCGACGCCATCCTTTCAGACCAGTCGCGCGACTGTCCCGCAGCAGCCGGCGACATGGTCCACATCCATATCGACCCGGCGCGCCTGATGGCCGCCGCCCTGAAAGACAGCACATGAAGACCTTGCTCGCACAGCTGACCGACCTCCACATCCGCGAGCCAGGGCGGCTGGCCTATGGTCGTCTGGACACTGCCCCTTACCTGCGTGCGGCCGTTCAGGCCATCGCAGCCCTGCCGCAACGCCCGGATGCATTGGTGCTGACCGGTGACCTCACCGACTTCGGCCGTGCTGCCGAATACGAGCACTTGGCGGGCATGCTCGCGCCCCTGTCGATGCCACTGTTCCTGTTGCCCGGCAATCATGACGAGCGTGCGCAGCTGAGGAGCAGCTTCAGGTCGCACGCCTATCTGGGCGACGGCGAGTTCGTGCAGTACAGCGTGAGCCTGGGCGAGCACGGGCTGCGACTGCTGGCACTGGACACGGTCGAACCCGGTGCCCCCCATGGCCGTCTGTGCACGAAGCGGCTGCAGTGGCTGGCCGATGCGCTGGACAGCCATCGCGGCGAGCCCGTGGTCATCGCCATGCACCACCCACCATTCGAAACGCTGATCGGACACATGGACCGCATCGGCCTTCTGGAAGGAGCAGACGCGCTGGCTGAGATCCTGGCCGCGCACCCTGCGGTCGAGCGAGTGGTCTGCGGGCATCTGCACCGCACGATCTACGGCCGGGTGGGCGGCGCCGTCGTGTCCACGGCACCGAGCTCTGCCCACCAGGTCTGCCTGGATCTGGCGCCCGACGCCGAATCGGCCTGGATCCTGGAGCCGCCTGGCTTCCACCTGCATGCCTGGAGCGGGCCGGGGCGCATGTTGACGCATGTGGCTGCCATAGGTCGGTTCGACGGTCCCCATCCCTTTCACGACGGCGGCAAGCTGATTGATTGAGGCACCGGGCGGAGCAATGGTGTTCGGGGCGTTCCATTGCCAATCAGCGTCACCGGCAGGCGCTGTTTCCCGCCGCGCGGCACCCCGGGCGTAGGTCATGCTGCCGCGCAGTGGGAGCACAGTAGCCCCAGGCATCTGCGAATGGCCATCTTGCTGGTGATACTTAAAAAAATCGACGGCTGCTTCCCGGCGCCCAAGGTCGGTTGTCGAATGACGGGCCTGGATCGGCAGCACCAGTTCGCGGGACGCGAACCAAACGGGCTGTCGCTGGATGCGCAGACTTGATGGCCTTGCTTCGCATCAACAAAGCTGGGATGAGCGGTAAGCATCGGCATGGGCCGACACCACGCGTCCGCCAAATCCGGATCGCAGCGTCCGGTCTTGGCCGGTCTCTGAGGTTGCGCCCCGCAGTGCACTTTCGCCGCGACACCCAGCGAGACATCCTGGGAATCGAACCGCGTTGCTCCCAGGACACAGACTGCGCCCCGACGACATTCCGGACACGAACAGGACACGGAGGCTCTGGAAGGTCAAAGGGGTTAGCGACTTGCATCGCTAACCCCTTGATTTTTATGGCTCCCCGACCTGGGCTCGAACCAGGGACCTACGGATTAACAGTCCCTGGGGATGGGATTTCCTGGGATCTCCTGATACAAGTTGCCTCTTAAATACTCTTTACAGATCAACAGGTTACGTCCATAGTCATTTCAGCCCGTCTCGGACCAATCCCGCCAAAACTGGCACCAGACTGGCACCAGATCAGCTACGGACTATGGCAAGAGATCAAGTTTCGGCGGCTTCCGCCGCTATCAAATCGCTGGATGGCGGTGCCTTCGTGACGCTGCACAGCCGCCTCGATCGAGG
>JARXAJ010000113.1 GCA_029865965.1 Aquabacterium sp.
GTGCGTGGGCAGGCAGCGCAGCGCCGGGCCAGACCCGGGGCGGACAGGCGGCAGGGCGGGCAAGGCAATGGTGGCAAGGGTCACCTGGGTCTCCGGCAGCGGGCCCGCGCCAGTGGCGAGCAGTCAGCGAATGCTGCCAGAAGCTGAGGGCCCCGGGCCGCGCCTGTGACGAGACGCCGCGCCATGGCCACGGAATGCGGGCCGACGGCCATGACGGAGGCCTGCAGCCTCATGCATTCGGCGCATAACCTTGCCGCGGCTTGCGTCAGCCGCCTACATTGCGCCCCCAGGCGGTCGGCGGCTGGCCCCACGAGGGGCACGCCGCCACCGCCGGCCGCCAACCATCTGCAGGACGACCATGTCACTTTCCTATGTGCACCCCACCTCTGACAGCCCCTGGGGCACCTACCTGTCGCAGATCGACCGGGTGCTGCCCTATCTGGGCCCGCTGGCCCGCTGGGCCGAGACGCTCAAGCGGCCCAAGCGGTCGCTGATCGTCGACATCCCGATCGAGCTGGACAACGGCAGCATCGCCCACTTCGAGGGCTACCGGGTGCAGCACAGCCTGACCCGTGGCCCGGGCAAGGGCGGCGTGCGCTACCACCCCGACGTGACGCTGGAAGAGGTGATGGCGCTGTCGGCCTGGATGAGCATCAAGAACGCCGCGGTGAACCTGCCCTTTGGCGGCGCCAAGGGCGGCATCCGCGTCGACCCCAAGCAGCTCAGCCTGAAGGAGCTGGAGAAGATGACACGCCGCTACACCAGCGAGATCGGCCTGATCATCGGGCCGCAGCAGGACATCCCGGCGCCCGACGTCAACACCAACGGCCAGATCATGGCCTGGATGATGGACACCTATTCGATGAACACCGGCGCCACCGCCACCGGCGTGGTCACCGGCAAGCCGCTGCACCTGGGCGGCAGCCTGGGCCGGGTGAAGGCCACCGGGCGGGGCGTGTTCGTCACCGGGCGTGAGGCGGCGCGCCGCATCGGCCTGGACATCGGCGGCGCCAAGGTGGCGGTGCAGGGGTTCGGCAATGTGGGCGCGTCGGCGGCCGAGCTGTTTGCCCAGGGCGGCGCCCTGGTGGTGGCCGCGCAGGACCACAGCGGCACGGTGTTCAACGGCCACGGGCTGGATACCGCCAGCTTGCAGGCGCATGTGAAGGCCACCGGCGGCGTGGCCGGCTTTGCCGGCGGCGAGGCGATGGCGGGCGAGGACTTCTGGGACGTGGACTGCCAGATCCTGATCCCCGCCGCGCTGGAAAACCAGATCACCGCCGCCCGCGCCAGCCGGCTGAAGGCCAAGCTGGTGCTTGAAGGCGCCAACGGCCCCACCGGGTCAGCGGCCGATGACATCCTGGCCGAGCGCGACGTGCTGGTGGTGCCCGACGTGATCTGCAATGCCGGCGGCGTGACGGTGAGCTACTTTGAATGGGTGCAGGACTTCTCGTCGTTCTTCTGGACCGAGGACGAGATCAACGCACGGCTCGACAAGATCATGGTCGGCGCCCTGGCCCACATCTGGGACGTGGCCGACCGCCACCGCATCAGCCTGCGCACCGCCACCTTTGCGGTGGCCTGCGAGCGCATCCTGACCGCCCGGCAGGAGCGCGGGCTGTACCCTTGAGTCAGGCCGCCTGCTGCCTGCTGTCGCAGCACGGCCTGGCCGAGTGTCCCGGTGCCGCAGGCAGGCCAGGAGAACAATCAGCTGGCGTGAGGCAACGGGCTGCGGTAGTGGTAGGCGTAGGCATCGGCAAAGCCCAGCCGGTGGTAGACGGCCCGCGCCGCATGGTTGTCGGCGTCCACCTGCAGATAAGCCACCCGCGCGCCTGCGGCCCGGGCCTGCGCCAGCAGCCGGCTGCACAGCAGGCGCGACAAGCTGCGGCCGCGCGCCTGCGGATGGGTGAACACGTCGTACAGGCCGACGAGGTCCGCCTCGGCCGCACTCTGGCCGCAGGCCAGCACCTGGCCATCCGCATCCTGCAGCGCCCAGCCCTGGTAGGGCACGGGCGACAGGGCAAGCCGCTGGGCATGGGCCAGCCGCTGCGTTGGCGACGAGCCGCGCAACACGCCCACCACCTCGGCATAAGCTGGCGCGCTCAGCGGCTGCCAGGCCAGGCCGGCGGGCAGCGGCTCGGCCACGGCGGGGCACTGCGGCGCCACCATCACCCGGGTGTCGTCCTGGCGATGCCAGCCCAGGGCGGCCAGGGCGTCGTCCAGACCCAGGGGCCGGCTGAAGGGCGTGAGGCGGGCCACCATCGGCAGGCTTGCGGCATCGAACACGGCCTGGCACAGCGCCAGGCGCTCTGCCAGCGGCAGGCGGCCGTCGGCCACCGGCTGGATGCAGCGCGCCCGCTTGGCCTTGCCAGGCGAGTAGCGCAACAACCAGCCGTCGACCCAGCGCTGCTGCGGCGGTGCGCTGGCGTTCAGGCCGGCGTCTTCAATGCGCGACAGCAGGGCCTCGGGCAGCCGGCCGGGGTTGGACATGGGTGGCCTGCGCCGGCCCGTCAGGCGGTCAAGCCGAGTTGGGCGACGCGCTGCACCAGCTCATGCGCAAAGGCCACATAGGCCTGCGCGCCCTTGGACGCCGCATCAAACGCCACGCCGGGCTGGCCATAGCTGGGCGCCTCGGCAAGGCGCACATTGCGCGGGATCACGGTGGTGAACACCTTGTCACCGAAATGGGCCGTGAGCTGGTCACTGACCTGCTGCTGCAAGGTGATGCGCGGGTCGAACATCACCCGCAGCAGGCCGATCACCTGCAGTTCGCGGTTGAGGTTGGCATGCACCTGCTTGATGGTGTTGACCAGGTCGGACAGGCCTTCCAGCGCAAAGTACTCGCACTGCATCGGCACGATGACGCCATGCGCGCTGCACAGGCCGTTCAAGGTGAGCAGGCTCAATGACGGCGGGCAGTCGATCAACACGAAGTCATAGCGGCCGTCGGGCTCGACGGCGGCGGTGGCCAGCGCCTGGCGCAGGCGCTCGTTGCGGCGCTCCAGTGCCACCAGTTCCACCTCGGCACCGGCCAGCTCACGGTTGGCGCCCAGCACATCGTAGCCGCCTGCTTCACTGCGCTGGCGCGCTTCCAGGATGCCGGCAGATTCCAGCAGCACGTCGTAGACCGACAAGGCCATCGTCCGCTTGTCCACACCGGATCCCATGGTGGCATTGCCTTGCGGGTCGAGGTCGACCACCAGCACCCGTTGGCCCGCACGCGCCAGGCCAGCGGCGAGGTTGACGGTGGTGGTGGTCTTGCCGACGCCACCTTTCTGGTTTGCAATGCAGAACACTTTGGCCATGGGCCAGAGTATCGCTGCTGGTTTGGCTGGCGGGCGGTGCGGCAAGTGCTGCGGCACCGCGCAAGCTGCCTGCGATGCAGGCGGTCAGCGCAGCCGCATCCACACCAGGCAGCGCTGGGCGTCCAGGCCGGGCACCTGCAGTTGTTCCACGTGAAACACTTCCACCTCGGGCGGTAGCGCCGCCTGCTCGTCGGCAGGCAGCTTGCCCTTCATCGCCATCCACACGCCGCCGTCGGACAGCAGGTGGCGGGTGAGCGCGGTGAAATCCGCCAACGATGCAAAGGCGCGCGATGTGATCAGCGGGTAGCCGCCGGGCGGGATGGGCAGAGACTCCACGCGCGCATGCAGGCCCTGCAAATTGGGCAGCCGCAACTCGGCTGCCACCTGGCGGATGAAGCTGACCTTCTTGACCACGGTGTCCACGCAGTCCACTTGCCAACCTGGTTGCAGCGCCGCCAGCACCACGCCAGGCAAGCCACCACCGCTGCCCACGTCCAGCAGCCGGTGCGGGGCTGCCGTGGGCAGCGTGGCCCACCACCGCTGCAGCGGGGGCAGCACGGCCAGGCAATCAACCAGATGGTGGCTCAGCATCTCGGCCGGGTCGCGCAGCGCGGTCAGGTTGTAAACCCGATTCCAGCGCTGCAGCATGTCCAGGTAGCCCAGCAACTGGCGGGCTTGACCTTCCGCCAAGTCCAGCCCCAGAGCCTGGCCGGCGGCCAGCAGCTGGTTTTGCCGATCAGCCGACACGCCATGGGCGACCATGTCAGGCCGCATCGCGCGCGCGAATGGCAGCTTCTCCGGCAGCCTGCGTCTCGGCAAAGCCATGGAACCGGCCTTTCTTCAGGTGCACCAGCAGCAGCGAAATGGCCGCCGGTGTCACGCCCGACAGGCGCGACGCCTGGCCCAGCGTCTCAGGCCGCTGGCGGCCCAAGGTCTGGCGTACTTCAAAGCTCAGCGCCTTCACCTGGGCGTAGTCCAGCTCGGGCGGCAGCTTCAGGTGCTCGAAGTGGGCGGCACGGGCTACATCGTCCACCTGCTTGCCAATGTAGCCAGCGTATTTGGTGGCAATCTCTACTTGCTCCACCACGGTGGCTGCCAAGGTGTCGCCCAGGTCTGCCGCCAATGTTTCACGTGAAACAGCCGCATGCACACCAGCCGCCGCCGCCACCGCCAGCACGGTATCGAAGCCCACACCCGGCCGGCGCAGCAGGTCAGCCAGGTTGTATTCATGCTCGATGGCCTTGCCCAGCAGATGCTCAGCATCCACGGCGGCCAGCACCGCCGGGTTCACCCAACAGCGCTTCAGCGCCTCGGCCGTGCGCGCCACGGCGTCGCGCTTGCGGTTGAACGCAGCCCAACGCCGGTCATCCACCAGGCCCAGCTGGCGGCCGATCTCGGTGAGGCGGGCGTCGGCATTGTCTTCACGCAGCTGCAGGCGGAACTCGGCCCGGCTGGTGAACATGCGGTAGGGCTCGCTGACACCCTTGGTGATCAGGTCGTCCACCAGCACGCCGAGATAAGCCTGGTCGCGCCCGAGGTGCAACGCATCGCGGCCCTGGGCCTGCAGCGCCGCATTGGCGCCAGCGAACAAGCCCTGGGCCGCTGCCTCTTCATAACCGGTCGTGCCATTGATCTGGCCAGCGAAGAACAGCCCGCCGATGGCCTTGGTCTCGAAGCTGCTCTTGAGCGCGCGCGGGTCGAAGAAGTCGTACTCGATGGCATAGCCCGGCCGCAGGATGTGGGCCTTCTCCAGCCCGGGCATCGACTGCAGCGCCGCCAGCTGGATGTCGAAGGGCAGGGAGGTGGAGATGCCATTGGGGTAGAACTCATGCGTCGTCAGGCCCTCGGGCTCCAGAAAGATCTGGTGGCTGTTCTTGTCGGCAAAGCGGTTCACCTTGTCTTCAATGCTGGGGCAGTAGCGCGGCCCCACGCCTTCGATCACGCCGGTGAACATCGGGCTGCGGTCAAAGCCCGACCGGATGATGTCGTGCGTGCGCGCATTGGTGTGGGTGATCCAGCACGGCACCTGGCGCGGGTGCTGGCCGGCATCGCCCAGAAAGCTGAACACCGGCACCGGATCCAGATCGCCAGGCTGCGCAGTCAAGCGGCTGAAGTCGATGCTGCGCCCGTCGATGCGCGGCGGCGTGCCGGTCTTCAGCCGGCCCTGCGGCAACTTCAGCTCTTTCAGGCGGGCTGACAGCGTGACGGCCGGCGGGTCGCCAGCGCGGCCGGCGCTGTGGTTCTGCAAGCCGATGTGGATGCGCCCGTCCAGGAAGGTGCCGGCCGTCAGCACCACCGTCTTGCCGCGAAAGCGGATGCCGGCCTGCGTCACCGCGCCGGTCACCCGCACGCCCTGGCCGTCGCTGTCGACCGTCAGGTCGTCCACCGCCTGCTGGAAGATCCACAGGTTCAGCTGGTTCTCCAGCCGGTGGCGGATGGCGGCCTTGTACAGGATGCGGTCAGCCTGCGCCCGGGTGGCCCGCACCGCTGGCCCCTTGCTGCCGTTGAGGATACGGAACTGGATGCCGGCCTCGTCGGTGGCCCCCGCCATGGCGCCGCCCAGGGCGTCGACCTCCTTGACCAGGTGGCCCTTGCCAATGCCGCCGATGCTGGGGTTGCAACTCATCTGCCCCAGCGTTTCGATGTTGTGGGTCAGCAGCAGGGTGGTGCAGCCCATGCGGGCGGCGGCCAGCGCCGCCTCGGTGCCGGCATGGCCGCCGCCGACAACGATGACGTCGAATGATTGAGGGTGCAGCACGGTGGGGTTGGCAGGCCGGCAAGGCGCGCCGAAGGCGGTGGGCAGGCCCGCATTGTAAAAACCTGGCTCCCTTGTCGGGGCGCGGCCTTTGTGAAGGCCTTGGGCCAGCGATGATGGCGCTGCGCCATGCCCCACCCGTCACCAACCCGCGACACACCGCCCGCCTGCCGCCCAGGCTGCGCGGCCTGCTGCACCGCGCCGTCGATCAGTTCGCCCATTCCCGGCATGCCACACGGCAAGCCGGCCGGCCAGCCCTGCGTGCAGCTCGACGGCGCCGGCCGCTGCCGTTTGTTCGGCCGGCCCGAGCGGCCAGCGGTGTGCGGCGGGCTGCAGCCGTCCGCCGAGATGTGCGGCGACGACCGGGGCCATGCCATGTGGTGGCTGGCCCGGCTGGAAGCCGCAACCGCCCCGGGCGCCCCGTCTGCGGCAGCGACGCTGCCAGCCACGACCGCGTGCCGCTGAGGCCGCGCCCACCCGCAGACCAAATCAGCACCGCGCCAGGCTGCACACCGGGCCCGCCACGGTGATCAGGCCAGCCACTGGCAGGTTGCAGGTCAGCGCGCGGCCAACACAAAAAAACGGTACTGCCATGGGCTGGATGCCCGCCGTGTCTGACACCGGCGACCGCCTTCTTCTGCCCGGTGCTGGCCCGGTGCTGGCCCGGTGCCGGCCCGGTGCTGATCGGTCTGGCGGGAACTGGCACCACAGGCGCCGATGGTGTCCACCTGCTTGCAGGCCGACCGCTGCGCCTGCCACAACGAGAGAAGCCCGGTATCAACCGGGCTTCTTGCCATGGCACACCAGGCTGGGCGAGCGGTCCTCGGCGCCCGTTGGCGCACCAGGTTCACCAACCGTTCTTGGGCAGAAGGGTGGTGGTGTGGGTGCGGCTGGTGGTGGTGGTGGTGGTCAGGCGGTACTCCTGGCGGTTGGTGGGTTGGGCGCCTGTCTCAGCGCTTGTATCGAATTCCAACAGAGCAGCAGTTTTGCCGGAACTGTCAACTCTTACAGGGCACGGAACAGCACCTGAAATCTCCCTGTCATCCACCGTTCTGCCGATGCGGCCCTGTGCTGGCCACCCGGGACACAGATGTCAGGCGATCAAGCCCAGCCGCAAGGCGCGCAGCACCGCCTGGTGCTTGCTGGTGCAGCCCAGCTTGTGCATGGCGTTATTGACGTGCAACACCGCCGTGCGCTCGGTGATGCCCAGGATGGCACCCACCTCCCACGCGGTCTTGCCTTCCATCGTCCAGCGCAAGGCCTCCAGCTCGCGCGGGGTCAGGGGCGGCCGGTCGATCGGCAAGGCCAGCGGCCACAGCAGGCGCATCGCGGCGTCCTGCGCATGCACCGCGAACAGCTGCAGGTCGGCCACCAGCCTGGACAGCTCACTGCCGTTGGCCGGCAGCGGCTGGTCACGCTCGACACCGAAGGCGAAATGCTTGCCCTCGGGCAGATGCAAGGCCATTGCAATGCCTGTTTGGTAGCCGAAGCAGGCTTGCGCTTCCCAGATGTCGCCCAGGCCCTGGCTGGTGTAGGTGCTCTGGTCCCAGATGATCGGCACGGTGTTGCGGCGGCAGTGCTGCATCACCGGGTCGCGACGCATGCTGGCGGGATCATCGGCCACAGCCTCGAAGCCATCGGGCGCGTTGTTGACCGTGACGAACTCCGAGCGGCCCCCGAAGTCGGCAACGGCCATCGCCGAGACGGTGGTGAACCCCAGGTTCTGAGAAAAGCGAACCACCTCCTGCAGGAAGTCGTCGCGACTGCCCACTTCAAGCACCGAGGTGAATCCGGCGGGCAGCATGCCGTGTGATCAGCGGGCGCAAACGCCCCGGCGCATGCGCCTGACCTGCAAGGGTTTACATGTTTCCATTTGCTGACGCTTGCCGAAAACTGCCGGACAGAACAACCACAGCGACGGTAATCCCCATGCATTCCACGCTTCGGCAATGCCCACCCTGGACCTTGCGCGCCTGGCCGCCATTATTGTGGCAGGCCGGGCGGCCTGTTTCGCTGCGGCTGCAGCACCTCGGCACCCAGGTCACCAGCACCGGCGATGGCCACTGCCGCAGCCAGGGCCAGACGATCTGGGCCTGGCAAGGTGACGAAGGCCAGGTCGGCCTGGCCTGGGACTGGGTGCAGCTGACCTGCGGCGTGGTGGCCATGGCCGACCCGATGGCCGTGGTGACCAACCTGCGCCTGGTCGGCGACGAAGGCGAAGTGCTCACCGCCTATGCATCGGCACGCCATGTCAATGCCATCGTGCATGGCCTGCCCTGGCAGCAGGCGGTGGAGCAGGCGCTGAGCCAGCCGATGGCGCTGGCGCTGGCGGCCTGAAGGCGGCGGCTGTCGCCGCCGGCCCCCGGCCTGGGCATCACTTCCAGACTGCCATGCGCAACTGGCGCGCCACCGACAGCAGGCACACCGCCGCCACCGCCAGGGCCACCACCAGCGGCAGCAGCAGGTCGGCCGCGCCCAGGGCCTCGCCTTCCAGCACCCGCTGCATCAGCGTGATCTGCGCCAGCGCCGGCACCCACAGGTGCCAGGGCTGCTCGCCTCCGGTCTGGAAGGCCGTCACCAGCGGCAGCAGCGACACCGCCAGCACCACCACCGTGCTGCTGGCCTGGGCCTCCTTGAAGCTGCGGCAGCGGATGGCCACGGCCATCAGCAGCGCCGCCAGCAGCGCGGCCACCGGCAGCAGCAAGGCCAGGAACAACGCCACCTCGCGCCAGCCGAACTGGAACATCGCCGCCAGCACCTCGCTGCGCAGCAGCCACTGGCCAGGCAGGAAGCCAACGCAGGCCAGCACCGCCACGCCCATGCCCATCACCGCCACCGCGCCCCACTTGCCCAACACCAGGGCGGCGCGCGGCAGCGGCGTCATCAGCAGCGGCTCCAGCGAGCCGCGCTCGCGTTCGCCCGCCGTCGTGTCCAGCGCCGCATGCAGCGCGCCATAGACCACGGCCATCAGCACGAAGAACGGCAGCAGCCGGGTGAGCTGCGCGGCGCGCGCCCGCGGGTCGGCCAGGTCACGCTGTTGCACCGTCACCGCCTGCAGCGCCGATACCGGCACGCCGCGCAATGCCAGCCGCAGGGTCGCCTGCTCCTGGCTGAAGCCACGCAGCAGCGCCGCCACGCTGCCGGCGCTGCCCTGGGCACGCTGGTTGGCACTGGACGACACCAGCAGCAACTCGGGCACGATGCCGGCAGCCAGGTCGGCCTCGAAACCCGGCGGCACCACCAGCACCGGGTGCTCGAGGCGGCGCGTGACCAGCGCGTCGGCATGGTCGGCGGGTGCGGTATGCACCGTCCAGGCCTGGCGCTCGATGTAGTTGCGCAGCGTGGGCGCGGCGTCCATGCCCACGGCATAGACCTCGCGCGCGTCGGCCCGGGCCTCGAACTCGGCCACCAGCAGCGACAGCGCCACCAGCAGCAGCGGCCCCATGGCCACCGACGACAGCAGCACCATCGCCAGCGTGCGGCGGTCGCGCAGCGCGTCGCGCAGCTCCTTGGTGAACACCTGCCAGGCACCGGCCCAGGCACCGTGCATCGGGCCGCGCGTCATGCCACCACCCCAGCCACCACCCCAGACCCCACCCCAAACGCCACCCCTGCGGCGCCAGCCCCGAAGGCCAGTTGCACGAAACAGGCCTCGAAGTCGGTCTGCCCGGTGCGCGCCAGCAGCGCCGGCACCGTGCCCTCGGCCACGGTGCACCCGCCGGCCACCACCACCACCTGGTCGCACAGCCGCTCGACCTCTTGCATGATGTGGCTGGAGAAGACGATGCACTTGCCGCCGTCGTCACGCAGCCGGCGCAGCGCATCGCGCAGGCTGCGGGTGGCCAGTACATCCAGGCCGTTGGTGGGCTCGTCCAGGATGATGTGCGACGGGTCGTGCACCAGGGCCCGGGCCAGCGCGGTCTTCATGCGCTCACCCTGGCTGAAGCCATCGGTGCGGCGGTCCATCAGCGGCGCCATGTCCAGCATGCCGGCCAGCAGCGTGGCGCGTGCCTCGGCCTGGGCCCGCGCCAGGCCGTGCAGCCGGCCGTAGTAGACGATGTTCTCGCGCGCGGTCAGCCGCGGGTACAGGCCGCGCGCGTCCGACAGCACGCCCAGCCGCGCCTGCACCGCCTGCGGCTGGCGCGCCACGTCGATGCCGGCCACGGTGATCTGGCCGGCATCGGGCTGCACCAGGCCGGCGATCATGCGCAGCGTGGTGGTCTTGCCAGCACCATTGGGGCCCAGCAGGCCGGTGATGCAGCCGTCGGCGGCTTCGAAGCTGACGGCCTGCACCGCATCCACCACCCGCCGCTGTTTGCCGCGGCCCTGCGCGAACTGCTTGGCCAGCGACTGCACCACGATCATGGCGCGGCCCCGGGCGGCACGAAGGCCGGCGGCCGCGGCAGGCTGGCGGCGCAATCGGCGCGGCTGGCCAAGGCGTCGGACGCAGCGTCGGTGGTGATGAAGCGCGCCACCGCATCGCGCAGGCAGGGCAGGGCCAGCGTGCCATGGCCGGCGTGGGGCACGACGATGTGGCGCGCCAGCGGGCCCAGCGCCTGGGCC
>JARXAJ010000192.1 GCA_029865965.1 Aquabacterium sp.
GACGTATTCATCGGCTTGGTGCGCCTGGGTGATCGACCCGGGCCCGCAGACCACGCTGGCGATGCCGGCGGTCTGGAACAGGCCGGCCTCGGTGCCGAAGCCGACCAGCGTCGTGCGGTCGGTGCCGGCCAGTTGCATTGCCAGTTGCACGGCGGGGTCGTCCAGCGCCGCCTCGAACGGCGGCACAGCGCACAGCGTCTCGAAGCGGATGCCGGTGGCGGTGTCGACCGCATGCATCGCCGGCACCAGCGAGGCCGCGCGGTCTTCGACACGGCGCTGCAGCGCGGCCACGTTGGTGCCCGGCAGGGCGCGGAACTCATAGTGGAAGCGGCAGTCCTCGGGCACCACGTTGTCGGCGATGCCGCCTTCGATCACGCCCACCGCGGCGGTGGTCCACGGCACCTCGAAGCCTGCATAGCGCGGGCCGCGCGCCGCAAAGTCATCGGCCATGTCGGCCAGCCCGGCCACCAAACGCGCGGCCGCCTCGATGGCGTTCACCGCGATGTGCGTCTGCGACGAATGCGCGGCGCGGCCCTTCACGCAGCAGCGCCAGCGCGCCACGCCCTTGTGGGCAATGGCGGGGATCATCGACGTCGGTTCACCGACGATGCACAGCCGCGGCAGCGCCGACTTGGGCAGGCCCGATTCGGCCAGATCGGCCAGCAGCGTCTGGGCGCCGAAGCAACCCACTTCCTCGTCGTAGCTGAAGGCGTAGTGCAGGGCGTGGGGCAGGTCGGCGTCCAGAAAGGCCTGGGTCTGCGCCACCACCAGGCCGATGAAGCCCTTCATGTCGGCGCTGCCGCGGCCGTACAGGCGCGCATCGCCATCCACCGTGCGCAAGTCGGCGCCGAGCGGATCGACGGTCCAGGCCTGGCCATCCCAGGGCACGGTGTCGGTGTGGCCAGAGAGGATCACGCCGCCTGGTTTGCCTTCGCCCAGCGTGGCAAACAGGTTGGCCTTGCGGCGGCTGTCATCCCAGCTCAGGCGCAGCGGCACGCCCAGGCTGCGCAGGTGGTCGGCGATGCATTCGATCAGCGGCAGGTTGGATTCGCGGCTGACGGTGTTGAAGCGCACCAGGCGCTGCGCCCATGCCAGGCCGGCGGCGGAAGGGGTGGTTTCGGTGGTCATCGGACAACTGTAGCGGCTACGATGACCCGCCATGACAGCCATTTCCCAGGTCGATGCGCCTTCCATCCACGCCGCCGCCGCACGCATCGCCGGCCATGTGCGCCGCACACCGCTGCTGCGCCTGCCCGGCGCGGCGCTGGGCGTTGACTGCGCCGAGCTGTGGCTGAAGCTGGAACACCTGCAGCGCGGCGGCAGCTTCAAGGCACGCGGCATGTTCAACCGGATGCTGGCGCAGCCCCTGCCGGCTGCCGGTGTGGTGGTGGCCTCGGGCGGCAATGCCGGCATTGCAGTGGCGACGGCCGCGCGTGCACTCGGCGCGCCCTGCGAGGTGTTCATCCCCGACATGACCAGCCCGGCCAAGCGTGAGGCCCTGGCGGCGCTGGGCGCACGGGTGGTCGTGGGTGGCGCCGCGTATGCCGATGCCCTGGCATCCTGCCTGGACCGCCAGCAGGTGACCGGTGCGCTGCTGATGCATGCCTACGACCAGGCCGAGGTGGTGGCCGGCGCCGGCACGCTGGCTGCCGAGATCGAGGCTGACGCCGGCCTGCCCGGCCGCGTGCTCGTCAGCGTGGGCGGCGGCGGCCTGATTGGCGGCATCACCGCCTGGTGGGCAGGGCGCGTGCGGGTCGAGGCGCTGGAGCCGGTGGGTGCACCGACCCTGCATGCCGCCCTGGCCGCCGGCCGCCCGGTCGATGTGGAGGTTGGCGGCCTGGCGGCCGATGCGCTGGGTGCGCGCCGCATCGGCAGCATCGCCTGGCAGCTCTGCCAGCGCCACGTGGCTGGTGCGCATCTGGTTGCCGATGCCGACATCCTGGCGGCGCAGCAACTGCTCTGGCGTGAACTGCGCCTGGCTGTCGAGCCGGCCGCCGCGCTGGGCCTGGCGGCCCTGCGCGCCGGACTGGTGCGGCCACGGCCCGATGAACACGTGGCGCTGGTGCTGTGCGGCGCCAATGTCGACCCCGCCATGCTGGCCACGCCCGCTGCGGTCTGAATCCGCCGCGTTGGCGCTACACCAGCAGCGCCGCCTCGGTCTCGGGCCGGCCGGCCAGGCGGCTGTGCCACATCACCCGGGGCAGGGTGAAGTCCCAGGGCTCGGCGCGGTGCAGCAGGCAGCGGTTGTCCCACACCACGGCGTCGCCGGCGGCCCACTGGTGTTGCACCACCCGTGGCGGCTGGCAGGCCCAGGCCACCAGATCTTCGAGGAAGCGCTCTGAATCGTCCGGCGCCATGCCCGGGATGGCATGCGCATGTCGGCCGATCAGCAACGACAGGCGGCCAGTCTCGGGGTGCTGCTTGACCAGCGGGCGCAGCGGCGTGGCGGTGGTGTCCATGCCGTAGCCCAGGTAGGCCGAGCCTTCCTTCTGCACATGGCCCAGCTTGCTTTGCGAATACACCAGCGAATGCCGGGCCGAGCGCTGGTGCACCAGGGCGCGGGTGGTCTCATCCAGCGCGTCATAGGCGGCACGCATGTCGGCAAAGCAGGTGCGCCCGCCGGTGGGCGGCACCACTTCGGCCGAGAACACCGCCCCCTGCGCCATCACCGGCATGTAGGTGCTGTCGGCATGCCAGGCCATGTTGCCGACGATGACCTTCATCATGTCGTCCCACTCGGCGGGGCTGTGCTGGCGCACCGTGCCGTCGGCCTTGACATTGGAAATCGCCACGATGTCGCCGCCGCCGATGCGCTCGATCAGGCCGAAGCGCTTGGCGAAGGCGATCTGCTCCGCATTGGTCAGGAACTGCCCCGGAAACACCAGCAGCGCATGCTGCAGCCAGGCGGCATGCAGCGCGGCAAAGCCGGCGTCGTCCAGATCCGCCAGGCGCAGGCCGGTGACGGTGGCGCCGAAGCTGGCGTCGGCGATCGGGGTGATGTGCATGGCGGTGCCCGGTTGGCGCCGCTGCGCAGGGTGGGTCAGCGGCGGCGCTGGTAGGTGACGAAAGCGTAGCCGCAGGCCGGCGGGCCGGCGCTGAGGCGCTGATCACGTGATTCTTCGACGAATCCGCCACCGCGCCAGTCGGGAAAGCAGGTATCCCCGGGCAACTCGGCGTCGATCTCGGTCAGCAGCAATTGGTCGGCCAGCGGCAGCGCCTCGGCAAACACCTGGCCGCCACCGATCACGAACACCCGTGTCGCCCCGGTGGCGGCCGCCGATGCATGCGCCAGCACCAGCGCGTCGGCCAGGTTGTGTGCCACATGGGTCGGCGGGGTGCCGTCGGCCTGCCAGCCCGTCTGCCGTGTGACGACGATGTTGGCCCGCCCCGGCAGCGGCCGGAACCGTGCCGGCAGCGAGTCCCAGGTGCGCCGGCCCATCACCACCGGGCAGCCCATGGTCTGGCGGCGGAACCAGCGCTGGTCTTCCGGCTCTTGCCAGACCAGGCCGTTGTCGCTGCCGATGCTGCGGTTGCGGTCGACGCTGGCGATCAGCGCCAGCGAAGTGTCTGCCCCTCGCCGGTCGGGTGCGCCCGGCGATCCCTTGGGGAGATGCGGGCCGGCTTGGGGCGGCCCGGCGCTCGGCCCGCTGGGGATGTCGCTCACACCGCCACCGGCGCCTTGATCAACGGGTGGTGCTGGTAGCCGTGCAGCACGAAGTCGTCGAACCGGTAGCCGTCGATGCTGTCGGGCCGGCGCACGATCTCCAGCGTCGGGTAAGGGTAGGGCGTGCGCGCCAGCTGGGTCTGCACCTGGTCCACATGGTTGTCGTAGATGTGGCAATCGCCGCCGGTCCAGATGAAGTCGCCCAGGTCCAGATCACACTGCTGGGCCAGCATGTGGGTCAGCAGGGCATAGCTGGCGATGTTGAACGGCACGCCCAGGAAGATGTCGGCACTGCGCTGGTAGAGCTGACAGCTGAGCTTGCCGCGCCCGCCCGGCGTGGTGGCCGGTGCCACGTAGAACTGGAAGAACGCATGGCAGGGCATCAGCGCCATGGCGTCCAGGTCGGCCACGTTCAAGGCGCTGACGATGATGCGGCGGCTGTCGGGGTTGGTGCGCAGTTGCTGCACCACCTGGGCGATCTGGTCGATGTGGCGGCCCGGGTTGTCGGGTGAGGGTGTGGGCCAGCTGCGCCACTGCACGCCGTACACCGGGCCCAGGCTGCCGTCTTCCCGCGCCCATTCATCCCAGATGGTGCAGCCGTTGTCCTGCAGCCAGCGCACATTGCTGTCACCGCGCAGGAACCACAGCAGTTCCACCGCAATGGCCTTCCAGAAGACCTTTTTGGTGGTGACGAGCGGAAAGCCCTCGTTGAGGTCGAAGCGCATCTGGTGGCCGAACACGCTGCGCGTGCCGGTGCCGGTGCGGTCGCCCTTGGCCACGCCATGGGTGGACACATGGCGCATGAAATCTTCATACTGGCTGCGGACGGGGCGGGTCATGGTGGGGTGCTGAGGGGAGCCGTGGCGTGGTGGCGGATTATCTGGCCGCAGCCGGTCGGTCGCCGTCGGCGGTACCGCCAATCGAACACCATGCGCGGCCCCACCGCCCGGATGCCGCCACCCTGGTTGCGCACCTGCGACGATGGCCGGCTTGCGCCGCCACGCCCACAATGCAGGCCAACGCCACCCCGCCCATGCCCGTGCGCCTGCAGCCATGACCGACCCTCTGCGTTTGCGGCCGCCGCTGGCAGGCTTGCCGATTTGTCTGGTGGTGTTGCTGGCCGTGCTGCTGACAGGCTGCGCTGGCACGCTGCCGCCGGTGGCCGCCAAGCTGGCCCACAGCCAGGCCTTGCCGCCGCGTGACGACGGCCTGCGGGCCGATGTCGGGCGGCAGATCACCCGCCAGCACGGTGCCGATGTCTCGGGCTTGCGCCTGCGCGACCTCCATGCCAACGGCCTGCGCTGCCGGCTGGCGGTGATCGACGGCGCCAAGCAAACGCTGGACGTGCAGTACTGCGACTGGTTTGCCGACGCCGCCGGCCAGCTGCAAATGACCCGGGTGATTGCCGCTGCCAACAGCTGGCAAGTGGTGGCCGTGCCCGACTTCAGCCTGCGCAGGCACAGTGGTGCCGGCACGCTGGCGCGTGAACCCGCTCGCAACGCCTGGCAGCGGGTGCAGACCCTGCTGTTCAAGCCGATGCCGGCGTCTGACCACTGACCGCCCGTGCGACCACCCGCGCCCAAGGCAAGCGCCCGCTGTCCAATGGCCCTGGCTTGAGCACCGCGCCCGACCACCCTGCCGCCACAGCCAGCATGCCGCCCTGGCGCCGCAGGCTGGCCTTGCTGGCCGTCTGCCTGGGCACGCTGGTCGGGCCGCTGGACACCACGGTCAACACCGCCTTTCCGGTCATCACGGCGGCCTTTGCGCTGGCGCCGCATGCCATCCAGTGGGTGGTCATCGCCTTTGTGCTGACGCAGACCAGCCTGACCCTGGTCTTCGGCCGCCTGGGCGACCTGTTCGGCCATCGGCGCATCTTCGCCATCGGGCTGGCCACCTGCGCCATGGCCCACCTGGCCGTGGGCCTGGCGCCCGACTACCCCACCCTGGTGGCGATGCGGGTGCTGCAGGGGTTGGGTGTGGGGCTGGTGGTGTCGTGTGGGGCGGCCCTGGCCACGCTGGCCTACCCGCCCGACCAGAAGCAGCGCGTGCTGGCCCTGTATGTGGCCAGCACCAGCCTGGCCATGGCCGTGGGGCCGTGGCTGGGTGGTGTGCTGATCGCCGCATTCGACTGGCCGGCGGTGTTCATCTTCCGGTCGCCCCTGGCCTTGCTGGTGTGGCTGGCCTTGCCCTGGGTGCTGCCGGCGCCTGCAGCCCGCCCGCTGGTGGCGCCGCCCGGACGTGCCGGCCCGTCGGGTGCTGCCAGTGCCACGGCGGCGCTGGCTTTCGACTGGGCGGGCGCCATCGGCTTGTCGGCGGTGTTGTGTGCCGTGGTCCTGGGCCTGGCTGAACTGGCCCGGCCGTCGGGCCGGGCGGCTCTCGGGCTGGCCGGCCTGGGCGCGGGCCTGCTG
>JARXAJ010000271.1 GCA_029865965.1 Aquabacterium sp.
GCCGATGCCGGCGCGTCTGCGGGCAGCACGCTGCGCTGGCGCCGGGTGGCTGCCGCCCGGGCACGCGGGCGGGTGCCGGGCACGGCGTCCATCAGCGCGCGGGTGTAGGGGTGGGCGGCGGCGTTGAACAGGGTCTCGGGCGTGCCCTGCTCGACCAAGCGGCCCTGGTAGAGCACGATGACTTCGTCGCAGACCAGATCCACCACCGCCAGGTCGTGGCTGATGAACAGGTAGGTCACGCCCAGGCGGTCCTGCAGGTCCTGCATCAGGTTCAGCACCTGGGCCTGCACCGACACATCCAGCGCGCTGACCGGCTCGTCGGCCACGATCAGCCGGGGGTTGGTGACCAGGGCGCGGGCGATGGCGATGCGCTGGCGCTGGCCACCCGAGAACTCATGCGGATACTTGGACACGTCGCTGGCGCGCAGGCCCACGGCGTCGAGCATCTGTGCGGCGCGCTGCTGCATGTCGGCGGCACCGGCACCGCCTTGCGCGGGGAAACCCGGCTCGCCGCATTGCGCGGCGAGGGGCTCGGCCACGATGCGGCCCACCGTCTGGCGCGGGTCGAGCGAGCCGAACGGGTCCTGGAACACCATCTGGAAGCCGGCGCGGGCGCGCCGCAGCGCGGCTGGCGCCAGCGTTTGCAGGTCCTGCCCGCCGAGCTGCACCGTGCCGGCGGTGGGCGCTTCCAGCGCCATCACCAGGCGGGCCAGCGTGCTCTTGCCCGAGCCCGATTCACCCACCACGCCCAGGCTGTGGCCGGCATGCAGGCGGAAGCTGACGCCCTGCAGCGCCCGCACCACCGGCGCGGGCGCCAGCAGGCGCTGGCGCGGCAGGGTGTAGTGCTTGACCAGGCCATCGACGCGCAGCAACACCTCGGTCATGCGAGATCCTGCGCCGCGTCCAGCCGCAGGCAGCGCGCCTGGTGCTGCGGGGTGATCTGCACCGCAGGCGGCGGCGCGGCGCGGCAGGCGGCCTGCGCCAGGCCGCAGCGGTCGGCAAAGCCGCAACCTGCGGGCAGGTCGATCAGCTCGGGCACGCGGCCGGGGATGGTGGTCAGCCGGTGGCGGCGGCCCGCACCCCCTGCCGCCTGGGCGGCAGCACGCAAGCCCAGCTGCGGCCGGGCAGCAAACAGCCCACGGGTGTAGGGGTGGGCGCGGCGGTGGAAGACATCCTCCGTTGGCCCCGACTCGACCACCGTGCCGCCATACATCACCAGCAGGCGGTCGACGTTCTCGGCCATCACGCCCAGGTCGTGGCTGATCAGCAGCAGGGCCATGCCGTCCTCGGCCACCAGCTGGGCGATCAGGTCGAGCACCTCGCGCTGGATCGTCACGTCCAGCGCGGTGGTGGGCTCATCGGCAATCAGCACATCGGGCCCACAGGCCAGGGCGATGGCAATCACCACGCGCTGGCGCTGGCCGCCCGACAGCTGGTGCGGGTAAGCCTCCAGACGCTGTGCGGCCTGCGGCAGCTGCACCCGCTCCAGCAGGCGCAGGGCCTCGGCACGGGCAGCGGCAGCGCTCAGGCCCTTGTGCAGGCGCAGCGGCTCGGCGATCTGGTGGCCGATGCGGTGCAGCGGGTTCAGCGCGGTCATCGGCTCCTGGAACACCATGGCCAGCCGGTTGCCGCGCAGGCGGCACCAGTCGTCTTCGGGCAGGCCCAGCAGCGCACGGCCGTCGAGCTGCAGGCTGCCGCTGGCCTGGGCAGACTCAGGCAGCAGGCCCATCAGCGCCAGCGCGGTGATGCTCTTGCCGCAGCCCGACTCACCGATCAGGCCCAGGGTCTGGCCGCGCTGCAGGTCGAACGAGATGCCGCGCAGGGCTTCGGCCGGGCCGCGCGGCGTGTTCAGCGTCACCCGCAAGTCGTGCACCGCCAGCAAGGCCGGCGTGCCTGGCCCGGGGGGTGTCATGCCGGCGTGGCGCCCTGCGCGCGCAACAGGTCGAGGTAGGCGCCTTGCAGCAGCTGGCCGGGCGCCACACCCAGGCGGGCCATCAGCGCATGGGCGATGGCCGTGCCTTCGGCTTCGGACATGCCGTTGTGCAGGGTCACTTCCAGTTCGAGAAAGTCGCCCAGGCCCTCGACCTGGTCGAGGTGGATGCGGGTGGGGCCCACCAGCGCCAGGATGCGGTGCTTGCGCACCCGGCCGACCAGGCCGCAGGCGCGGGCCAGGGCCTCGCGCAGGCTGTCGGGGTCGGCCACCGGCACCAGCACGTAGTCAGACAACTTGGGGCCGGCAGCGTCGGGGCGGTGGTAGTGGATCAGCTCACCCGCGCCGTTGCTGAACACCCGCAGCTTCAGCCGGCCACGCGGCACGGCAAAGAAGGTGTCGTCCTGGTGGATGCGCTGCAGGTGCTTGTCGTCACTGAGCGCCTGGGCCAGCGGCAGCAGCGCTTGCACACTGGCGATGCGGGCCTTGATCTCGACGTTGGCGGGCATGTCAGGCCCGCCCGGGCGCCCGCACAAGGCCGGGCAGTGAAGGCATTGTCAACAGCATGGCCGGATTGTGCGGCATCTGCCAGCGCTTAAGCCCTGCTTCAGCCATAGCCCGCAGACTGAGCGGCCGTGCGCGGCACCGCCCTGCGCACCTGCTCTGGAGACAGGATGCCCTTGACCACCCGACGTGCCGCCGCCTGGCTGGCCTGCGGCCTGCTGTTGCCGCTGCCCGGCCTGGGTTACGGCTGGACGCCGTGGCCAACGGCCAGGGCGACGCTGGGCTTGGGGGCCACCTGGGCTGACCGTCGGCACATGCAGACCCACTACGGCATCACGCCCGACGTGGCGCTGCGCACCGGCCGCACGGCCTATCTGCCAGACGCCGGGCTGCTGAGTCTGCAGGCCGGCGCGGCATTGCATGTGCCGCTGGGTGGGCGCTGGACCCTGGCGGGCGGGCTGGGCGTCTCGCAACTGCAGGGCGATGCGGCAGCGAGCCCGATCACCCGCCAGAGGCTGGGCGCCACGGCCAGCCTGGCGCTGGGGTGGCGGTCACGCTGAGGCGTGGGGAGCAGGTCAGCGCGCGCTGCGCTGCTGGTCGGGCCCGGGGCCGCGACGCTCGATGTGGCGGAAAGTGATGCGGCCCTTGCTCAGGTCATAGGCCGACAGCTCCAGCGACACGGCGTCGCCGGCCAGGATGCGGATGTGGTGCTTGCGCATCTTGCCGGACGTGTAGGCGATCAGCTCATGGCCGTTGTCCAGCGTCACGCGGTAACGCGAGTCGGGCAGGACCTCGGTCACCTTGCCCTGCATCTCGATCAGTTCTTCCTTGGCCATGGGGCGGGGATCTCCGGAAACTTGTGGTTCACGCACTGCCACCATGTGGGTGGGCAGGCAGGGGTCGGCGGCAGGCCCGGGGCCGGCGACCCAGGTCGGCGCCGGGGGCGCCAGGGTGCGGACAGTCGGGGGCAGGCCGCGCGATCGGCGGTATTGCGGTGTGACGACAGAGGCGGTGCCCCGCGTGCGCCAAGCGCAGGCAACCCGCGATTGTACGCCGCAGGCCGTTGCCGCGTTGGACAGCAGCCGCCGGCTCAACGCCGCCGCGCCAGCTTGGGGTCGAGCAGGTCGCGCAGGCCGTCGCCCATCAGGTTCAGCCCCAGCACGCTCAGCGCGATGGCCAGGCCGGGGTAGACCGCCAGCATCGGCGCCTGGAACAGCAGGCTCTGCGCCTCATTGAGCATGCGCCCCCAGCTGGGCTGCGGCGGCTGCGTGCCCAGGCCCAGGTAGCTGAGCGCCGCCTCGGCCAGGATGGCGGTGGCAAACGAGATGGTGGCCTGCACGATCAGCACGCTGGCGATG
The DNA here is from genome assembly GCA_029865965.1 of Aquabacterium sp. Classification (GTDB taxonomy): domain Bacteria; phylum Pseudomonadota; class Gammaproteobacteria; order Burkholderiales; family Burkholderiaceae_C; genus Pseudaquabacterium. The sequence continues at coordinate 3,793 of JARXAJ010000271.1, forward strand.
TTGGGCAGCACATGGTCACGTGTGATGCGCCACGGCCCGAAGCCGGCTGCGCGCGAGGCGAGCACGTACTCACGCGCCCATGCCGCCTGCGCTGCGCCCCGGCTGATGCGGGCAAACACCGGGATGTTGAAGATGCCGATGGCCAGGATGCCGGTGAACAACCCCGGCCCGTAAATGGCGCCCAGCATGATGGCCGACAGCAGCGCCGGGAAGGCGAAGGTGAAGTCGGCCGCGCGCATGACCAGCTCGTCCACCCAGCCACGCCGCGCCGCCGCCAGGCAGCCCAGGGCCACGCCCACCAGCAGGCCGATGCCCACCGCGATCAGGCCCACGACGATGGCGTTCTGCGCGCCCACCAGCAACTGGCTGGCGATGTCGCGGCCCAGGCTGTCAGTGCCCAGCCAGTGCGCGGCCGTGGGCGCCTGCAGCTTGTTGGGGATGTCGATCTCGGCCGGTGGGTAGGGCGCCCAGAACAGGCTGATCAGGGCCGCCAGCGCCAGCAGCCCCGACAGCAGCGCGCCGATCAGGAAGCTGGGGTGGCGCAGCGCGCGGGCGCCGAAGCCGGTCATGCCCGCCCCTCGGCGGGCCGGCTTGGGGGCGGCCCGGCGCCCGGCCCGCCGGCCGGCTTCGGCAAGCACAGCATCATGCGTCGCTGGCCTTCAGCCGTGGGTCGACCACCGCATACAGCACATCGACCAGGAAGTTCACCACCACCACCACCGCCACCAGGCCCATCACCACATCCCGCACCACCACCAGGTCGCGGTTGGCGATGGCCTGGAACACAAGCCGGCCGATGCCGGGCAGCACGAAGACGTTCTCGACCACGATGGTGCCGGTGATCAGGTTGGCAAACTGCAGGCCCATGATGGTGAGCACCGGGATCATGGCGTTGCGCAGCACATGGCGCCACAGCGTCTGGCGCCGGCTCAGGCCCTTGGCGCGGGCGGTGCGCACAAAGTCCTCGCGCATCACCTCCAGCACCGCCGACCGGGTGACCCGCGCCAGGATCGCCGCCTGCACCAGCGCCAGCGCAATGGCCGGCAGGATCAGCGCCTTCAGGCCGTCGATCACACCGCCGCCGTCGTCGGCGGTCCAGCCGGGGAAGCCGCCGGCGCTGACCCACTGCAGCTTCACCGCGAACAGCAGGATCAGCAGGATGGCGAACCAGAAGCTGGGGATGGCGATGCCCAGCTGGCTGGCAGCCATCACGCTCACATCACCCAGGCGGTTGTGGCGCGCGGCGGCATAGATGCCCAGCGCCAGGGCCAGCACGGTGGTCAGCGCCATCGCCAGCACGCCAAGCGGCAGCGTCACCTGCAGCCGTTCAACGATCAGCTCGGCGGTGGGCGTGTCGTACGAGAAGCTGTTGGCGGTGCGGCCCTGCAGCAGGCCGCCCACCCAGTGCAGGTAACGCTGCAGCGCCGGCCGGTCCAGGCCCAGCTTCTTCTCCAGCGCGGCCACTGACTCCGGCGTGGCCGTCTCGCCCAGCATCACCTGGGCCACGTTGCCGGGCAGCAGCTCCAGCACGGCAAACACCAGCACCGACGCCACCATCAGCGTGGCCAGGAAGGTACACAGTCGCTTGAAGAGGAAGACGCTCATGCGGAGGCAGGGGGGACGGGCAGCGCCCGCATGATGCCCGATGCCGACGGGGCGGCTCTCAGACCTCGAAGGTCACGCCTTGCGCCAGCGGCAGCGCGCGCGAGTAGTTCACCGTGTTGGTGGCGCGGCGCATGTAGTTCTTCCAGGCGTCGCTGCCGCTCTCGCGGCCGCCGCCGGTCTCCTTCTCGCCGCCGAAGGCGCCGCCGATCTCGGCGCCGCTGGTGCCGATGTTGACGTTGGCGATGCCGCAATCGCTGCCGGCAGCGGCCAGGAAGGCCTCGGCCTCGCGCAGGTCGTTGGTGAAGATGGCCGACGACAAGCCCTGCGGCACGCCGTTCTGCAGGGCGATGGCCTCGTCGAATGTCGCGTAGGTCAGCAGGTAGAGGATGGGCGCGAAGGTCTCGTGCTGCACCACCACCGTCTGCGCCGGCATCTGCACCAGTGCCGGCGCGGCATACCAGGCGTCGCTGAACGCAGCGTCGGCGCCGCCCACCGGCACGCGTGCGCCGCCGGCCACCGCACCGCCCTGGTCGCGCGCCTGGTCCAGCGCGGCCTGCATGGCGTGGAAGGCCGCTTCATCCACCAGCGGGCCGACCAGCACACCCGGCCTGCGCGGGTCGCCCACCTGCAGGCTGGCGCGGGCGCGCTCCAGGCGCGCGGCCAGCGCGTCGTGGATGCTGGCGTGCGCAATCACCCGGCGGGTGGTGGTGCAGCGCTGGCCGGCTGTGCCGTAGGCGCCGAACAGGATGCCGCGCACCGCCAGGTCCAGATCGGCCGTGGGGGCCACGATGATGGCGTTGTTGCCGCCCAGCTCCAGCAGGCAGCGGCCAAAGCGCGCTGCCACCCGGGGCGCCACCGCGCGGCCCATGCGGGTGGAGCCGGTGGCCGAGACCAGGGCCACGCGGGCATCGTCGACCAGGGCCTCGCCCACCGGCGCCAGACCGTTGAGCACCTGGCTGAGGTGGTCGGGCGCCTCGCCGCCGGCCGCGCGGAACTGCGCCACGGCGGTGTCGAACAGCGCCTGCGTGGCCAGCGCCGTCAGCGGTGTCTTCTCGCTGGGCTTCCACAGCACGGTGTCGCCGCAGACCAGGGCCAGCGCAGCGTTCCACGACCACACGGCCACCGGGAAGTTGAAGGCGCTGATCACGCCCACCACGCCCAGCGGGTGCCACTGCTCCATCATGCGGTGGCCCGGGCGCTCGCTGGCGATCGTCAGGCCATGCAGCTGACGGCCAAGGCCCACGGCGAAGTCGCAGATGTCGATCATCTCCTGCACCTCGCCGGCGCCTTCGCTGGTGACCTTGCCGGCCTCCAGCGTGACCAGGGCCGCCAGCGTGGACTTGTGGGCGCGCAGCTGTTCGCCGAACAGGCGCACCAGCTCGCCACGGCGCGGCGCCGGCTGGTTGCGCCAGGCCAGGAAGGCGGCATGCGCGCGGCCGGCGGCGGCGGCCACGTCGGCCGCTGTGGCCGCATGCACCATGCCGGTGGTGCTGCCGTCGATGGGCGAACGGGCGCGCAGGCTGCCGCCGGTGAAGGCGGATTCGGGCACGCCGAGGGTGGTGAGCAGGGTGTGAGCAGTCGTCATGCCGGGATCATCCACCAATCAGCCGAGGCTCTCGACCTGGCGGCTCTGCGGATACGCCTTGCCGAAGCGGTTGGCCGGGAAGTCGGGCGGGGCCACCTGCGCCTGGCCGATGTCGCCGCGCTGCGGCAGTTTGCCGGCATGGAACAGGTCCACCGCCGCGCAGGTGCCGGCCGCCGTGGTGCAGGCCGACAGCAGCCAGCGCCTGAACGTGCTGCTCGACGCCATCGGCCAGTTGGACGGCGTGACCAGGACGACCACCTCGGTGGTGCTGGCGTTGCGCATCGGCCGCGCGGCATGGTGTGGGCACCCCACAAGCGGGCAGGGCGCCGTCGTGCGGCGCCCTGCTGCCAAGGCCCCGAAGGGCCAGGCGCGGATCAGAACTCGTAACGCGCCGTGACCTGCAGCGCCCACTGGCTCTCGCCCTTGGCCTGCTTGGTGACGTAGTCCTCCAGGCTGCCCAGGCTGTAGACGTACTTGCCGTTGGCGTCCAGCCCCTTGTAGTTGACGAAGCTGCGTGCGCCGCCGCCGTTGGACTGGAATGCCACCTCGTTGATGCGGCCCCAGCGCTTGTTCAGCAGGTTGGCAAAGTTCAGGAAGTCCAGGCTGACCACACCCTTGTGCTTTGGCAGGAATCCAGGCACCTCTTGGCTGATGCGCAGGTCGAAGCTGTTCACCCAAGGTGCATAGGCTGCATTGCGCTTGACAACACCCCCGCGTGCACCAGACAAGGACGAGTCGGCGTTGACGATGTCCCAGAACTTCGCTTCCTCTGCGGCGCCGCCCTCGAACACCACCTCGCCCGAACCCGGCGCGCTGGGGATGTACATCAGGTCATTGCCAGCCAAGCCGTCGCCGTTCAGGTCGTTGTAGTAAGTCCAGCTGTAGGGCTTGCCCTTGCGGCCTTCATAAAACAGACCGACGCGGGTGCTGTAGTTGCCCACAAACGCCCGTGACCAGGTCAGCGACGCACTGACGCGGTCGCGAATCAGGTAGGCCGAGTTGGCAGCCACCTCCTCGTTCGGATTGAAGACGGAACGTGCATTGAAGTTGGAGTTGGCCACCGACGAGGTGAGCGGGCTGACTTCTGTGGCACCCGTGCGGGTGTAGGCCACCTGCCAGCCGAATGCACGGCTGGGCTGCTGGCCCAGCGCCAGGGTGAGCGCGTCACCACTGCCCTTGGTGGTGCCCTTGGTGAGCAACACATTGCCGAAGTTGGGGTTGTTCAGTGACCGGCTGGAAACCGTGCCGCCACAGCCGGCGGCCGTGGCGGTGACGGCGCCAGCGGCGCTCCAGCAGTCGCGGTTGTAGCCGCTGGCGTTGTAGAACAGCTCGCGACCATCGCTGCCGGTGCGGGTGGTCTGACCCAGGTTCAGGTGCTGGTAGAAGACGCCCTGGCGCACCTTGGTGTGCACCAGTTCGGCACCGGCCACCAGGCCCCACCAGGGCAGCTCGGCGTCAAGGGCCAGGTTCATCTTCCACACAGCCGGCTGGCGCAGGTTACCGGCCAGGATGTCGACACCGGGTGCCGGCGGCGTACCAGCCGGGCGGGGCTGGCCGTCTACGCTGGGCGTGAACGCAACGTTGTTCAGGCAGGCCGCCCGGTTGGCCGTGCCGCCGGAAAGCTCACTGCTCGAGCCGCAGCCGTAGAAGCCCATGGCCACGCCCGTGTTGGAGTAAGGGTTGGACAGCCACACATTGGCAGCCTCGCCCTCGAACAGGCCCACGCCACCCCGCACCTGCAGGCGGCGTTCCTTGCTGCCCAGATTCCAGTTGAAGCCCAGACGCGGCTGGAACAACGTCTTGCCATCGAGTGTCTGGGTGTTGTCCAGACCGAAGCCGCCGGCGGCACGGCCGGTGGCGGCGTTCACTGTCGCAGCGGCTGCCACAGCTGGGTTTGCCAAGGGCGTGTCGGGCATGCCGGTCTGGTCAAGCCGCGCGCCCAGCGTCAGCGTGAGCTTGTCGTCCACGCGCCAGGTGTCCTGCAGGAACAGGCCCAGGCTGCGCAAGTTCCATTGCGCCACACCGTCGAGCTTGCTGCCGGTGGCAGTCAGCGGCAGCTGCGCTTGGTAAGCCGACGCGCGGCCGAGCCGGAAGTTCTCCAGCACCGCCGCCTCGACCGCAGCAGCGGTGGCCGTGCCGCAGTTGATAGCGCCGAAGCTGTAGCTATAGGCCGATTCGCATTGGAACTTGTACTGGCCGTTGGTGTCCTGCAGGAAGGCGTTGAAGATCTGGTTCTGGCTGAAATCACCGCCGAACTTCAGCTCATGCTTGCCCAGCGCCCAGGTGGCACCAAGATAGCCGTCTAGCGTCTTGGTCGCGAGTTCGTTGAAGTGGCGGCTGCGCTCGGTGCCGATCCACAGGGTGCGGTCGCCACTGGCCACGCCTGCGGGGACAGCGCCGCCAAAGTCGAACGCGATGGCCGGCAGTGTGCTGGCATTGCGGGGCACGCTCTTGTAGTCGCGGTGCGACAGCTTCGCCTCGGTGCTGAAGCCGGGCGACCAGTCAGCGAACCACTGCGCCACCACGGTCTCGATCGACTTCTGCTGGTCGTACCAGTGCGAGCTGAGCGACAGCGACCGGGTGCCAAAGTTGGAAAAGAAGGGCTCGGTCTGCTCGGTCTTGGTGTAGCGCAGGCTGGCGCGGTGGTCGTCGCTGATCGTCCAGTCCAGCTTGAGCAACATGTCCCTGACCGCGGTTGCCGTGCCGGTCGGCACTGCCGAGCCGCCAGCGTCAAAGCCCCAGGTTGTCTTGGCGATGTCGGTGATGCCGCGAATGGCATCGGCGGTGATGCCGACGTTGGTCAGCGCGCCGCCGATCGGACCGAAGTCAGGGCTGGCCTTCGAGCTCTTGAGCTCTTCGTAGCTGGCGAAGAAGAACAGCTTGTCCTTGAGGATCGGGCCGCCGAAGGTGAAGCCCTTGGTGTCTTCAGTGAAGGCCGGCGTGTCGCTGTAGACGCTGGTGGTGCGGTTGATCCGCTTGCCGGTCAGGCTCTCGTCGCGCCAGACGTAGTAGACGCTGCCGGCAAATTCATTGGAGCCGCTCTTGGTGACGGCGTTGATCGATGCGCCGGTGTAGCCTTTCTGCGTGACGTCGTAGTTGGCAACGTTCACCTGCACCGACTGGATGGCGTCGATCGAAATGGGCTGCTTGGCCGTTGGCAGGTTGTTGCTCTCCAGCCCGAAAGTGTCGTTGGTGGTGACACCGTCGATCATGATGCGGTTGAAGCGGCTGTTCTGTCCCAGCGCCGAGATCTCGCCACGCTCCTTGTCGGTCTGGGCCACACGCGGGTCGGTGCGGGCATAGTCCTGCAGGTTGCGCTGGACCGAGGCCAGCGCGTTCAGCTGGGCGCTGTTGATGTTGGTGCCCGCACCCATGTTGCTGCGGCTGAAGGTCTGGTTCAGGGCCTGGCCGGTGACCACCACGGTGGCGTTGCCCAGCGTGGCGTCCAGCGTCAGCGTTTCGGCCAGGGCCAGCACGATGCCGCTGCGGGTCTCGCTCTGGCCGCCCTGGCGGATGGTGATGGTGTAGGGCCCGCCCACGCGCAGACCGCGCGCGGCGTAGCGGCCTTCGGCGTCGGTGGTGGTGGTGCTGGTGGCACCCGATTCGGTGTGCAGGATGCTGACGGCGGCGCCGGCCACGGCCTTGCCGCCGCCATCGACCACCCGGCCGCCAATGGCGGCGGTGGTGTTCTGCGCCAGGGCTGGTGCTGCCACCACGATGGCCACCGCAACGCCCAGTGCGCTGCGGGCAAAGCTGTTCAAGTGTGGGTATGTCATGCGGGCATCTGCTCGATCGGGTTGTCTGTCGGGTGTCGTTGCTCTGCGCTCGGCAAGTGGCTTGCCAATGCTGGGGTCAGCCGCACGCAGCTTCACCGCCCGAATTGTCGAATCAGAATGTGACAGATTGACGTTGTTTACTAATTTAATGCTTTTTTGTTGGTTTAAACCCTTGATGCCAAGCGATCGAGACGCCGTCAGCGCCGCGCATCAACTTGACGGGGGGCACGGGCACCCCCATGCGGCATCGCCAGATGCGGTGGCATCCCGCTTCCTTTGCAGCAGCTCACGCCAGCCACAGCCGACCGGCACCAGGCGGGCGGCCGCGGCGCCAGGCTCAATCCACCCAGGTGATGCGCGGGGCAGCCTCTGGCGTGCGGACGGTCTGCAGGTGGGCCACCAGGGCGTCCACGTCCTGCATGCCGCCCAGGCGCTCACGGCCGGTGCGCAGCTGCACATAGCCGTCCCCGCCGTCGGCCATGAAGCTGTTGACCGTGACCCGCAACGCCTGCTTGGGCCCCACCGGCTGGCCGTTCAGCGTGAGGTCCTGCACCCGCTGGCCGGGCGGTGCGCTGGCCAGCCAGCGGTAGGCCAGGCCGGCCGATGGCGCCAGGAACGACGGGCTGGCCCGGCCGGGGGGCTGCTGCTGCTCCAGCAGCGCCTTCAGCTCCACGCCGCTCAGCGTCATCACCACCAGGCTGTTGCCGAAGGGCTGCATGCCGAAGGCGTCGCCAAAGGTGACGGTGCAAGGCGGTGTGGCGTTGCAGGCCAGGTCGGCGCGCAGGCCGCCGGGGTTCATCAGCGCCAGTTGGGCGCCGCCGTTCTCGGGTGCGCGGGTGGCCGCCAGCTGGGCGTCGGCCACCAGCCGGCCGGCGGCGCTGTCGGTGCGGCCACGGCGCTCGAAGTTGCCGCCGATGCGGCCCACCGGCCGCTGCACCCGCGGCGCGGCGGCCTGGGCATAGGCTGCCACGGTCTGCTGCACGGCGGCCACCGGCTGCGCCCGGCGCTGGGCCTGTCTCTTATACAGATATCCG
>JARXAJ010000053.1 GCA_029865965.1 Aquabacterium sp.
GCGCGGCCCCGGGGCCCAGGGTGCGGCGCGCCAGCCAGCCCGACAGCAGGCGCCCGCCCAGCATGGCAACCGCCAGCAGCATGAACATCTCCAGGGCCAGCAGGGCCGGCAGGCGCGGGTCGGCAAACAGGTCACCGCTGACCAGGGCCGTGAGGCGCACCGCCAGCACGTTGGCGCTGCTGCCGGCCAGCGCAAACGGCGTGGCATAGGCAGCGGCGGCATTGGCGAACAGCAGCACGCCCACCTCGACCAGGCTGGGGGCCAGCAGCGGCAGGGCCACGCGGCGCCAATACAGCGCACGGCTGGCGCCCAGCGTGGCCGCGGCCTCTTCCCACTGCGCATCCAGCAACTGCACCGGGGCCAGCAACAGGATCGCCGCCAGCGGCAGCTGGAAGCACCAGTAAGCGGCCAGCAGACCACCCATCCCGTCCAGCCGGAACGGCAGGGCGCCGGCCAGCTGGGTGATGACCCCCTGCACGCCGAACATCAGCGTGAAGGCCAGGGCCAGCGGCACCCCGGCGAAGTTGGCCCCCAGGCTGCCCAGCAGCCGCAACACCGACGACCAGGCCGGGCGGCGCGCGGCAGCAGCACAGGCGACCACGGCCACCGGCAGCGCCAGCAACGTGGACAGCAGTGCAATCCACACCGTGTTGGCCAGCGCCTGGGTGTGATACGCGGTGAGCAGGGCGTCGCAACCGGCCTCGCGCCAGCAACCCAGCAGGGCTGCGGCACCGCGCCAGACAAAGGGCAGCAGCACCGTGGCCGCAGTCAGCAGCAGCAAGGGGGCGGCCAGCAACCAGGCCAGCCGACCCAGCCCGCCAGCCGGTACGGCGGCGGCTGCCGCTGCAGACGGCGAGGCAACGCGTTCAGCCACCGCTGGCCTGCGCCTGCGCCAGCCGACGGTGACTGCGGATGAAGTCGCGCAGACCGGTGGACCCCACCGGCAGGGGCAGGGCCAGCTGGTCGGCCAGGGCATCGGCGGCACGCCCGGTGTGGGGCATCCACACGAACGGCACCACACGCTCGCTGGGGTCGGCACCGCCGTGCATGCGATCGCGGCCCATCCCGTGGTCGCTGGTCAGCAGCACGTCATAGCCCGCCGCATGCCAGAGGGGCAGCGCATGGGCCAGCACCCCGTCCAGCCGGCGCGCACACAGGCGGTAGGCATCGGATTCACCGCCATGCCGGTGGCCGGCATCGTCGGGCCCCATCGGATGCACCAACAGCAGCTCGGGCTGGTGTTGCTGGCGCAGCGCCTCGGCATCGGCCAGGGTGTGGCTGTCGGGGTAGGCGTCCTCGAAGTACCAGCGGGCGCCGACGATGCCGGCACCGGCCGGCACGGCCTGGCGGTGCAGCAGCGGGTTGAAGCGCTCACCGGACAGCAGCTCATAGAACCAGTGGTAGGCCACCACGCCGCTGCGCAGCCCCTCGGCGTGGGCGTCATGCAGCCAGGTGGCGGGGCAGGCCTGCACCGCCTCGTTGGTGACGATGCCATGGTCCACCGGCAGCAGGCCGGTCAGCAGGGTGGCGTACAAGGGCCTGGACAGCCCGGGCAATGCACAGGCGTAACGCGTGGCAGTGGCACGGCCGGCTTCGACCAACGCCCAGACATGACCCATGGCCTGCTCGGCCACATCGGCGCGCAGGCCGTCGGCAATGACGACGGCCAGGCGCGGGGGCGTTGGCACGCTCACTTGCTGCCAGCCAGGACCACGCTCTGCCAGCGGCTGCCCAGGGTCTTGGTGGCCTCGGTCCAGTCGGTGTTCTGGATCGGGCGGGCGGCCTTGTACTGGGCCGATTCCAGCAGCCGCGACTGCAGGTCGGCCGGCAGGCGCAGGTTGTCAAAGCGCACAGGCCTGGCATAACCACGCGCCAGGTTCAGCTGGCCAGCGTCGCTGAAGATGTATTCGCGTGCCAGGCGGGCGGCATTGGGGTGCGGCGCATGCACATTGATGATGGTGGTGTAGCCGCTGGTGACAGCGCCGTCGCTGGGGATCAGCACGGTGTAGTCGGTCTTGTTAGGCAGCTTGTCGCGGTAGGCCAGGGCATTGAAGTCCCACATCACGAAGACATCGGCCTCGCCACGCTCCATCAGCGCCGGCGACGGGTTGACCGACACCAGCCGGCCCTGCTTGGCCAGCTGGGCAAAGGCGGTGAGTGCGGGGTCCAGCCGCGTCTCGCCGCCGCCCAGCGCCACCGCCGCCGCCAGCACGCCGGCATTGGCCTGGGCCGCACGGCCGACCTCGCCGATGGCGACGCGGGCATTGCTGGCCAGCAGCTCCTGCCACGACCTGGGCGGCTTGGGCAGGCGCTTGGTGTTGACGGCAAAGGCAATGGTGCCGGTGTAGGCCAGCGCCCAATGGCCGTCGCTGTCCTTGGCCCAGGCGGGGATCTGCGCCCAGGTGCTGGGCTTGTAGGCCGCCGTGACACCTCGGGCGCGGGCAATGGCACCGAACTCGAAGCCCACGTCGCCGATGTCGACGGTGCCGTTCTTGCCCTCGGCGATCATCTTGGCGATCTCCTCGGCGCTGCTCATGTCGGTGTCCACATGGACCAGGCCATAGAGCTTGCCCAGATCGGCCCAGGTGTCTTTCCAGTTGGCCCAATCGTCGGGCATGCCCACGCTGGTGATCTTGCCTTCGGCACGGGCCGCGCGCTGCAGGGCGGCCAGGTCCTGTGACTGCGCTTGGGCCTGCGGCACCAGCATCAGGGCGGCCGTGGCCGCGCCACCGGCCAGCAGGGCGCGGCGGGAGAACAAGGAGGTGTGGGGCATGTCGGAGTTCCGGGTTGGGGGGAAGGATGGGGCCGACAGCGTCAGGTGGTGCACCTGGCACGCCCGCAGGCCAGTGAACAGGGTCAGGACGGCGGCAGGCGCAGGCTGTCGAGGGCGACACGGTGCACCAGGCGGGGCGCACCGTCGCCGCCGCGGATGGCCAATGCCAGGCTGCCGGCAGCCCAGTCGATCTCGATGCTGCCGAAGTTGGGCTCGGCCACCACACCCTGCACCCGGCGCTGGTTGGGCGTGGGCACGGCCCAGACCTCGGTCAGGCCGCTGGTGGTGAGATCCCACAGCGGGTAGAGGCCGGGCGCATCCAGGCGCGAGAGTTCGCCGTAATGCATGTCGCCACTGACAACGACCAGGCCCTGGACGCGGCAGCGGCGCAGCAGATCCAGCAAACGCTGGCGTTCGGCCGGAAAGTTCCACCAGCATTCCCAACCGCTGCCCTCGGCAGCGAACTGCACCGACGACGCAAGGATGCGCACATCGGCGGGCTGGGTGAGCTGGGCTTCCAGCCATTGCCACTGCGCCTGCCCCAGCAGCGTGGCCGATGGATCGGGGTTGGGCAGGTACCAGCCCGGCACAGGGGTGGTGCTGCCGCTCCTAGCGGCCTGCATCATGCTTTCGTAGTTGTTGCGCCGGCCGGGGTCGGCCAGCAGCGGGCTGCGGTTGAAGCGCAGGTCGGGCAGGATCAGCTGCACCGTGCGGCCACGGGCGCGCAACAGGTAGGACTCGAACACGCCACTGCGCTGGCGCCGCGGCGCATCGGCCGGCTCGTCCCAGCTGTCGCAGAACAACTGTTGTGACAGCAGCTTGTGGGGATAGTCGGCGCCGGCATCGTCGGCGCCGTAGTCATGGTCATCCCAGATGGCCACGTGCGCATGGCTGCGGCGGAATGCCTGCAGCGGGCCGAGCCGGGCGAACTCGGCATGCCGTGCACGCAGCAAATCTGGCGTGTCGGCATCGGCATAGAAGTTGTCGCCGAGGAACCCGAAGAGGTGCGGCCTGTATTCCGCGATACGCGACCAGATCGGTTGCGGTCGCGACTGCCGGGCGCAGGACCCGAAGGCCAGGCGCCAGACACCGTCCTCCTGCGCCAGCGCCGCTGATGCGGCCTCGACGCCGCGCAAGGCAGCGCCTTGCGCAGCCGCCGACCCGCAAGCGCCAGCCACCGACAGCAACCCGCCCGCACGCAGCCATGCACGGCGGTTGAGCGGCATCGACAGATCAGAAGGGTTCATGGACATCCGGCTAATGGCTCGTTAGAGTAATTAAATTGCGTTACCCGTTGATGACGATGTTTAAAAGTGACAAACCATCACAGTCATGGTGCTGCCACAGCAGCTGACTATGGTCTGCGGTGCACTGGCACGGCCGGGCCCCACCCGCAGCCGCATGCCAGGCGCACGCTGCACTCGCTGCACACGCTGCAGCGTGCCGCAGTCAACGCCAGCACATCAATCAGATCCGCTCCAACGAGACAACCAGAATGCCCAGACACTTCAACCCCCGCCCCCACACCATCGCCGCTGTCGTGGCCGCGCTGTTCCTGCCCGCGGTGTCATCGGCCCAGCAGGCCCAGGCCGCCGACCCGCAGCAAGTGACCATCAGTGGCAATGGCCGTGGCCAGTCGCGCCAGGTCGAGGCCATTTCGTCGGTGGAGCTCAGCCAGCTGCCCCCGGGCGCCAGCCCGCTGCTGGCAGTGGCACGCCTGCCGTCGGTGAACTTCCAGTCGGCCGACTCCTTCGGCGCCTATGAATGGTCGACCCGCATCACCGTGCGCGGCTTCAACCAGAACCAGCTGGGCTTCACACTGGACGATGTGCCGTTGGGCGACATGTCGTATGCCAACTTCAACGGCCTGCACATCAGCCGCGCCATCGCCACCGAGAACATCGGCCGCGCCGTGCTGTCTGCGGGCACGGGCTCGCTGAGCACGGCCTCGTCCAGCAACCTGGGCGGCACGCTGCAGTTTTATTCCAATGACCCGAGCGACAAGTTCGGCGGCAGCGGCGCCATCGGCATGGGCAGCAACAAGAACACCCACCTGTTTGCTCGGCTAGACACCGGACAGACCGGCTTCGGCAAGGCCTACCTGAGTGTCAGCGACCAGAGCTCTGACAAATGGAAGGGCAACGGCCAACAGAAGCAGCAGCAACTCAATGCCAAGTACGTGCTGCAGACCGGCGACACCAAGGTCAGTGCCTTCGCCAACCTGTCCAAGCGCCAGGAGATCGATTACCAGGACATGTCGCACGAGATGATCGCGCGGCTGGGTGAGCAGTTCGACAACACCTACCCTGACTTTGCAGCGGCAGTCAAGATCGCCACCAACAAGTGCGGCAACACCGTCAATGGCGTGCCCAGCACCTACAGCGGCGCCTGCGACGACGCCTACTACGCCGGCTCGGGCCTGCGCAATGACGAGCTGTACGGCGCCAGCGTGGCCACCCGCGTGGGCCAGGCCGCACAACTGAAGGCCACCGTCTACCACCACAACAACAAGGGCGCGGGCCTCTGGTACACGCCCTACACGGCGTCGCCCAATGGCACGCCGATCGCGTTGCGCACCACCGAATACGGCATCAACCGCGACGGCCTAGTGGCCACCGGCGACTACGCACTGGGCCAACACCAGCTGCGTGCCGGGCTGTGGCTGGAGACGAACAAGTTCGACCAGGCGCGCCGGTTCTATGCCACCTCGCCTGCCAACGTGCCTTCGCCCTATGCATTCCCGACCAACCCGTTCTTCACCCAGTGGCAGTACGGCTTCAAGACCAACACCAGCCAGTTCTCGCTGGAAGACGCGTTTGCACTGAATGCGTCCACCAACGTCAACATCGGCTTCAAATCGGTGGACGTCAAGACCACGGCTACCCGCCAGATCGGCGCGGCCGACAGCAACCCGCAGGGCACGATCCGCGCGCGCAAGGCCTTCCTGCCGCAGCTGGGCCTGACGATGGCCCTGGACGCCAGCAGCGAGCTGTTTGCCGGCTACGCCCAGAACATGCGCGCCTACCAGTCGTCGCGCACCGCCGGGCCGTTCAGCACCACGCAGGCAGGTTTTGACGCCATCGCCGCCAAGCTCAAGCCCGAGACCTCGCAGACGCTGGAGGCCGGCTGGCGCCTGAACACGCGCCAGGCCGAGGCCGTGGTGGCGGTGTATGCGGTGAAGTTCAAGGACCGGCTGCTGGCCGTGCAGCAAGGTGCCGGCATCGTCGGCAACCCGGCCGTGCTGAGCAACGTGGGCGATGCGCAGATGCTGGGCCTGGAAGCCTCTGGCGCACTGCGCCTGGGCGGCGGCGTGTCCTGGTTCAACGGCATCAGCCTGAACAAGAGCGAGTACAAGAGCGACACGGTCAGCGACGGCGTGAAGGTGGCGACCAACGGCAAGACCATCGTCGACACACCCAGCATGCTGTTCAAGTCGGTGCTGAGCTACGACAACGGCCCGCTGTTCGCCAACCTGGGCATGGAGCACATGGGCAAGCGCTACTACACCTACCTCAATGACGGGGCGGTGGATGGGCGCACGCTGTTCAACGCCTCGGCGGGCTACCGCCTGGGCTCGTTCGGCGGCCTGCGCGACCTGACCGCACAGCTCACCGTCAGCAACCTGAGCAACCAGCGCCACATCGCCACCATCGGCAGCAATGGCTTTGTCAACAGCGACACCACCGGCTCGAACCAGACCATCCTGCCGGGTGCGCCGCGCGCGATGTTCCTGAGCCTGTCGGCCAAGCTCTGACGCCAGCCCACCGGCCCGGTGAATCCGGGCCGGCGCTCAGGTGGCCGGCGGCGCCGCGTCCACCTTGGCCGACAGCTGCGCGCGCAGGCGCTTGAGCCGTTCGCGCGGGTCTTCCTTGGCGCCGCCCTCGTTCAACTTCATCTCGGCGATGAAGCGGCTGGGCACGCCCTGGATGGTGTCGCGGCCCTTCTTGCGCCGGCGCAGCGTGCTCACCGCCAGCGTGGTGCGTGCGCGGGTGATGCCCACGTACATCAGGCGGCGCTCTTCCTCGATGCGTTGGCCCAGCACCTCGGGCGCCATGTCTTCGGCGTCGATCTTGAAGGGCAGCAGGCCCTCGTTGATGCCGGCCAGCCAGACATGCGGCCATTCCAGGCCCTTGCTGGCATGCAGGGTGGACAGCGTCACCACATCGGCATCGTCCCCACGCTCGGCCAGGCTGATGATCACGCTGATGGTCTGCGCCACCTGCAGCACGGTCTGCTTCTCGGATTCAAACGTGCCGCCTTCATTGCGCAGTTCACCGCCACAGCGGCGGCTGATCCAGTCGATGAAGTCCAGCACATTGGTCCAGCGGCTGGCGGCCAGCTTCTCGCTGTCTTCGCTGTCGTACAGGTGCTGCTCGTAGCCGATGGTCTTCACCCACTCCAGCAGCATCGCCTTGGAGTCCTCGGCGCCCTGGGTGTGGGCGGCGCGGTGCTGCAGGTCGTTGATGTAGCGGCCGAACTCATGCAGGCTGCCGATGGCCTTGGCGCCCAGCTGCGCGGCCAGGCTCTGCGAGAACAGCGCCTCGAACAGGCTGCTCTTCCACTTGCCTGAGAACTCGCCCAACTTGCCCAGCGTGGCGTGTCCGATGCCGCGCTTGGGCGTGGTCACGGCGCGCAGGAAGGCCGGGTCGTCGTCCTGGTTGACCAGCAGGCGCAGCCAGGCGCACAGGTCCTTGATCTCGGCGCGGTCGAAGAAGCTCTGCCCGCCGCTCACCTTGTACGGGATCTGCGCGGCGCGCAGCTTCTGCTCGAACACCCGCGCCTGGTGGTTGGCGCGGTAGAGGATGGCGAAGTCGCCGAACTTGGTCTGGCCGCTGCCGCGCTCGTCGGCGATCGCCCCGCCCTGCGCGCGAAGGCTCTGGATGAAGGCCACGGCGCGCTCGGCCTCGTGCTCCTCGCCGTCACATTCGACCAGGCGCACCGGGTCGCCGTCGCCCAACGCGCTCCACAGCTTCTTCTCGAACAGCTTGGGGTTGGCGGCAATGACGTTGTTGGCCGCGCGCAGGATGTGGCCGGTGGAGCGGTAGTTCTGCTCCAGCGGGATCACCTTGAGGTTCGGCCAGTCCTGCGGCAGGCGGCGCAGGTTGTCGAT
>JARXAJ010000078.1 GCA_029865965.1 Aquabacterium sp.
GGTGATCGCCGGGCATGACGGCGGCACCGGGGCATCACCGTGGAGCTCGATCAAGCACTGCGGCACGCCCTGGGAGCTGGGGCTGGCCGAGACCCAGCAGACCCTGGTGCTCAACCGCCTGCGCAGCCGCGTGCGGGTGCAGGCCGACGGCCAGATGAAGACCGGCCGCGACGTGGTGGTGGGTGCGCTGCTGGGCGCCGATGAATTCGGCTTTGCCACCGCCCCGCTGGTGGTGGAAGGCTGCATCATGATGCGCAAGTGCCACCTGAACACCTGCCCGGTGGGCGTGGCCACGCAAGACCCGGTGCTGCGCAAGAAGTTTGCCGGCAAGCCCGAGCATGTCGTCAACTACTTCTTCTTCGTCGCCGAAGAGGCGCGCCAGATCATGGCGCAGCTGGGCATCCGCAAGTTCGACGACCTGATCGGCCGCAGCGACCTGCTCGACACCAAGAAGGGCATCGCCCACTGGAAGGCGCGCGGCCTGGACTTCAGCCGCGTGTTCCACCAGCCCGATGCACCGGCCGACGTGCCGCGCTTCCACACCGAAACCCAGGACCACGGCCTGGAGAACGCGCTGGACGTGCAGCTCATTGCCAAGTGCCAGCCCGCCATCTTGCGCGGCGAAAAAGTGCAGTTCATGCAGGACACCCGCAACCGCAACCGCAGCGTGGGGGCGATGCTGTCGGGCGAGCTGATCCGCCACCGGCCCGAAGGCCTGCCCGACCACACCATCTTCATGCAGATGGAAGGCACCGGCGGCCAGAGCTTTGCGGCTTTCCTGGCCAAGGGCATCACCCAGTACCTGATCGGCGACGCGAACGACTACGCCGGCAAGGGCCTGAGCGGTGGCCGGGTGGTGGTGCGGCCCAGCATCGACTTCCGGGGTGACGCCACCAAGAACATCATCATCGGCAACACCGCGCTGTACGGCGCCACCAGCGGCGAGGCCTTCTTCCGCGGCGTGGCCGGTGAGCGCTTTGCCGTGCGCCTGTCCGGCGCCACGGCGGTGGTCGAAGGCACCGGCGACCACGGCTGTGAGTACATGACCGGCGGCACGGCCGTGGTGCTGGGCAAGACCGGCCGCAACTTTGCCGCTGGCATGAGCGGTGGCATCGCCTACGTCTACGATGAAGACGGCCAGTTCGCCAAGCGCTGCAACACCGCCATGGTGTCGCTCGACAAGGTGCTGGCCGCCGACGCGCAGGCCGCCAGCGTCGACCGCGCCGTATGGCACCTGGGCCAGGCCGACGAAGACTTGCTGAAGGCGCTGATCGAGCAGCATCACAGCTGGACGGGCAGCCTGCGCGCCCGCGAGATCCTCGACGACTGGGCCGGCGCACGCGCCAGGTTCGTCAAGGTCTTCCCCAACGAATACAAGCGCGCGCTCGGCGAGATCCACACAGCCAAGGCCCGGGCCGCCACCATCGCCCGCGCCAAGGCAGACACCGAGACCCCGGTGCCGGCCAAGTGACCCGCCGCACCCCACGCACACCGCACTGAATCAGGACAACAGCATCATGGGAAAAGTCACCGGCTTCATGGAGTTCGAGCGCCTGGAAGAGGGCCACGAGCCCGTGCCCCAGCGCGTCAAGAACTACAAGGAATTCGTCATCGGCCTGAATAACGACCAGGCCAAGGTGCAGGCGGCGCGCTGCATGGACTGCGGCACGCCGTTCTGCAACAGCGGCTGCCCGGTCAACAACATCATTCCGGACTTCAACGATCTGGTATTCCGCAATGACTGGGCCAACGCCATCACCGTGCTGCACAGCACCAACAACTTCCCCGAGTTCACCGGCCGCATCTGCCCGGCACCGTGCGAGGCAGCCTGCACGCTCAACGTCAACGACGACGCGGTGGGCATCAAGAGCATCGAGCACGCCATCATCGACCGCGCCTGGGCCGAAGGCTGGGTGCAACCCCAGCCGCCGACGGCAAAGACCGGCAAGACCGTGGCCATCGTCGGCAGCGGCCCGGCCGGCCTGGCCGCCGCGCAGCAGCTGGCACGCGTGGGGCACAGCGTCACGGTGTTCGAGAAGAACAGCCGCATCGGCGGCCTGCTGCGCTACGGCATCCCCGACTTCAAGATGGAGAAGACCCACATCGACCGCCGCGTGGCGCAGATGGAAGCCGAGGGCGTGGTGTTCAAGACCGGCGTGCTGGTGGGCGCCTGGCCGGCCGACGGCGCCGCTGCCAAGGTGACCAACGATGCCCAGCAGACCATCAGCGCCGACGACCTGAAGGCCCAGTTCGATGCCGTGCTGCTGACCGGCGGCAGCGAGCAGAGCCGCGACCTGCCGGTGCCCGGGCGCGACCTGGACGGCGTGCATTTCGCGATGGAATTTCTGCCGATGCAGAACAAGGTGGTGGCCGGCGACGAGCTGGCAGGCCAGATCATGGCCACCGGCAAGCATGTGATCGTGATCGGCGGCGGCGACACCGGCAGCGACTGCGTGGGCACCAGCAACCGCCACGGCGCGGCCAGCGTCACCCAGTTCGAGGTGATGCCCCAGCCGCCCGAGCACGAGAACAAGCCCCTGGTCTGGCCTTACTGGCCGATCAAGCTGCGCACCAGTTCCAGCCACCAAGAAGGCTGTGTGCGTGAGTTCGCCGTGTCCACCAAATCCTTCAACGCCGGGTCTGGCCAGGACAAGGTCAGCAGCCTGACCACCGTGCATGTGGAGATGAAGGACGGCAAGCTCGTCGAGATCCCCGGCACCGAGAAGCAGTACCAGGCTGACCTGGTGCTGCTGGCCATGGGCTTCACCAACCCGGTGGCATCGGTGCTGGATGCATTCGGCGTGGTCAAGGACAACCGCGGCAATGCCCGCGCCCACACTGATGAAGGCGGCTACCGCACCAACGTCGCCAAAGTGTTTGCCGCCGGCGACATGCGGCGTGGCCAGTCGCTGGTGGTGTGGGCGATCCGCGAAGGCCGCCAGGCCGCACGCGAGGTGGACGGCTTCCTGATGGGCAGCAGCGCTCTCCCACGTTGAAGGGATGCGCCTGACGCGTTGGCGCAACAACGGGTCACCAGGGCCAGGCACGGCTCCATAGCATCAGGTCGCGGCTATGCAATCGGCCGTGTCAACCTGAGGAATGGACCATGCACTTCAACGCAAGATCAATGGCGGTCGCCCTGGCCGCAGCGGCCACGACGTCGGCCCAGGCAGCCGATTGGTACGTGGGCGGCGCCTTGGGCCAGTCCCGTGTCGGTGGCAGCCTGGGAGGCGCGGCCGCCGGTTTCACCGTCACCAAGTTCGACCGCACCGACACGGGTTTCAAACTGCTGGCTGGTGTCAACCTCAGCCCCAATTTTGCAGTGGAGGGCGGCTATGTCGGCCTGGGCAAGGCCAGCCTGACAGTCACCGAAGACGACGGAGAAAGCGCCCAAAACAGTGCCAGCGGCAACCGCAAGGTTGTCACCGCGCACGTCGATGTACGGCGTCCTCTGGAAGATGGCGGCAACAGTGTCAGTGTCAGCGGCAACCTCAAGGGCCACGGCTACTTCGTCGATCTGGTCGGCAAGTTGCCGCTGGCGCAGAACTGGGGCCTGTTCGGCAAGGTTGGCCTGTTCCATGGGAAGGCCAAGGTCAGTGCGGGCAATGAAAGCGACAGCGACAGCGGCACGTCCTACAAGTTCGGCGTGGGCGCAGAGTACGCGCTGACCAAAAGTGTTGCGGTGCGCGGCGAGTGGGAGCGCTACCGCTTCAAGGTTTTCGGCGATGCCGGGAATGTCAACCTGCTGTCTGTGGGCGTGACCTTGGCCTTCTGACCAAGCGGGTCGTCGGCAATGCCTGCGCAGGCGGGCTTTGCCGCGATGGGCTGGCCAACGGCTTTACCGGGCCGAATCAGTGTCAACCCTGAAGAATTGACGCTGCGTGCGACAATTTCAGCTGATTCTCCATTCGGCGCGGACGGGTTGCAGCATTGGCCGGCACCCCCGTCGTGCGTGCCGACCCACCCCCTTGCGCCCAGACCCGCTGATCGAGATCGACCACGTCACGTTTGGCTACGACAGCAGTCGCACCATCCTGCATGACGTCAACCTGCGCTTTGCGCGCGGGCAGGTCACGGCCGTGCTGGGGGGCTCGGGCTGCGGCAAGACCACGCTGCTGCGGCTGATCGGCGGTGTGCATGCTGCCAACAGCGGCCGGGTGGTGTTCGACGGCGAGGTGATCAACACCCGCGACCGCGCCCAGCTCTACCGCATCCGCCGCCGTCTGGGCATGCTGTTCCAGTTCGGCGCGCTGTTCACCGACCTGCCGGTCTACGACAACGTGGCCTTCCCGCTGCGCGAGATGACCGACCTGCCCGAGCCGCTGATCCACGACATCGTGCTGATGAAGCTCAATGCCGTGGGCCTGCGCGGTGCGGCGCAGCTCAAGATCGCCGAGGTGTCGGGCGGCATGGCGCGGCGCATCGCGCTGGCGCGCGCCATCGCGCTCGACCCCGAGCTGATCATGTACGACGAGCCGTTTGCCGGCCTCGACCTGATCAGCATGGGCGTGGCCGCCAAGCTCATCCGCACGCTCAACGACGTGACCGGCGCCACCTCGCTGGTCATCAGCCATGACGTGCCCGAGTGCATGGCGATTTCAGACTGGGTGGTGCTGATGGCCACCGGCGGGCGCATCGTGGCCCAGGGCACGCCGGCCGAGCTGATGGCCAGCACCGACCCCGAGGTGCGCCAGTTCGTGCGCGGTGAGCCCGACGGCCCGGTCAAGTTCCATTACCCGGCCAGGCCGATGGCCGAGGACTTCGGCCTGGGTGCGCCACCATGAGCTTCCTGCAGGGCATCGGCGCCAGCGTGCTGGCATCGCTGCAGGGCCTGGGCCATGCGGCGATCTTCTTCGTCGGCCTGCTGGGCGTGCTGCCGCAGGCGCTGCGCCGCTTCGGCCTGGTCATCACCCAGGTCTATGCCATCGGCAACCGGTCGCTGGTGATCATCCTGGCCTCGGGCCTGGCGGTGGGCTTCGTGCTGGCGCTGCAGATGTACTACGCCCTGGTCACCTACGGCGCGGCCGAATCCCTGGGCCTGGTGGTCAACCTGAGCCTGGTGCGTGAACTGGGCCCGGTGGTCACCGCGCTGCTGTTTGCCGGCCGGGCCGGCACCTCGCTGACGGCCGAGATCGGCCTGATGAAGGCCGGCGAGCAGCTGGCGGCGATGGAGCTGATGGCCATCGACCCGCGCGCCCGGGTGCTGGCGCCGCGCTTCATTGCCGGCGCCATCAGCATGCCGCTGCTGGCCATCCTGTTCTCGGCCGTCGGCATCCTGGGTGCCTGGGTGGTGGCGGTGGGGCTGATCGGCATCGACGCCGGCAACTTCTGGTCGATCCAACAGAACAAGGTGGACATCTGGCGCGATGTGGGCAACGGCGTGGTCAAGAGCATGGTGTTCGGTGTTGTCTGCACCTTCGTCGCGCTGTACCAGGGCTATGAAACCCAGGCCACGCCCGAGGGTGTGGCCTATGCCACCACCCGCACCGTGGTGATCTCGTCGCTGGCGGTACTGGCGATGGACTTCATCCTCACGGCGTTGATGTTCTCCACGCCATGAATCTGGCAAGCTGCACCGTCCACAAGGATCAAGCATGAGCAAGAAGAGCATCGAGACCGGCGTCGGGCTGTTCGTGCTGCTGGGGTTGGCGGCGCTGCTGTTCGTGGCGCTGAAGGCGGCCAACCTCACCAGCTTCGGCCAGGCCGACAGCTACACCGTGAGTGCACGTTTCGACAACATCGGCGGCCTGAAGCCACGTGCGCCAGTGCGCGCGGCCGGCGTGGTGGTGGGCCGCATCACCGCCATCCGCCTCGACCCCAAGACCTACCAGGGGGTGGTGACGATGGAGATCGACCGCAGCTACCAGTTTCCGAAAGACAGCTCGGCCAAGATCCTGACCGCCGGCCTGCTGGGCGACCAGTACGTGGGCCTGGAGGCCGGCGGCGAGATCGACAACCTGGCCGCCGGCGCCACCATCAAGCAGACCCAGTCGGCCGTGGTGCTGGAGAACCTGATCGGCCAGTTCCTGTTCAACAAGGCCGCCGATGCAGGCGGTGCTGCCGCTCCAGAGGCCAAGCCATGATTCGCCGCCTGGCCGCACCCCTGCTGCTGGCCGCTGCGGCCCTGGCAGGTTGCGCCAGCATGCCCGCCGGCGACACCGCCCGCGGCGACCCGTGGGAGCGTGTCAACCGGCAGACCTTCGCGTTCAACGAACTGGTCGACCAGATCGCCATCAAGCCTGCGGCGCAGATCTACCAGGCCGTGGTGCCCAGCCTGGTGCGCAAAGGCGTGGACAACGTCTTCGGCAATGTCGGCGATGCCTGGACCACCCTCAACCTGTTCCTGCAGGCCAAGCCCGCGGCGGGGTTGAAGATGGGCATGCGCACGGCCACCAACACCGTGCTGGGTGTTGGCGGCGTGTTCGACGTGGCCGAGG